>DASZZF010000015.1:0-60732 GCA_035543375.1 Candidatus Limnocylindria bacterium
GTGATCTTGTTCATCACGTCGGCGGCCGCGTAGCCGAGCATCCGCTCGGCGCCGACATTGAAGATCTGGATGACGCCCTTCTCGTCGGTGGCGATGCTCGAGAAGTTGGCGCTGTTGAAGATTGCGCTCTGGAGGGCCCCCATCTTGAGCACAGTCGCTTTGCTTCGTACTTTGGCGGGGACCTTCACCGTGCCAGCAGCGAGACGTCCGGCTTTTTTGGGGGATAGCAGTGGTGGTTTCATGGGTTTACTTGGTGGTAGCTTTCGGCGACCTCAAAGGTTTGAAGCGCTTGCGCGACGGTTCCTCGCTTTCGGACAGTGGGCGCACAAGTCGAGGGGCGAGAGGTCGGCGCCCCAGGAGACCGGCGCCGAACGCTCGAGCTGCAGCCGGATCGTGACGAAAGTTGTACGGCGGCCACGGGCCGGTGTAGCGAAACGAGAGCTTGCCCTCGAACTGCTTGCCGATCTCGTGGACCTTCGCGTCGAAGTGCTCGGCCTGGTCGCGGGCGACGAGGAACGCGGCATTCATGATCATCTTGTCGCCGATGACCTTGTTCGAGCGCGACGCGATGGCCGCGTCCCGCAGGTCGTCGTAGATCGCACGTAGCTGTCCGACCTGTCCGCGAGGGCCCGCTCCACGAGCCGCCCGAGCTGCATCCGCGCGAAGTAGGTCGAGGACTGCGAATTGGTCTGGATCTCAGCTTTAGCCGCCGGATCTTCTCGTTCTCCAACTCGATCTCGCGAAGGTGCTCCTCGCGGTCCCAGTTGACCTTGAAGCCGAACCTCGAGCTTGCCCTTCATCTTCTGCAGCACGTCGCTCAGCGCCTCGTGGGTGTCGTTGAGGAACTCCACCGTGTCCTCGTGCGTCTTGAATAGCGTTCCGAAGCTCATCGGCACGGGAGTGAAGCCATGCTCGTTCATCACGATTTCCTGCACGTGCTCGTGGGTGAGGGCGTTCTCGCGCGTCGGGTCATACCCCATGAGCGGCGTGCGGCTCACGACGGCCGCGAGATCCAGGAAATGGACCGTGAAGGCCTCACCGCCTCGCCCGCCGATCCCGATGTTCCCGAACGCGCGCGGCTCGGCGGATTCGATGATGCAGTAGACATGGACGCCCTCGGCGGCGGGGGCATCGCTCACGGACGTCGTGCCGCCGCTGTCCTCACTCATGGCCGCGAATACTACGTCGCGAGATTGAGGAATTCTCGAGTGAACGCATACAGCTTCTCGCGATCCTCACGGATCACCGGCTTCAACCCGTAATGGTTGATGACCTTGATCTGCTGGGCCACCCACTCCTTCCAGCACTCGGCGCAGACGCTCCGCTCGATCTCGCCGCCCAGCGGCTCAGGCAGGCCGACGCGTCCGGCGCCGGCGCGCGTGTTGCCGCATCGGGCGCACGTCACGTCCTTCGCGGTCCCGCTATCGCCGGTCAACGTACCGGTCCGAACCGCGCGAGGGGGGCGTACCGCAGCACGGGCCGGCCGAGGACGCTCGAGTCGTGGATCGGACCGAAGCTGCGCGAATCCGTGGACGCGTCGCACCGGTCGCCGGCCACGGAGAGCTGCCCGTGCTCGATAGCGGCGACGCGCTTCACCAAGAGCCGGGCCGGCTCGCGCGGATCAACGGCGACGACGAGCTCTCCGACCCGCGCCGGGCGCGCGAGCCTGCGGACGAGCAGCCAATCGCCCTCGCGCAGCGTGGGCTCCATGCTCCGGCCGGCGACCGCGACCCGGAAGAATCGACCCGCCGTTACTTCTTGGTCGCCCAGAAAATGTCCGCGATCTCCTTGACCGCGGCCTGCAGCTCGGCGGCGGCGGCGGCGACGACGGTCTGCTTGTTCTTCGAGCAGAGCTTTGCCGCCTTCCAGAACGTGTCGTGTAGCTTCGGGTACTTCTCGAGGTGCTCGGGCTTGAAGTAGTCGCTCCACAGAATGAGCAGCTCCTTCTTGCAGATCTCGGCGTGCTCCTCCTTCACGGCGACACAGCGGGTGAAGGTGTTGCGGTCCGCCAGCTCCATGCCGGTGATCGCGGCGATCTTTTCGACCATCTTGGCGACGGTGTCGGCCGCGATCTTCGCCGACGTTGGGTCGTAGATGCCGCACGGGATGTCGCAGTGGGCGTGCACCACGAGTCGTGGTGCGAAGAGAGAGCGCGGATCCATGAAGGTCCTCCCCGATCGATATATGCGCGTGCTCGATTATGGCCGCGCTCAGGGCCCCGCGTCGGCCAGGGTGACGTCGATCGTCACGCCGCTGGCCACGTCGACGCTCCGGCCCTCGTCACTCAAGAGCTGGCTCGCGAACGGCGCGAAGACGTCGAGCCGGTAGCGGCCGGGCGGCACGACCGCCGCGTACGCACCGGTCGCATTGGTCGAGACGGCCGCGACGATGCCTTGTCCATCCGACAGGTTCACCGATGCCCCCTCGAGCGGGACGCCGAGCGCCGACCGGACGACCCCGGTCACGCGCGCGCCACGCCGCAGGGCGACGTTGACGACGATGTCGCCCCCGTCCACCCGCACCGTACCGGCGTCGATCCACGTCCGGCCGCCGCCGACGTACTGGGCGAGCAGGTCGCTCCCCTCCGGAGCCTGGACCTGTATGAGGTAGGTCTCGGGCCGAGTCGTCACCCGGTATGCACCGGTCGCGTCGGTCGGTCGGCAGATCCGGCCGGTCGGGAACGCCGTGTCCACGCACACCAGCGCGCCGCCGACCGCAGCGCCCTCCGGGTCGACGACGCGACCTCGGACCGCCGGCCCGGGCCGGAGCACCGCGTCGGCGGTCTCATCCGCGAACAGATCGACCGGTGTCGCCCCGACGCCGACAAGCGCGCCGTCGAACCACTGCATCATGAGCGGGTCGTCGTCCGGCGGGACAAACCAGAGCCAGTAGCGATCCGGCTCGCGGAGCGCGACGTAGCGCCCGAGGTCGTCGGTGCGCTCGCAGTCCCAGGGCAGCGACGCCGAGAAGCCGTGCGTGCAGACCTGCGCCCGCTTCACCGGGTGACCGTCCAGCGCCATGACCGTGCCGGACAGCGCCACGCCCGGCCGCAGCGTGACGTCGATGCCGGTCGCGTCCGCGGTGCGGACGTCGACGACGTCGGCCTCGCCGCTGTCGACGCGACCGAAAGCCCACTGCGAGAGCAGCTTCGCCCCGGGCGCGCCGTCGAACGACAGCTTGTAGACGCCGGGCGTCGCCTCAAGCGCATAGGTCCCGTCGGGCCGGGTCTTCTCGCACGCCCTGTCGCCCGGCGACAGCGGATTCGCGCAGGCCCGCGCACCGCCGACCGCCTCTCCGCCGGCGTCGCGCACGGTCCCGGCGATCCTGCGGACCGGCTCGAACCCCAGGCGCACGGTCGCGTCGCCGGGGTACAGATCGGCGCCGGCGAGATCGCCCGAGCGCCGCTGGCCAGCCGGCGCATCGGACCGCACCTGGTAGACGGCGGGTACTAAGGCAAGCGCGACCGTCCCGTCCGGCCCGGTCGCGGCGCATGACTCGGGACCGCTGAGCGGCACGGCGCAGACCCGCAGACCGGCCACCGGCCCGCTTGCCCCTGTGGCGATCACGTGAAGGACGTGCGTCAGGGCGTCCCGGTGCGGCTCCGGCGGGTCGCCCGCTGCCGTGCACGAGGCCAGGACGACGAGCAGGGCGGCCACCCAATTCACAGTTCTCATACGCATTGGCGACACATCGTTGGCCCGCATCGTGAATGAAGGACAGACGGAACGGAAGTGAGGCGGCTCAAATGGAGAGCGAACTGATCGCGGTCGGGATGGTCCTGCTGGCGGTGGCGGCGGTCCTGATGGTCGCCCTTGGCGCCGGGCCGACGCCGCTCACGATCCACATGGAGATCATCCACGTCGAGTCGGGCGCGCACGCCCTCCTCAGTCAGCTGGCCGATCGCCTTCCCCATTGACGGCCCCGAGCATGCGGAGCAGCCGCGATGCCTCCGCGAGCGGGCCAGACAGCTCCTCGCCGCGCTCGCGCTCCATCAGCTCCCGCATTGCGTCCCGCACGGGCCAGCCCTCGAAGAGCACCCGGTAGGTCGCCGCGGTGATCGGCATTTCGACCCCCCGCGCCGCGGCCAGCGCGTGCACCGCCGCAGTCGTTCCGACGCCTTCGGCGATCTGACCGCCCAGCCGGCTGACGATGTCGTCCAGGGCGACACCCTTCGCCAGTTGCTCGCCGACCTTCCGGTTCCGCGAGTGCGCGCTCGTGCAGGTGGCGATGAGATCCCCGAATCCCGCGAGTCCGGCGCAGGTCAGCGGATCGGCGCCGCAGCTGAACGCGTAGCGCGCGATCTCCGCAATGCCGCGGGTGAGGAAGCCGGCCTTCGCGTTCACGCCGTAGCCGATGCCGTCGATCGCACCGGCGCCGAGGGCGATGATGTTCTTGAGCGCCCCGCAGAGCTCGACCCCGACGACGTCGTCGTTCGTATACGCGCGGAACATCGGCGTGCCGACGAGCTCCTGGAAGGCCCTCGCGGTGTCCCGGTCGGAAGACGCGATAACCGTCGGCGCCGGGAGCCCGGACGCGATCTCCCGCGAGATGTTCGGTCCCGAGAGGACCGCCACGCGCGACCGGGGCAGGACCTCGCTCCAGATCTCGCTCATGCGCCGCCGGTCACCCAACGTGAGGCCCTTCGTGGTCGAGCAAAGCCGGTGCTCCGCGCGCAACAGCGGAGCGACGCCGTCGCGCAGCACCCGCACGCCCGTGGTCGGGGCCGCGACGACGATCGCCGGCGCGGCGAGAGCCTGCTCGAGGTCGGCGGTGACGAGCACGGCATTCGGGAGCGTCACGCCCGGGAGATAGGCGACGTTCTCACGCCGGGCCGCGATCTCCGCGGCGCGCGAGGCATCGCGGGTCCAAAGGATCACGTCGCGGCCTCCGTCCCGGGCGATGATCGTCGCGAGGGTCGTGCCCCAGGACCCGGCCCCCAGGACGGCTACATCGGGCGGGATGACCGTCGTCCGAGGCGGGGCTCGCTGCCGCGAACGATGCGCTGCATGTTCGCGCGATGCCGGACGATCACGATCGTGCCGCCCGCGAGGATGAAGGTCAGCACGGCCCAATGGAATGACAGGTAGCCGGTGGCGACGAAGACCGCGTAGCCGCAGATCGCGCCGGCGACGGCGGCCAGCGAGCCGACGCTCACCATCCGGGTGATCGCAAGCGCAATCATGAACGCTACGACCGCCCCGAGCCAGGCGGGCGTCGCGATGAACAGCAGCGCGCCGAAACCCGTGGCGACGCCGCGGCCGCCACGGCCTGCGAGGAAGGCGGGCCAGCAATGCCCGGCCACGGCGCCGAGCGCCGCCGCGGCTGCCGCGATCGTCCGCTCATCGGGCGGGGCACTGACAAAGAGCGTCGCGATCCAGACCGACCCCGCCCCTTTCAGGATGTCCAGGACCGCGACGAGGAGCGCCGCGCCGAGGCCGAGCGCGCGGTACGTGTTCGTCGCACCGGTCGAACCGGAGCCGACCGTTCGCAGATCCACGTTCCGGTACAGCCGCCCGACGATGTATCCGCTCGAGATGGAGCCGATCCCGTAGCCGGCGATACCGGCGACCGCGATCCGCAGGACCGCGTCCATCAGTCCCGCGCTCCGCGGAATTGCAGATGGATCGGGGTGCCTGCGAACGGATGATGCTCCCGGATCCGGTTCTCGAGGTAGCGCTGATACGAGAAATGGACGAGGTCGGGGCGGTCGACGAAGAAGACGAAGGTCGGGACATGCGCGTCGGCCTGGGTCACGTGACGGAAGCGGATCTCCGTGCCGCGCACGCTGGGATGCGGATGCGCTCCGATGGCCTCCACGAGGATCCGGTGCAGCTCGGCCGTCGACACGCGGGTCTTGCGGGATGCGACGACCCGTACGGCGTCGTCGAGCGTCTCGATGACGTTGCGCCCAGTCTTCGCGGAGACAAGATGGCTTGTCATCCACGACGCGAAATGGAATTCGCGCGTGACCTCGGCCCGGACGCGTTCGGTCGTCTCCATGCCGCGGTCGACAGCATCCCACTTGTTGATCGCGAGCACCAGACCGACCTTGGCCTCGAGCGCGTATCCGGCGATGTGCACGTCCTGGTCGACGATGCCTTCGAGCGCGTCGACGAGAAGGATGGCCACATCGGCGCGCTCGATCGCCCGCACCGTCCGGAGCAGCGCGTACTTCTCGATCCCCTGCTCGATGCTGCCGCGGCGGCGGATGCCCGCGGTATCCACGAGCAACACCCGCTTGCCGACGCGCTCCATGAGCGTATCAACCGTGTCGCGGGTCGTGCCCGGGATCTCGCTCACGACGGCGCGCGGCGCGCCGACCAGCGTGTTGAGGAAGCTCGACTTCCCGACGTTGGGGCGGCCGATGATCGCGACGCGCGCGTCGGCCTGTGGCGTGTCGTCGGTGATCGCCGGCAGCGCCGCGAGGACCGCATCGAGAAGATCGCCGGTCCCGGTCCCCTGCAGTGCGGAGACGGTATGCACTTCACCGAGGCCCAGGGCATAGAACTCCGCGGACTGGGCCTCCCCCCGCCAGGAGTCGGCCTTGTTCGCCACGATGAGCGATGGCTTCCCGCTCCGGCGAAGACGATCCGCGACGTCGTGCTCGACGGGCAGGATGCCCGCTTTCGCATCGACGATGAACAGGACCACGTCCGCCTCGTCGATCGCGAGCTCGGCTTGCGCCCGGACGGCGGCCTCGATCGGCCCGGCCCTCGGATCGACGAGCCCCCCCGTATCGACGAGCGCGAACTCGCGGCCGTTCCAATCGGCCGTGGCGTACAGGCGGTCGCGCGTCGTCCCGGGAAGATCCTCCACGATGGCAACGCGATCGCCGACCAGCCGATTGAACAGCGTGGACTTCCCGACATTCGGGCGCCCGACGATCGCGACGACGCCCCTGGACACCCTAGCCCGCCAACGCTTCGGCGCGCTCCTTCACTTCCAGAAGGGTCTCCATGGGCGTCGAGCATCCGCCGATGAGGCCGATGCGCTCTTTACCTGCGAGCCAGCCGGACTCGAGCTCCGCGGCGTCCTCGATGTGATGCGCGTCGCGCCCCTGCATCCGCGCGAGGTTCACGAGCTCCCGGGTGTTCGCGGAATTCTTTCCGCCGACGACGAGGATCATGTCGGTGACGCCGGCGAGCTCGGTCGCGGCGACCTGACGCTTCACGGTGACCGGGCACACGGTGTTGAAGACCTTGAGCTCCTGGCTGATCTCCGCGACGTGCGCGACGAGGGCGGTGAACGCCCAGGGCGGCTGCGTCGATTGGGAGACGACGCCGGCCTTCTTCATCTTCGGCAGCCGCTCCCACTCCTCCTTCGTTTCGACGATCACGTAATTCGTGCCGGCGAAGCCCACCAGGCCCACGACCTCCGGATGCTCCGGGGTCCCGAGGATGATCACCCGGTAGCCTTCGTCCGCGAGCTGCTTGGTGAACCGCTGCGCGCGCAGCACGAGCGAGCAGGTCGCATCGATGCACTCGAGCCCCTGCGCCTCGATGCCCGCCCGGACGGCCGGGGGAACGCCGTGCGCGCGGATGACGACGATTCCCGACAGCGCTTCCTTGGGGTCCTTGATGACGGTCACCCCGCGGGCCGCGAGCCGCTTGCTGATGTTCGGGTTATGGACGACCTGTCCAAGGTTGTGCACCGGCCGCCCGGTCTCGGCTGCGGCCTCAGTGAGCTCGACGGCCTTTTTGACCCCGAAACAGAAGCCATTTTCACGCGCGAGAAGTACCTGCATCACTAACCAGTCTAGTGCCCGCGCAGCTCCGCGGACGCATATTCGCCGCGGAGCTCCTCGGGCAACAGCAGCGCGACGCGACGCATGATCGCATCGGCGATCGCTTGCTCGTCGGCGGTCTCCCCGACATCGAGCTCGCTCGACCTGAACGGCTCCCCGATCCGTACCCGGATGTCGGAGCGGAGCGGTCGAGCGCCCTGTGTCCCCAAGATCGCGACCGGGAGCAGCGGCGCGCCCGATCGCCGCGCGAGGAACGCGATCCCGGGATGGGCGCGATGCAACCGGCCGTCGCGGCTCCGGGTGCCCTCGGGGAAGAACCCGAGCGGGCGACCCGCCCGGAGGACCTCGAGACAAGTCTCGAGCGCGTGCCGGTCGGCCTGCCCGCGGCGGACCGGGAAGCAGCCGATGCCGCGCAACAGCCCTCCGACGAACGGCAGCTCGAAGGCCTCCGCCTTGGCCATGAAACGGATCGCGACGCGCACCTGGAGCTCGATCGCCGGCGGATCCTTCCAGTCGATGTGGTTGGCGACGACGATGTACGGGCCGGATCGCGGGACCCGCTCGCCACCGTCGAGACGCATCGGGAAGAGGGCCATCCCGCCGGCGCGCACGAACGGGAACAGCAGCTGCCACACCCAGAGGCGCCGCTGCGGCCAGGTCGGACCGCCGAGCACGCGCGTCAGGCCCGTGGGATGGTCCCGAGGACGCGGTCCAGCGCTTCGCGCACCGACAGTCCATCCGTCTGTACGACGACCGCGTCGTCCGCCGCCTTCAGCGGCGATAGGACGCGCTCGGTATCGAGCTGGTCGCGCCGGAGGATCTCGTGCAACAGCTGTTGCCGCGGTCGCCGTTCCCCGCGCGCGGCGAGCTCCTCCTCGCGCCGGCGCGCGCGCTCGCCCGCGGAGGCGGTGAGAAAGATCTTGTGGTCCGCATCCGGCAGTACGACGGTCCCGATGTCCCGGCCCACCATGACGACGCGACCCTGCGCCGCAAGCCCCTGCTGTTGCGACACCATTGCGTCGCGCACACCGGGGATCCGGGCGACCTGCGACACGATGCGATCGATCTCGGCCGCGCGGATCTCCCAGGTGACATCGCTGCCGCCCAGTAGGACCGTGTAGGCCCGCCCGTCCTGCTTCGTCGGCGGACCACTCGTGATGCGGACCTCGTTCGCGAGCACCGTGAGCGCCGCACCGTCGTCGGGATCGATGTGCTTGCGGAGCGCGGCGACCGCCACGGCGCGATACATCGCCCCTGTATCGAGAAACCGATATCCGAGGCGCTCCGCGACAAGCGCGCCGATCGTGCTCTTCCCTGCGCCCGCCGGGCCGTCGATGGCGATCGTGCGCGGCATCGTCACCGGCGCGCCGCCCGGAGCGCGCGCACTTCTTGTTGGGTGAGCTCGCGCCACTTTCCCGCGGGCAGCGTCCCAATCTCGAGTGGACCGATGCGCACCCGCCGCAGCCGGACGACGCGCAGGCCGACAGCCGCGCACATGCGCCGCACCTGTCGCTTCCAGCCCGTGTGAAGCACGAGCCGCAGCCGGCCTGATCCGACGACGCGAAGCGACTTGAACTGCGCCTGACCTTCCTCGAGCGCGACGCCGCGCTTGAGCTGCGTGAGCTGCCCGGTCGACGGCTCCGGAATGACCTCGACCTCGTACTCGCGCTCGTGCCCGAAGCGCGGATGGAGGACGCGCTCGGCCCAGGCGCCGTCATTCGTCAGCAGCAGCAGGCCCTCGGAGTCAGCGTCAAGCCGGCCGACCGGATAGAGCCGCTCGCGCGCACCGACCAATGACACGACGGTGGCCCTGCCGCGATCGTCGCGTGCCGTCGACAACACGCCCACCGGCTTGTGCAAGAGCACGTACCGGTGCGCTACCGCGCCTTCGATCTTGCGTCCGTCGATCTCGAGCGGCGCATCGGGCGCGACGCGCTCGCCCAAATGGACCGCGCGGCCCGAAGAAGTGACCCGGCCCGCGACGATGAGCTGCTCGCCGTGCCGCCGGGAGGCGACACCGCGCTCGGACAGGAGCTTCTGCGCGCGCTCGCCCAGAGCGGCATTGGTCTGCGGCCGCCGGGCCGGCGCCGGTGCGGGTCGGACCTGTCCGGGACGGGGACGCGCTGCACGACCGCCGCCACCGGACGGCGCCGTCCGTGGACCCCGCGGGTCGGGCTGATTCGGGGCCGTCGTCCGCGGGCGGCGAGGCCGGTCCCGGCCCGCAGCGAGAGTCCGGGCCTCAGGTCCCCGCCCTCGACCCGCCGGTACCTGACCGCGACCGCCGGTGCGGCGGGCGGGCCCGCGCGAGGGATCGGAGCGCGGCTGCGAGCGCTTCATTCCACCGCTACCGGCGCCGCCGAGCCGTCGGCGAGGACACCCTCGGGCGAGAACACCGTGGGCAGCTCGTCGAGCGAGGTGAGCCCGAAGCACTCGAGGAACTCCCAGGTCGTGCCGTACTCGAATGGGCTGCCTGGGGCCTCGCGGCGGCGGAGCTCCTCGATCAGCCGGCGCGACATCAGCGTGTAGATGGTCTGGTCGCAGTTCACGCCCCGGATGGCTTCGACCTCGGCGCGCGTCGCCGGCTGGAGGTACGCGATTACCGCGAGCGTCTCGAGGGCCGCGGCGGACAGCCGCAGCCGGTCAGCGCCGAGGAACGCCGCGACGTACGGCGCCTGGCCCGGTGCCGTGACGATTTGCCAGTCGTCGGCCTCGTGGGCGAGGCGCAATCCGGTGCCGTCGTACGCGTCGGAGAGCTCACGCAGCGCGTCGGCGACCGCCTTCGGCCCGACGCTCACGATCTTCGCGAGCTCGCTCCGCGAGACCGGCTTTTCCGCGACGAACAGGACGGCTTCCACCGCCGCCGCGACAACCGAACGCGTCACTCGGGAAGGCCCTCCATCCGCTGCATCTTGCGCTCGATGAGGATCTCGCCGAACAGCTCGTCCTGGGTGATATCGATGACGACGCGGCGATAGAGATCCAGCAGCGCGATGAACGTCACGATCGCGTACTCCAGGGTCGGCCGGTCGCCGAGCAGCGTAGCGAAGGTGAGGCGGCCCCGTTCGCCGATGAGCGTTTCGATCTCCACGGTGCGCTGCTCGACCGAGTAGCGCTCGCCGGGGACCTCGACGGTCTCCTCGGTGCGTCGCGCGAGTGCCAAGACCTTGAGCCACGCCGAGGCCAGCGCGTCGGGGTCTCCGCCGCGCGGCGGGAGCTCAACCGTGCCGCCCTCGCGGTGGAACGCCCGCTCGCCAGCGCGCAGGCGATCGCCGAGCGCTTCGGCACGACCCTTCGTCGTCGCGTACTCGATGAGCCGCAGCCGGAGCTCCTCCTCGGTGTCGCTCTCGTCGTCCAGCGATATCGGGACGAGCGATGGCAGCAGGCTGCGCGCCTTCAGGAGCACCAGGCGCGAGGCGATAGCGAGGAACGCGGAGACTTCGTCCGCTGGCAGCGTCACCATCGCGCGGACGCGCACGAGGTACTCGTCGGCGAGATCTCCGAGCCGAACGGTGAACACGTCGAGCTTCTTCTCCTCCACGAGCTCGAGGAGCAGATCGAGCGGACCCTCGAAGCCGGCGACGCTGACTTCCGGTGGCCGCGGGCCGACAGGCATCATGGCAGCGCCTCGCGATCCGCGCGGGCGAGCAGTCGCTGGTCCTCGGTCCGCGGTGGCTCGTGGTGACGCGCGATGAGCGCGACGACGCGCTCGGACGCGCCGAGCCGGCGCGCTTCAACCGCTCCGCGGCGGGCGTGGTCGAGGTAGCGAGCGAAGGTCGAGTCGCCCTGAGCAAGGCGCGCGCGAAGGCGCGGCGCGATGAGGGCGAGCAGCACGCCGGTGGTCCGGTGCCAGAGCCGAGTGCCGGACGGCTTCGCGATGTCGTGCATCGAGCCCGCGGCCACGAGCTCCTCGTCCGCACCGAGCTCGCGAAGGATGCGCGCGGTGCGCTCAGCGTGGCGCGCGTCTCCCGCCGCGCCTGCCGCGACGAAACGGACCGTCTGCCGCGGGCGGTCGAGCATTAGCGGAAGAGGTGCTGACCGGTGAACAGGTTCGTCAGCGAGGCCGCTGGCCCGCTCACGAGGGCGGCGAGGATCCCGCCGCCGGCGATTAACAGGAGCAGCAGGAGCATCGGTCCGTACTGCTGGTACTGCCGCCAGGCGTACTGCTGCCGCGGCGGCAGCAACCCGTATACGACGTTCGATCCATCCAACGGCGGGATCGGGATCAAGTTGAACACCCCGAGCACGCAGTTGATGTACACGACCCACACGAGGATCTCCGCGTACGCGCTCGGGAGGCCGACGGCGCCGAAGCGCAACGGGATCGCGCAGACCGCCGCGATCGCGAAGTTGGACAGCGGACCCGCGACCGCGACGAGCGTGACCGCGGATGGCCCGCGCAACCGCGCCTCGTTGAACGGCACCGGCTTCCCGTATCCGAAACCCGCGAGCACGAGCAGCAGGGTCCCGAACAGATCGAAATGGGCCATCGGATTCAACGTCAGCCTGCCGAGGAGCCGTCCGGTGTCGTCGCCGAGACGATGCGCGGCGTACGCGTGCATGAACTCGTGCACCGTGATACCCAGAACGATCGCGATGAGGAAGCCGACGGTCCGGTTTGGATCGGTCTGCCACGATCGCAGAGGCCCGGCGAGGCCACCAGTCAAGGCCGCATATGCCAACAGCACGAGCGCGATGACGAGCATTGGATTCATGCTCCCGGGGCCCCGAGAGCCGCCTGCGATCACACGGTCGAGTCTATGGGCGCGGTCTCACGACGCGATGCGGCCGAGCACGAGCTTCCGCGGCGGGACCCGCCGCGCGCTCCAGGCGAACGCCGCGCGAACCTGCTCGATGGCCTCGCGATCCGCGGCCCCGCCGGCGTGGTGCACCTCGGCGAAGGGCGCACCGCGCTCGACCTGGTCGCCGACCTTGGCGTGCAGCACGATGCCGGTGCGATGGTCGATCGGCTGGCCCTTCCGCTCGCGGCCGGCGCCGAGTCGGACAGAAGCCAGCCCGACCTCGTCCGCGGCAATCCGCCGTACGTAGCCGGTCCGCGGCGCGCGCAGCGTCTCCACCTGCGGCGCGCTCGGAAGCCGGGTCGGGTCGTCGACCATCGAGACATCGCCACCTTGAGCGGCAACGAGCTCGCGGAATTTCGCGAGCCCGCTCCTGTCGGCGATGGCGCGGTCGATACGCCGGAGCGCAGCGGCGCGGTCGCGGGCCTTGCCGCCGAGAATCAGCATCTCGGCACCTGCGATGCGTGTGAGCGCCAGAAGGTCGGCGGGCCCGTCGCCGCGCAGCGTCGCGATCGCCTCCGCGACCTCGAGTGCATTCCCGACGGCGCGGCCGAGCGGCTGCTCCATGTCGGTGAGCTCGCAGGTCACTGCGAGACCGTGGGCCACGCCGATCGCCGTCATCGCACGCGCGAGGGCGCGGGCGGACCGGCGGTCCTTCATGAACGCGCCGCTCCCGACCTTCACGTCGAGCACAACCGCGTTCGCGCCGGCGGCGATCTTCTTCGACATGATGCTCGAGGCGATGAGCGGGATCGACGGGACCGTGCCGGTCGCGTCCCGAAGGGCATAGAGCAGGCCGTCGGCAGGCGCCAGGTCGGCGGTCTGACCGGTCACGACGATGCCGATCCTCGCGAGCTGTGCGAGGAACTCTTCCGTCGAGAGGTCCACGCGATACCCGGCAATGGACTCGAGCTTGTCGAGCGTTCCGCCCGAGAACCCGAGACCGCGCCCGCTCATCTTCGCGACCGGAACGCCGCACGCCGCGACGAGGGGCGTGACGACGAGCGTCGTCTTGTCGCCGACGCCTCCGGTCGAATGCTTGTCCACGACGCGGCCGAAACGCGTGAGGTCGAGCCGCTGCCCAGAGGCGACCATCGCTGAGGTGAGGGCGGCCGTCTCGCGAGCACTCATCCCCCGCCAGGCGACGGCCATGCAGAACGCGGCCATCTGGTAGTCCGGGATCTCGCCGCTCGTGTGTCCGCCGACAAGGAACGTGATCTCGTCGTCGGTCAGCGTCGCGCCATCGCGTTTGCGTTCGATGAGCTCGACGACCCGCATCGCTAGAGCTTCGCGACGACGCCCTTGATCAGCGCCCCCAGCCGCGCGCCCGCCCGGTTCGCGACCGCGAGGACCTGCTCCGCGGTCACGTGGTCGATCTGGCCCGGGAGCCCGGTCGCCATGTCCGTCACCGTCGCGATCGCGAGGATGCGCATGCCGAGGTGGCGCGCCGCGAGCACCTCGGGCACCGTGCTCATGCCGACCGCGTCGGCGCCCCAGCCGCGCAGCATCCGGAGCTCCGCAGGCGTCTCGTAATTCGGGCCGGCGACGCCGACGTAGATGCCCTCGCGCAGGTCGCCGTCCACCGACTTCGCGATCGCGCGCAGCTCCTTGGTGTACACGCCCACCATGTCCGGGAAGCGCGGTCCCTGCGCGTCGTCATTCGGGCCGCGAAGCGGGTTCGCCGGCATGAAGTTGATGTGATCGTCGATGAGCATGAGATCCCCGGTCTTGAATGCCGGGTTGAGGCCACCGCACGCGTTCGTCAGGATGATCGTGTCGATCCCCCAGGCCTGGAAGACCCGCACCGGGAATACGACTGCGGGCATGTCGTAGCCCTCGTAGTAATGGAGCCGCCCCTTCATGACGGCAACGTCCTTGCCGGACAGCGTACCGACCACGAGCTCGCCCGAATGTCCGGGCGCGGTGCTGTGCTCCCACCCGGGGATGTCCGCGTACGCGATCCGGGTCGCATCGGCGACCTCGTCGGCGAGGGCGCCGAGGCCCGAACCGAGAACGATCGCGACCGCCGGCCTCCGCTTCGTCGCCGCTTTGATGGCGCGGACCGCCGCGGCCGCATCGAGGGTCATCGTGAGAGCTCGTCGCCTTCCTTCAGGATCTTCTGCCGCAACAGCGAGAGGAACGGCCGCATCGTCGTCGTCCGTACGAAGCGGGCGACATTCTTTGCCCGCCGGACCTCGATGCGGTCGCCGACCTGCAGATCGTGCTCCTCTTGCCCGTCGAGCGAGAGCCGCGCCGGCTCGTCCCGCACGTCAAGGCTGATCGTCTGATCCACATCCAGCACCACGGCGTTCGGGAATGACAAGTGCGGCGCGATCGGGACGATCATGATCGCGCGTGAGGACGGGATGATGAGCGGACCACCGACCGACATGCCGTAGGCCGTGCTGCCCGTCGCGGTCGCGACGATGAGGCCGTCGGCCCAATACACCGTGAACGGAGCGCCGTCGATCTTGACCTCGATGTGGATCGATCGCACCTCCTTGCCGCGCGCGACCACGACGTCGTTCAGCGCGAGCACCTCGATGTCGGCCGCTCCACGGCGGCTCAGTCGCGCCTCGAGCAGCGTTCGCTCCTCGCACGTGAAGCGGCCTCCGGCGATCTCCGCGAGCAGTCCGTCGAGCTCCTCGAGGGATCCGCCGGCGAGGAATCCGAGCCGGCCGAGGTTTACGCCGAGGATCGGGACCCCGAGCGGCGCGAGTGCGCGCGCCGCCCGCAGCATCGTGCCGTCGCCACCGAACACGATCGCGACCTCGACGCCCGCGACCTCGCGCACCAATAAGCTCGAGTCGAGCGAAACCTGGACGACCTCGTGTCCCTTTGCGCGGGCGCGCTCCGCCGCGTCGCGGGCCGCATCGATCGCGACGTTCCAATCCGGGCGCACGGCGAAAGCGAGCTTCATTCGGCGGCCTCGACGGCTCGCTCGCGGATCCAGCCCGGCGCGAGGCCGGGGTCGCCCTTCCGGCAGTGGATGAAGATCTCGCGGTTCCCTTCGCGGCCCGCCAGACGGGACGGCGCGATGCCGATCGTTCCAACGCCGGCCGCGGTGAACGCCTCGCACACCGCGACCACCGCCTCGGAGCGCGCGGGCGCCTCACGCACGATACCGCCGCGGCCGACGGCGTCGCGGCCGGCCTCGAACTGCGGCTTCACGAGCGCGACGACGTCCCCTGCCACGCGGAGATGCCGGAACGACGGCGGTAGCGCAAGCCGTAGGGAGATGAAAGACAGATCGGCGACGATGAGATCAACCTGCTCGGGGAGGTCGAAACCTTCGCGTGCGTTCACGCCTTCGCGTGCGACGACGCGCGGATCGTTGCGCAGGCGCCAGTCCAGTTGACCCTTGCCCACGTCGATCGCGTGCACGCGGATCGCGCCGCGCTTTAGGACGCAGTCGGTGAAACCGCCGGTCGAGGATCCGACGTCGAGGACCACCCGGCCGCGCGCGTCGAGCGCGAAATCGTGCAGCGCGCCGTCGAGCTTGTCACCGCCGCGGGACACGAAGCGTGGCCCCGCGTCGATGGTGATCGCGGCATCATCGCGCACCGGCGCCGCGGCGCGGTCGGCGACCTCGCCGTCGATGCGGACCGCGCCCGCGAGGATCAGCGCCTGCGCGCGCTCCCGGCTCGGGGCGAGCGCGCGCTGCACTAACAACTGATCCAGCCGGACGCGCACGGCCATCACCGGCGAAAGCGTATCCCTAGACTTCGCGCGATGCCGAAGCGCCTCCCCCGGTCGCGGACGTTCAAGGGCGATCCGAAGCTCGTGTACTACGACGCCGGCACGGGTGCGCCCCGCGAGCCGCCGATCGTTCTGCTGCACGGAGCGACCTTCCGGGCGGAGGATTGGGAGAACATCTTCCCCCGGCTCACCACACGGTACCGCGTCATCGCATACGACGCGCGGGGCCACGGCAAGAGCGGACGCGCGGCGAGCTACGGAATCGAGGAGCTCGCGGGCGATCTGCTCCGGCTCATCGCAGGCGTCGCGAAAGCGCCGGCGGTCGTTATCGGTCACTCGATGGGCGGCTCGACCGCCCTCGTCGCCGCCGCTCGGGAGCCAACGGCGATCCGTGCGCTCGTCCTCGAGGACCCGGTGGTCGACAACTGGGACCGGGACTGGCGCGCGGAGTATTACCGCGACGTGCATGCCGCGATTGGCAACGTCGCCGAGCCGGCGGCGTTCACCCGGGCGATCGCGAAACTCCCGCTGCCGATGCCCGGGCCGCGGGGCGAGCGCACCGTCGGCGAGGTCCGCGGGTTCTATTCGCCCGAGCGCCTCGCGACGTACTACCGCGACGTCGATCCGACGTTCGTGGAGCAGTTCGGCCACGCCCGGCCCGACGGGCACGACCGGGTCGTGGGCGCGGCCCCGGCCTGCCCGACGCTGCTGCTCGCGGCGGACCCGAAGCAGGGCAGCGCGCTGCGCGACGACGAGGCCGACGCGCTCGTCCGGCGTTGGCCGGACGCGCAGCTCGTCAAATTCCCCGGCGTCGGCCACCGCATCCACGGGATTCGGCCCGAGCCGTTCCTCGAGGCCCTCGAGCCGTTCCTGCGCCGGGTGCGCGTCCCTAGCGAACCGTGATCAGGAAGTAGAATCCCGGCGTCCTCGAGCCACGCGGTGCCGTCGACGACGCCGCGGACGTCGAGTCGGTACACCCCGGGAGTCGCGGGGGCGCGGACCTGGGATTGGTGGCGAGGTCGGAGCGCGGGATGTCGCCACGCGTCCCGAGGTTGCCTCCTGGCCCGGGCTGCCGGCGTATCAGCCGCGGTACCCGGGTGTTGCGGAGCGCGACGACCAGCGACGTGACCTGACCGGGTACCAGGGCCACATCCGGGCTCTGACCGGCGGACGCGCTGTGGAATCCGACGTCGAACCACGACGAGACCGCGGCCCGGTCGACGCCGCCGCCGAAGTCCGCGTCCCAGTGCCAGCCGTAGCTCGAACCAGACGAGTCGGACCGGCCGATGCCGATCGCGCGGCCATCGCACGGTAACTTCCTTTAGAGGGCGTTGAGCGGGGCCCGAGCGCAAACTCGACCGGCGCTCGAGGAAGGGGCCACTGCGGAGGGCAGCGCTGCTCACGACCGTGGTCGTCATGGCGTTCGCCCAGAGCCTGGACGGTGGCACCGTCGCCGATGCGGCGACGCTCGACAGTGGGCGAGAACGACCTCCTGGGGCAGATCAACACCTTCCGGGCGTCGCGGTCCCTCGACGCTGGTGGTCTCCGACGCCCTGACCTCGGCGGCGAAGTGGATGGCCACCGACCTCTCGGTCAATAACTATTTCTCGCACACCTCGCTGGACGGCCGTAATCCGACGCAGCGCATGGCCGACGCGGGCTACCCGGTGTTCTCCGCCTGGGCGGGCGACGATCTCGCCGCCGGTTACACGAGTGCCGCGCAGGTCGTGGTCGGCTGGATCAACAGCCCGGCGCATCTTGCGGTGCCCGCCAACCCGGCGTACCCCTTGCTGTTACCCCGTTGTCATGTTCCTGGAGCGCTCCAATACCGGTCCGAGACCGGGCGCTCGCTAGGTCGTCGGGGGCCTTGCCTGCGCTGCGAGCGCGTCCGCCAGCGCGGTGATGCGCAGATCCGCCGCGTCGAGCCGCTTCGCGCACTCCGTATAGAGGCGCAGGCCCTCTTCGTAAAGCTTCACCGCCTCATCGAGATCGAGCTGGGGGTCCTCGAGCTTGTCGGCGATCGCCTCCAAGCGTTCGAGCGCGGGCTCGATCGGCCGCTCGGCCTCAGCCCCGGCCATATCCCACCTCCACCCCGTCGATCGTGACCCGCGCGCCGCCGTCGCGCATCCGCAGGCGGGCCCGCTCGCCCGCCCGCAAGTCGGCCGCGTCCGAGCGGACGCGCCCGTCAGCGGCCTCGACGATGGCGTATCCCCGGCCGAGGACCGCGAGCGGCGAGAGGGCCTCGAGCCTGCGGCCGGCACTCACGGCGCGCTGGCGCCGCTGCGGGACGGCGCGCGCGATAGCGCGGTCAAGCGCGCGGCGATCGTCGTCGAGTCGCTGGCGTAGCGCCGCGACGCGGGCCGGCGGGGCGCGGCGGTCGAGCAGGCGGCGGGCAGCCAGAAGACGTCGCTGCCGATCGGCAAGCAGCTCACGGACCCGCGCATCGATGCGACGCCGAAACCGCCCGGCCGCGGCCACCTGCACCGTCGCGTCCGGCACGACGAGCTCCGCGGCCGCCGAAGGAGTGGCCGCCCGGAGATCGGCGACAAGATCGGCGAGCGTGACGTCCGACTCGTGGCCCACGCCCGTGCAGACCGGCCGGGGGAACCGGGCGATGGCGCGCACGAGGGCTTCGTCGTTGAACGGCCACAAGTCCTCGCTCGCGCCGCCGCCCCGGGCGAGGATCACCGCGTCGAGCCCGCGGAGCTGGGCGAGGCCGTCGAGCGACGCGATCATCGATTCGACCGCGCCCTGCCCCTGGACCTGCGCCGGCGCGAAGATGAGCTCGACGGCGGGGTCGCGGCGACCGGTCACCGTCTGCAGATCGTGCCAGGCGGCGCTGCTCGGGCTCGTGACGACGCCGACCCGCCGCGGGCGCGCCGGAAATGGGCGTTTCCGCTCGAGCGCGAAGAGACCCTCGGCCTGGAGCCGCCGCTTCAGCGCCTCGAGACGGAGATACGCGTCGCCCGCTCCCGCGGGACGCACGTCGTCGCAGCGGAGCTGGTAGGTCCCGCCCTTGATGTACACGTCGAGGGCGCCGTGCACGAGGAGTCGCGCCCCGGCCCGCGGTGTGAGCGCGACGTTCGCCGCAGCCGCCGCGAACAGGTTGCAGCGCAGCTGCGAGGCGTTGCTCCGCAGCGTGAAGTACGAGTGGCCGGCACTGGAGACCGTCGCCTCTGAGACCTCGCCTTCGATCCAGAGGTCCTTGAACTCGTCGCCCTCCATCAGCCGCCGGGCGATGAGCACGGTGAGCTCGTGGACCTGGAGGATGCGGTCTGGCGCCCGCGCTACGCCCGTTCGACGTACTCCCCGGTCCGAGTGTCGACCTTAATCCTGTCGCCCTGGTTCACGAAGAGCGGCACATTGACCTTGAGGCCGGTCTCCAGCGTCGCCGGTTTGTTCGCGCCGGTCGCGGTGTCGCCCTTGAGACCGAACTCGACCGAGGTCACCGTGAGGATCATGGACGGCGGGATGTCGACGCCGATCGGATCGCCCTCGTACTCGTTGAGGGTGACGATGGTGCCATCGGTGAGGTAGTGCACTGCGTCCCCCAGCTGGTCGGCATCGAGCGCGATCTGGTCGTACGAGGTGGTATCCATGAAATGGTAATGGTCGCCGTCGTGGTAGAGGTACTGCACGTTGCGATGATCCATCCGGGCGCGCGCAAAGCGATCGCCGGCCTGGAAAGTCTTCTCGATGAGGTCGCCGCGGCGCACGTTGCGGAGCTTCATCCGCACCTGTGCGCTTCCCCGCCCCATCTTGATGTGCTGGAACTCGACGATCTGGTAGAGGGTGCCGTCGAGCTCGATGGTCATGCCGCGCTTGATCTCACCGGTGGAAACTATTTCCTGGCTCCGCGGGCCTCATCGCTCGCATTCGGGAAGCGCTCTCGAGCGTTGTCGAGGAGCCACCGCAGCGCCTCCTCGTAACCCGCGACCCCCTTTCCGATCACTTGTCGTGCCGCGACGTCCACGAGATAGCTATGGTGCCTGAACGCCTCGCGCTTGCCGATGTCGCTGATGTGCACCTCGACGACCGGGAAGCCGCATGCCGCGACGGCGTCGCGGAGCACGATCGAGGTGTGGGCGAGGCCGCCGGGGTTGATGATGGCACCGTCCGCGTCCGCCTGCTCCTGGAGGAAGTCGATGAGCGCTCCCTCGTGGTTCGACTGGAAGTCGGCGATCGCATGGCGTTGGCCCGCGAGCTCGCGAAGGCCCTGGACCACCTCGAGCAGCGTCGTGGTCCCGTAGATCGCCGGCTCGCGCGTGCCCAGCGTATTGAGATTGGGCCCGTTGATCACGAGGAGCTTCATCGTCCCTCCACGACTGCCGCCGCCGCGCGGAGTGTCCGCCCTGTCACATCGGTCACTTCGCTGAACCGCCCGATCGCGCGCGGCAGGATCCAGCGGACCTGGCCATCCCGCACCTTCTTGTCCATGCGGAGATGATCCCAAGTACTCACAGGAAGACGCGCGCGCGTCGGCAGGCCCCCCGCTGTAAGGACCGCTTCGAGCCGCTGGCGAAAGCTCGCCGCGACCAGGTCCAGCCGCTCGGCGAGCACGCTGGCGAAGACCATGCCGACGCTCACGGCCTCGCCGTGCATCACGCGGTAGCCCGAGGCGGCCTCGTAAGCGTGGCCGAGCGTGTGGCCGAAGTTCAACAGCTCGCGGACCCCACGCTCCCGCTCGTCCTCCCCGACCACGCCGGCCTTCATCGCGCTCGCGAGCGCGATGCAGCCGAAGGTCGGGCCGAGATCGCCGGCGAGCACCGCTCCGACCGAACGCTCGACCTGAGCCACCGCGTCACGATCGGACAGGAACGCGCACTTCACGATCTCCGCGAGGCCGGATGAGCGCTCGTGCGTCGGCAGGGTCGCCAGCACGACCGGGTCGGCAAGCACCGCGTCGGGCTGGTGGAACGCTCCGGCGAGGTTCTTCCCGCCCGGCAGGTCGATCCCGGTCTTTCCGCCGATGGAGGAGTCGACCATCGCAAGCAGGGTCGTGGGCACCTGCGCCACGCGCACGCCGCGCAGGTACGTCGCTGCCGCGAACCCCGCTAGGTCACCCACGGTCCCGCCGCCGAGCGCCACGACCCCGCCATCACGGCCGATCCGCGCGGCGCCGAGCGCATCCCAGAGCCGCCCGAGCGCGTCCAGGCGCTTGGCTCGCTCGCCGCGAGGGACGAGGATCACGTGGGCCGTGAGCCCGGCGGCGGCGCAGGACCGGCGAACGGCTGGACCGAACCGCCGCGCGGTGAGCGAATCGGCGACGAGCGCGACAGGCCCGCTCCAGCCGAGGTCGGCGAGATGCATGCCCACGTGCTCGAGGAGGCCCGCCCGAACGAGCACCGGATAGGTGCGGCCGATCCGCACGTCGACGCGGAGACCGCGGGCCGCTACCAGCCACGCCGCGATCGCGAGGGCGACCTCGCGCGGCTCGAGACGGTCGACCGGGAAGGTCGCATCCACGTCGGCGTACTCCCGGCGGCGCTCCCGCAGCACGCGCGCGGCGTAATCGCGCACTGGAAGAGCGAGATGCGCCCGCTTCGCCATCGTGCGTTCGATGCCGCGGGTCACCGTCGCGACGGAGCCGGTGAGCCCGACCCGCAGGCCGAGTGCCTGCATCGCCCGGCGGGACGACTCGAGCAACACCGCGCCACCGCCGGTCGACACAACGATCAGCGCCGGCGTCGGACGAAGCCGGGCGAGCGCCTCCGCCTCGAGCGCCCGGAAGCGCGGCATCCCGTCGTCGCTGATCACGGCGCTGCAGGCCTTGCCGGCGCGCCGTCCGATCTCGTCGTCGAGATCCAGCGCGCGCGCCCCGAGCGCGGCCGCGAGCAGCGCCGCCACCGTGGTCTTACCGACCCCCGGAGGCCCGACCAGGAAGAGGTGCATCAGCGCCGGTCGATCGGCTTGAGACGCTCGCGGTAGCGCGCGATCGCCGCGACGATGTCGTCGATCTGGTCCTCGCCGAACTTCGCGCACACCGCATCGGCGAGGACGAACGCCAGCATCGCCTCCGCGACGACGCCGGCCGCCGGGATCACGCAGATGTCGCTCCGCTCGATGTGCGCCGGTGCCGACGCGCCGGTCCGCAGGTCGACCGAGGGCAGCGGCTTCATCAGCGTCGAGATGGGCTTGAATGCGACACGCACGACGACGTCTTCGCCGTTCGTCACGCCACCCTCGAGCCCGCCGGCGCGGTTGCGCGGGCGCGTGAATCCGTCGCCCCGGCGCTCGATCGGATCGTGCACGGCACTCCCGCGCTCGCCGGCCGCATCGAACGCGTCGGCGAACTCGACCCCCTTGGCCGACGGGATGGAGCAGAGCGCCTGCGCGATGCGGCCGTCCAAACGGCGATCCCATTGCGCGTACGTGCCCAGGCCCGGCACCACGCCCGTCGCGCGCACGGCGGTGACGCCTCCGAGCGTGTCGCCGGCGTCCTTCGCCGCCGCGATCGCCGCGATCATCCGCGCGCTCGCGGCGGCGTCGCTGCACCGGACCTCGCTCGCCTCGATGGACATACGATCGAACGTGGGAGCGCTCGCCACGTCCCCGATGCGGATCGTCTCGCTCAGGATGTCAGCGCCGATCGCGCGGAGCAGCGCCTTCGCGACGCTGCCCGCTGCGACGCGGGCGGCGGTCTCGCGCGCGCTGGCCCGCTCGAGGACGTCGCGCACGTCGGCATGGGCATATTTCAACGCTCCCGCGAGATCCGCATGACCGGGCCGTAACCGGGTCACGGCGTCGGGCCGCTCGGCGAGCGGAGCGACGCTCATGACGCGCTCCCAATTCACGGCGTCGCGGTTCTCGACCCAGAGCGCGATCGGCGCGCCGGTCGTTCGACCTTGCCGAACGCCGCCGGTGATCCGCGCGCTGTCGCGCTCGATCTTCTGTCGGCCGCCCCGGCCGTATCCGAGCTGACGCCGCCGGAGATCGGCAGCGATCTCCCCCGGGTCGAGCGCCAGGCCGGCCGGCAGGCCATCGACGATGATCGTGAGCCCCGGGCCATGCGATTCGCCGGCGGTGAGGAACCGCATCAGTTCGACCGGAGCGCGCGACGCATCGCGTCCAGCGGCGCATCTTTGCCGGTCCAGAGCTTGAACGACATCGCACCCTGGTGGAGCAGCATCGGAAGACCATCGAGATGCGCAAGCCCGGCCGCTCGCGCGCGTCGGATGAGGGGCGTCGGCGCGGCCGTTGGCACGAGATCGACGATCGTGAGCGGTGGCTCGAGAGCGACGTTCATCAGTGGGTCGTCGCCGTGCAGTCCGAGCGATGTCGCGTTCACCACGAGGTCGACGCCGCTCAGGTCGAGCCGCGCGTCCCAGGACACGGCCGAGGCACGCTCTCCGTTGACGCCGGCGACGCTGGCGACGACCAGGTCGGCGCGCGCACGCGACCGGTTCGCGAGGCGGACGTGGGCGCCACCGGAGAGGAGCATGTACAGGACAGCGCGCGCCGCGCCGCCTGCGCCGAGAACGAGCGTCGCCCGGGCCGCGACGTCGATGCCGGCCTGCTGGAGCGCGACCTGGAAGCCACCTCCGTCGGTGTTCCACGCCTGTACCCAGCTGCGTCCCTCGTGCTCGTGGCGGGCGAGCGTGTTGGCGGCTTGGACCGCGAGCGCGGTGCCATCCCAGGCCTGGGCGAGCGGCATCACCGTTTCCTTGTAGGGGATCGTGACGTTCGCGCCCAGCACCTCGCCGGACGCGATACGCGCGACGAGCGCACCGAGGTCGTTAGGGCCGATATCCAATGCCTCGTAGCGATGCGGTAGACCGACCGCCGCGAACGCGGCGTTCTGCATTGCGGGCGACAGCGAGTGCGCGACGGGATGGCCGAGGAGGTACACAACGCTCACTTGTTGCCGTACTTCACGCGGTTCGCCTCCTGCTCGGCGAGCGTCGTCGCGAACGCGTGGCCGCCGGTGCCGTCGTTCTTCGCGACGAAGTAGAGGTACGGCGTCCTCGCCGGGTGCGCGGCGGCCTGGAGCGCGTCGAGACCGGGACTGCAGATCGGCGTCGGTGGGAGGCCGGCGTGCAGGTACGTGTTGTACGGCGTATCGGTCTTCAAGTCGTCGAGCGAGAGCTCGGCCCAGCCCCCCTTCGCGTAGTTGATCGTCGGATCGGCGTCCATTTTGATGCCCTGGTCGAGCCGGTTCTGGTAGAGGCCGGCGATTATCGGGCTCTCCTTGCGATCGCGGGCCTCGCGCTCCACGATCGAGGCGAGCTTCACCATGTCGTAGATCGCGACGTTCCGTTCGAGCGCCGCCGTCCGGAGCCCGGCTCCGGCCTTCGTTTCGAACGTGTTGAGCAGCACGTCGACGATCCCCTCCGCTGACGCGTCCGGCCGCAAGAAGTAGGTATCCGGGTAGAGGAACCCCTCGAGCGGCGTCTTCGGGTCGATCCCGGCGAGCACGAAGTTGTTCCGCTGGCCGACGACGGCTGCCCTGATGAACGTCTCCGCCGAGAGCGAAGGGAACGCGCGGGTGACCGCCGCCGCGATCTCCGTCAGGCGCCAGCCATCGATGAGCCGCAGGGCGATCTGGTCGCCCGGCGCCTTCTGGAAGAGCAGGGCAAGGTCGCGCGGGCTGAGCGCGGCCGACACCTCATAGGTTCCCGACTGGAGCGCGTTCTCGGCGCCGTTGTCGTACAGGACGAACTTGAACGCAAGCGCCGATCGGATGATCTTGGCGGTCTCGAGCCGCGCCGCGATCTGCGAGGCGATCTCCCCGCGCTTGACGGTGAAGTCAACGGGCTTGGCGGTCAGATCCGCGGGCGCGTCGATCAGCCGCGCGACCTTAGGCCCGACGAGCGCGCGCACCGGCGCCTGGCGCAGGAGGGTGTCGTGATCGTCCGCCGCAGCGACGATCGCGTCGACAGCAAGCGGCCGCAGGACGACGAACGCGACGACCGCGAGCAGCAAGATGAACAGCGTGAAGACGACGGGCCCGCCGCCCGAGCGTTCGCGTGGCCGAGCTGGACGGTGCGCGCCCCCCGCCCGGACCGGGCCACGCGACCGCGGCGTGCTCACGGGCGCCTCGTCGCGAGGAAATCCTCGAGCAGCACCCGCGCGGCGCCCGCGTCCGGGTCCTTCGCGCCGTGCCGCAGGGCCTCGACGGTCGTGTTCCGCTCGTCGTAGAGCTCGACGGGCAGCCCGATCGGCGCGCATGCGGTGGCGAAGCGGCGCACGCGCTCCGCCTGGGGCCCGCTCGCGCCGCGCAGCGTCAGCGGCAGTCCGATCACCAGGGCACCCACCTCCTCAGCGGTCGCGATGGCCCGCAGGCGCTCGATGTCGTCGGTCTGTCGACGCGAACGGCGGAGTGTCGGCAGTGCGCGACTCAAGCCGAACGCGTCATCCCCGACCGCAAGACCGATCCGGCGATCACCGACGTCGAGGGCAAGATACCGCACTCAGTGCACCGCGATCCGCGCGTCGAGCAGCGGCATCCGCGGCCACCACGATGGGACGACGCGCAGGTCCACCACGTGAAGCCCCTGCGCCTCCAGGATCGCCCGGGCCTCATCGACGCCGCGTCCAGCCAGCGCTCCCCGGATCCGGACCGCATCGAGCTGCGGGAATTGCTGGCCCGTGGCTCGGACGGTCCAGCTCACGCCGTTGTCCGCCGCGGTCGAAGTCGTCGCGAATTGAACGCTGCGGTCGTCGAGCACGTTGCCGGGCGCCGCCAGCGACCGGTATCGGTCGAGCGCGGCCTTCGCCGGCTGATCGCCCGTCACCGCGAATCCGGCGACGGTCGCGGTGACGGGAACATCAAAAGTGGGGACCTCCTTGTTCACGACATCGGCAAGTCCGCCCTGCGACGTCAATGACGGAGTGGCCGCGTACACGACGGCGTCGGCGACCAGCTGTGCCTTCCAGCGGAGCTTCTGGTCGTTCGCGGCGTCCGCGAGCGCCCTATCGACATTGGCCTTGGCCGTCGCCGCGGTGTAATCCTCGGCCTTCACGATGGGGATCTTCTTCGTTTCGCCGCCGCTCGTCTTCTGCGGATTCGTGACGATGTAGACGCTGCGGTTGCTCACCACGATCCGATTCGCCTCGACATTCCCGGCCGGACCGCCGGTAGCGGCTTCGACGTTCGCGTCGACCGTGCCGGCGACGACGGTGAGCACGATGATGAAGCTCCGCGGCAGTGTCTTGTCCTCGGTCGTCTGGAACCTGATCGCGTCCGCCGTGGTGCTGGTCTGGACGATCGTTCCCTTCGGGATCTGCACGTCGTTCGTCGTTTGATTCGTGAAATGAACGACGCCAGCAGCTTTCACGTCCTGCGTTCGCGAGCCCGTGGCGGTACCGGTGACCTTCGTGCTGATCGTCGCGGTGAGCGGCTGCGCGGCGATGTCCCCGCCGGGTCCGGCGCGAAGCGTGAACGTCGCAGCAGGCATCGAGCTTGCCGCGGGCGCCAGGGTGACGGCCGCCGACGGGACGGCGACCCCGATGAGGAGGACCGCCGCTGCCGCGCAGCTCACGAGGATCGCGAGCGTGCGGCCCGGGGAGCCGAGGCGTCGCGCACCGCCGCGCGCGGCGATTGCCGCGAGCGCGGCCCGGCCGGCCACGCCGAGGCGCTCGGTGGGATCGACCTCTTCGCGCTCGAGCGACCCGAGCGTGGCGTAGGCCGGCAGATGTACGGACGCCGCAAGGGAGCGAGCGCGCGCGTCGCTCGACACGAACGCGAGACGCCGGGGGGCCGCGGCGTGGCGGGCAACGTCGAGGAAGGCGGCGCTCCGCGCGAACGGGGCGCCCCCCGGCACCACGAGCGCGACGGGTCCGTCGCCCGGTGCCGCCGCGATGCGCTCCACCGCATCGAGCACCGTCGCCCGTGCGTCGAGATCGATCACCGTGCGTGCAGCGCTCACGCGTACGCCTCCGACCCGAGCGCGGCGGCGCCTGCCGCGACGAGATCGTCGGCACCGAGCGTCGCATCGGCGATGACGCGAGCCGCGAGGCTCGTGCGCAGAGGCAGCACCAGGGCGGCACCGCCGCGATCGGCGCCGAGGACGCTCGCGAGGGCCGGCGGGAGCGCGGAGAGCTCCTCCGTGACACCCGCCACGTACCACTGGGCAGGAATCTCCACGCCGAGCAGCGACAGCGTGATCGACACGCAGCGAGCCCAGACGGCCGCGTCCCCTGGTGTGGATCCGCGCGCGAGCAGGGGGCCACCTCCGAGCCCGAATGCGCGAGTCGCGACGACGCGGCCCTCACGCACAACCGCGATCGCGGTGAGATCGGCACTGATCCGAGCGAGGCCAGCCTCGGCGATACCCGATTCAGCCAACAGCCGCGCGAGCGCGTATACCCCGCATGTCGCCGTCGCCCGCCGCTTCGCGGCGTCGAGCACGGCCGTGGCCGCTCCGGCCTGGACGAGCGGCGCGAGCGCGATATCGGTGCGCACCTCGATATGACGGCCGCGGTGACCCACCGCGGATGCGACCGTCCGGCCGTCGATGACGAAGCCCGCGACATCGTCGCGGAGCTCGGCGGTCGCCACCCCGCGGAGCGAGGGATCGTCCGCCGCGAGGTCGCGCCCGGTCCGCGCCGCCGCCTCGCGGGCGAGCCGGGTGGCCCGCACCGCCTCGCCCGCGGAGACCGGGCCGTCCTGAGCTATCCGCTCGAACGTTGCCGTGTCGTGATAGGTCCGGATGTCGTCGCCGTCGATCGCGACGATGACGCGCTCGGCGCGACCGGCGCGCTCCGCGGCCGCGAGGGCACTTGCAAGCGCGGGAACGAGCGCGCGGCGATCGGCGACGTGGCCGCCGCTCACCGCTCCGGGTGCCAGGGCCGCGTGTCCCACTCCGGTGACGCGCAGCCGGCCGTCGTCGCGATACCCGACGACGGCACGGACGATGCCGGAGGCGAGCTCGACCCCGGCGATGCCGGGACTAGCCACGCCTCTCGAGACTCGAGCGCACGATCCGCGCACCCGCCGCCAGTGCTTCGCCGAGCCGCGCCGGGTCCTTGCCGCCGCCGGTCGCGCTGGCCGCGGAGCCGCCGCCCCGGCCGTCGATGATCGGCGCGATCTCCTTGACGATCTTGTCGGCATCCACGGTCGCCACCAGGTCCGTGCTCACCGACACCACGATGCCGGGGCGGCCGGCGTGCGTCGATCCGAGCACGGTCACGCCGCTGCCGAGCCCGTCACGGACGCGATCGGCGAGCCCGCGCAGGGTCTGCTGGTCGTGATCGCCGACGTCCATGACCACGAGCTTTGCGCCGCCGAGCGTCTCGGCCTTCGCCAGCAGCGACAGCGCCATGGCGTCGACGCCGCTGCGCTGCAGCGAGGCAAGCTGCCGCTCCAGTCGCTCGCGGGACTCCTGGAGCTGCGCCACCGCCTCGGGCAGTCGGCCCGGAGGCACGCGCAGCGCGGACGCCGCGCGATCGACCCGATCACGCATCTCGTACACCTCGCGCAGGGCGCCCGCCCCGGTGACCGCTTCGATCCGGCGGATGCCGGCGCCGATCGACTCTTCCTTGGTGACGAGCAGGAGCCCGATGTCTCCGGTGCACTGGCAGTGCGTACCGCCGCAGAGCTCGCGCGACGGTCCGGCCTCGACGACGCGCACCTCGTCGCCGTATTTCTCGTCGAACAGGTGCGTCGCGCCCGATGCGAGCGCTTCCTGCAGCGTCATCGTCTGTGCGTGCACGCTCGCGTTCGCGAGGATCGCCGCATTCACCTCATCCTCCACCTGCCGGAGCTCGCCTGCGGTGAGGGCGCGCCCGAAGGTGAAGTCGAAGCGAAGGTTGGGCGCGTGTACGAGCGAACCCGCCTGGTGCACGTCATCGCCGAGCAGCCGGCGGAGCGTCGCATGCAGGAGGTGCGTTCCGGTGTGGTTGCGCATCGTGTCGCGGCGCGTGTCCTCGTCCACCCGAGCCCGGGCGGGCGCCCCGACGCGCAGCACGCCATCCACGACCTTTGCGCTCATCACGATCACGTGGGCAGCGGCGGTCTGCGTATCTGCGACGAGCGCGCGTCCCTCGGAGGTCGTCACATCGCCGCGATCCCCCACCTGGCCGCCGCCCTCGGGATAGAACGGGGTCCGGTCGAGCACGATTTCGACGTCCTGACCCTCCCGCGCCTCATCCACGCGCTCGCCGCCGACGACGAGCGAGCGGATCACGGCGTCGGACGACAGCTCGGTGTACCCGGTGAACTCGCTGCGCAGCCCGTCCTTGTCGGCCAGGTCGGCGTAGAACTGTCCGAACCGCATCGCGTCCTGGCTGAATTTCGCCGATGCGCGACCGCGCTGGCGCTGCGCGTCGAGCAGCTCCTTGAAGCCCGCCTCATCGACTTCTAGCTCCGCGGCCGACGCGAGCTCCTTCGTCATCTCCATTGGGAAGCCGAACGTGTCGTACAGCCGGAACGCGGTTTCACCTTCGATGGACGGCGAGCCCGCCTCCTTCGCCAGAGCGATCGCCGCACCGAGCTGCTCCATCCCGCTGGTCAGCGTCCGCTCGAACTTCTCCTCTTCCGCACTCACGGTCCGGGCGATGCGCTCACGGGCTCCGGTGAGCTCGTGGTAATGCTTCTGCATGGTCTTCACGACCTCGCCACCGAGCTGCGCGAGCACGCCGGTCCGGAGACCGAGACGTCGTGAGTGGAGCGCCGCGCGCCGAATGAGCCGGCGCAGCACGTAGCCGCGACCCTCATTAGAAGGAGCGATGCCGTCGGCGACGAGGAACGCCGCCGCGCGCGAGTGCTCCGCGACGATGCGCATGGACCGATCCGTCGCGGCATCGCTTCCATACGTTTTGCCCGACAGCGCTTCGATCTTCTTCATGAGCGGCTGGAACAGATCGGTCTTGAAGGTATCCGGCAACACGCCCTGTAGGACTTGCGCGATGCGTTCGAGACCGACGCCGGTGTCGATGTTCTTCTTCGTGAGCGGCACGAGCGTGCCGTCGTCCTTCCGGTCATATTGCTGGAAGACGAAGTTCCAGATCTCGATATAGCGGCCGCAGTGCTCGCTCGGATCGCACTGGTGCGGGCCGACGCCGGGCTGCGGGCCCCGGTCGACGAAGACCTCGCTGTCCGGGCCGCACAGGCCCGTCGGTCCCGGAGCCCAGAAGTTGTGCTCGTCGCCGAGCCGGAAGATCTTCTCCGGCGGAAGGAGCGCGAGCTCTTTGGTCCAGATGTCGTAGGCCTCGTCGTCGCTCGTGTGGACCGTCGCGACGAGCGACTTCGCGTCGAAGCCGAACTCCTTGGTGAGGAGCTCCCAGCCCCACGCGATGGCCTCGCGCTTCCAGTAGTCGCCGATGCCGAAGTTGCCGAGCATCTCGAAGAAGGTCTGGTGATAGCTGTCGGTGCCGACCTCGTCGATATCGCTCGTCCGGAAGACCTTCTGGATCGTCACGATCCGCTTGGCCGGCGGTTGCTTCTTCCCGAGGAAATACGGCACGAGGGGCTGCATGCCGGCGCTTGTGAAGAACACGCTCGGGTCGTCCCGGAGGACGAGCGGCGCGCTCGGCATGCGGTGATGGCCCTTCTCTTCGAAGAATTTGATGAACCGCTCACGGATGGTGGCGCTGTCTATCGGGACCACTCCCTGTTCGAAACGAAAAACGCGGGTCCGGCGGTCTGTCCGACCGGCTCCCCGCGTTCCCCGCTGAAAAGGATATCGGACTATGCGGTCATATCGGACTATGCGGTCTTCGAACCGCTCCCCGATGCCCCGGACGATCCGGCGCCGCCGCCCTGGGTCCGCTCCCATTGCTTCTTCGCGTCGTCGATGACCTCACGGCCCTTCACCGTCACGTCATCGGCCATCTTCTGAGCGATGCGCTGCAGATCGTCGGCGCGCTTCTTCAGCTCGTCCGCACGTGCGCGGAGCTCCTCCCTGGTCATGTCCCCGGGCTTCGGGGCGTACATCAGGGCCGCGATCGCACCGATCAGCAATCCGAAAACGAATCCCATGTCACTACCCCCTGAGGCGTTCTAGGCCCGCGGCGCCCAGCGAAGCAAGTGCCGCGCCACAGCAGGCGAAGAGTACGTGCGCCTCGCCAATCGTGCCGATGCACGAGCCGGCAACCTCGCCGATCCCCTGGGCCACGAGCACGCCGGCGACCGATAGCAGCCACGCGGCGGCCATGCCCCGGGGTCGACCGAGCCCCGCCCGGACCGCTGCCGGGGCGCCGATCGCGATGAGCACCAGGGGCACGAGCGCAGGAGGCATCGGGCCTAGTCGCCGGCCGGCACGGCCGCGGCGTCCCGCTCACGCGCGCCCTGCTGCGGCAGGGCGAAGAGGGTCAACCCTCCAGCGTCGCGGGCAGCGGCGGCATCGAGCTGCCCCAGCGGCAGCCGGACGAGTCCGGCGAAGGCGAACATCGGCAGCAGGAAGAAATAGGAAAACAGGCTGCGATACGCGAAGAACAGCGGCAGCAGTGGGAGGACCACACCGAGCTCCGGGCTGGTGCGGCGCAGGCGCCACGCGATCGCGATGCAGACGGCGAGGCCGACGCCCTCGAGGAGCGCATACGAGAGCTGCGGCCAGAGCGGGATGACGCCGTTCGTCACGAGGAAGATCAAGCCGGCTCCGCGGGGGAACATCGGATCCCGCACCGGCGACAGCACCCCCGCGACCCAGGCGCCCTGGTCGGCGAGGACGAACGGGAGGTTCGTGACGACGAAGACCGCCACAGCCTCCGCGCTCCAGCGGAGTGCCGCCCGCCAGCCCTTTCGGGTCCCCACGGCGATGAAAAAGAACGGCGCGAAGAACCAGGCGATCTGTTTGGCCGCCATCGCGATCCCGAACACGATGCCGCTCCAGCAGCGCTCGCGCCAGAGCCACGCAGCGACAAGCGGGAGGGCGTAGAGGAGATCGACGCTGCCGCCGACAGTGAATGCCGCAAGACCGGCGGCGCCGAGCAGGCCGGTGAACACGAACGGCCGGACGCCAGTCGACGCTCTCGCGAGGACGAGCGTCATCGCCAGGACCAGGCAGAGGACATAGAGGGCATTCGTGTCGAGGCCGAGGGCGACCCACGGCGCGATGAGCACGAACGACAGCGCCGGATACGACACCTTCGACTCGAATTCGACGTTCGCCGCGCTGTCGTGACTCCGGATCGCCCAGACCCGATCGAGCTCGTCGTCGCTCGGGTAGTAGCCGTCCCGGGCGAATAGCCCCTGACGCAGCGGCGTCGTGCGATCGGCGCCGATGCCGAGACGGGCGTAGCAGGTGAAGATGTCGAGGTCCGCATAGGGGTCCCCGCCGGCGAGGAACGACCGGGCGGCGCACTCGTTCAGCGCGATCGCGTCGTTGTGGTACGGCGTCCAGTCGCCGCCGTGCTGGCGCGGCGCGGCGACGAGCCATGACATGCCGACGAGCGCCATCACCGACGCGAGGAGCCAGGCCACGCGGTGGACCCCGACGTACCGGCGCAGCGGCCTGGACCCGGCGTCACCGCGCCCGTCGCCATGGAGTGCCACCACGACCATCGCCGCGGCGCTCGCGATGCCGCCGCCGACGAGGCCCGCGCCGAGCGGCTCGGGCCGGTAGATGACCATCCCGTTCACCAGGCCCGCGAAATAGAGGACGGCGCCGGCGAGGGTGATGGCGGCGACGCGTATCAGGGCCCCCACGTGTTAGACCGCGATCGGCCGGCTGACGACGCCCCCGCCAATGACCTCATCGCCGCGATAGAGGACCGCGGCCTGACCAGGCGCCACGAGTGCCGGCTCCGCGAGCGTCAGCAGGGCCTCGCCATCGGCGTCCATCCGGATCTGGGCGGCAAGCGGCGTGCCCCGGTAGCGGAGCACGGCGTCCGCGCCGAAGAGGCGGCCGGGCGGCGCGTCTTGGGTGAAGCGCATGTCGCGCAGCGCGTAGGTGCGGGCGGTCACCTCGGCCCGGAGTCCGACGATCGCTGCGCCCCGAGCGGGCTCGAGGCGCAGCACGTACAGCCGCTCGCCCGTCGCGACCCCCACCCCGGACCGCTGGCCGACGGTCAGGCCGCCGATGCCGGCGTGCTGTCCGATCACCGTTCCATCGACCCGCTCGATTGGCCCCGCGGCGAACGCCTCGGGTGCGCGGGCTCGGACGAGGTCGCGGTAATCGCCGTCGACGAAGCAGATGTCCATGCTGTCGGCCTTGGCCGCGTTCGGCAGTCCGAACCGGAGCGCGAGCTCGCGGGTCTCGGCCTTGTCGCGGAGCTCGCCGACCGGCAACTCGAGCCGTCGCAGCACGTCCTGCCCGAGCATGTAGAGCGCGTACGACTGGTCCTTCGCGGCGTCGCGCGCGCGCCGGAGGCGCCGCGTCCCGGTGGGATCTGACGCGACGCGCGCGTAATGGCCGGTGGCGAGACGGCTGGCGCCGAACTTTCGCACGACGTCGCCGAGGAGGGCCTCGAATTTCACGTAGTGATTGCAGGCCACGCAGGGATTCGGGGTCTCACCCGCGGCATACGAACGGACGAAGCGGTCGACGACGTCGCGTCCGAACGTCTCGGCGTAATCCATCGCGTAGAACGGGATGCCCAGGTGCGCTGCCGCGCGCCGGGCTTCCTCCCCCGCCTCGTCGGTGCCGCAGCAGCGCGGCGCGCCGTCCGTGCGCCCCGAGGTGAGGCGCATCCAGACGCCGACGACGTCCTCGCCGCGATCGGCGAGGAGCGCGGCAGCGAGCGCCGAGTCGACGCCGCCGCTCATCGCGACGAACACCCGCTCCGCGGTCATCGACCGCTCACGCCGTCTTCACCCGCACGTCCAGGACGGCGGCGCGGAGGGCGCCAATCGCCATCAACGCGCACGCCTCTTTGCGGGCCGGAAGCCCATGGAGCGCGTTCAGGATGTCCGCCGGCTCGAGGCGCGCGGCCGCCTGGATCTCCAGCCCGCTCGCGAGCTCGGTGAGCACCGACGCGGACGCGATCGCGGCGGTGCAGCCGAACGTCCGGAAGCGGATCTCGGCGATGCGGCCATCCGCGACGTTGACGGTAACCGTGGTGCGATCGCCGCACGATGGGTTCGCGTCGGATCCCGCGCCGCTCGGGGACACGAGCGTGCCCGCGTTCCGCGGCCGGGTCAGGTGGTCGAGCGCGACGTCGGTGTACTCGTCGCTCATACGGTCATGATCGCGCCTGACGCCACGCGCAGTCGCGCCACGATCGGCGGCAGGGCTGCGAGCAGCGCGTCGACATCGGCCTCGGTGGTGTCACGGCCGACGCTTAGGCGGAGCGACCCCTGCGCCAGGTCGCGCTCGAGCCCGAGTGCCTGCAGCACGTGCGACGGCTCCGTGTCGCCCGATGTACAGGCGGATCCGCTCGAGACGCTGAACCCTTCGAGGTCCAACGACACGACGAGGGCCTCGCCCTGCGTGCCGCGGAAGCAGAAGGACGCGTTGTTCGGCAGCCGCAGCACCGGATCACCGGTGAGCGTCGCATCGGGGATGCGCGCCCGGGTCCCGGCGATGAGCCGGTCGCGGAGCGCGGCCTGTCGCGCGGATTCCCTGTCCCGCTTCGCGGACGCGATCCGCAGCGCCGCGCCGAGGCCGACGATCCCGGCGACGTTCTCCGTCCCGGTGCGGCGGCCTTTCTCCTGCCCGCCGCCGGTCTGCATGGTGGCGATCCGGGTATCCGCGCGGACGTAGAGCGCGCCGACACCTTTCGGCCCGTAGAACTTGTGCGCGTTCACGCTCAGCAGATCGACCGGCAGCGTCCGAACGTCGATCTCGAGCGCGCCGACCGTCTGCACCGCATCGCTGTGGAACGCGACGCCCCGCTCGCGACAGATGGCGCCGATCTCGGCGATGGGCTGGAGGGTGCCGACCTCGTTATTGCCGTGCATCACGGAGACGAGTCCCGTCCGATCGTCGATCGCGTCGCGCACGGCGGCTGGATCGACGCGCCCATACCCATCGACGCCGACGACCGTCAAGCGCACGTGCGCGTGGCGCTCGAGATCGCGCGCGGTATCGAGGACGGCATGGTGCTCGATCGCCGTCGTCACGAGGCCGTCCGCCTCACCCCTCCGCGCCTTCAGCACGCCGCGGAGCGCCAGGTTGTCCGCCTCGGTGCCTCCGGAGGTGAACACGATCTCCCCGGGCTCCGCCCCGATCGCCGAGGCCACCTCCAGCCGCGCCCGGTCCACGAGCGCGCGCGCCTGCCGCCCTTCGGCATAGATACTCGAGGGGTTCCCCTGGACGTCCCGCAGGACCGTGGCCATGAGCTCGGCGACCTCCGGATCGACCGGGGTCGTCGCGGCATGGTCCAGATAGACGCGCCGCACAGAGCAAGTGTAGTGATCCGTCTATTGACACTCGCGCGAGCAGGACCTGCCACCCGGCCAAGACGGCCTGCGGCACGCAGCTCTTGTGCGGAGCCAGTCCAGTCTCGCAGGCGCTAGCCCACAAACTCCTCGTAAATCGCGAGCGAGATCTGCGCGAGCGCCCTCTCATCCTCGACGTTGTCGCGCGCGAGGTCGCGCGCGAAGATCGCGACCGTGTACGGCCCGTTGGGCGCATAGACGATGCCGACGTCGTTGCGCAGCCGGCGGTACGAGCCCGTCTTGTGCGCCACGATCGTTCCCTTCGGGAGGAGTCCAGGGATCCGGGTCGCGCTTTGGATACGCTTCATCAGCTCGACGATCGCGCTACAGGCGTCGGCATCCAGGATCGCGCGCGACTCGATGAGCTCGAGCAGGCGGCACATGTCGGCCGGGGTCGACCGGTCAGCCTGCTCTGGGACCATCGACCGCCCGCCGCCGCCGACCGAGAGCCGAAGCAGGCGCCGAAGCTCGTCGTACCCGCCCGGCTTCGAATGGTCCATGTCGACCAACTCCATGAGCATCTCGCGGATGTCGAACGGGATCCGGATACTCGAGAGCCCGTAGGCGTCCATCGTCGCTTCGATCCGTGACTTCCCGACGCGGTCGAGCAGCAGATCTGTCGCGGTGTTGTCGCTCACGGACATCATCAGGACGGCGAGGTCGCGGAGGGTCGGATTCAGCCCATCATCGAGGTACTGCAGGACGCCCGACCCCGCGACCTTCGCGTCGCCGCGATAGGTCATCCGCTCATCGAGATCGATCCGTCCGGCGATGGCATCCGCGTGGAGCGTCACCAGCAATGGCAGCTTGATGACGGAGGCCGTGGGGAATGCCTCGTTCTCCCGGTAGCCGATGTGGCGTCCGCTACCGAGCTGCGTCGCGCTGACGCCGACGATGCCACCAGTCTCGGCCGCCAGACGCTCCACTTCGCCCGCGAGCGCGGTGACGCTCACGCCTTCGGCGGCTTCGCGACGACGCGCAGCCCGAGCTCCTCGAGCAGCTTCGGATCCACATCCGCCGGTGAGTCGAGAAGCGGGTCGTAGCCGGTCTGGGTCTTCGGGAACGCCTGGACCTCGCGAATGTTCTCTGTTCCGGCCAACGTCATCACGAGCCTCTCGATCCCCGGCGCGATACCGCCGTGCGGCGGAGCGCCGTACTCGAGCGCGTCCAGGAGCGCGCCGAACCGCTGCTGCGCGTCCTCCTTCGAGATGCCCATTTGCGCGAAGATGCGTTCTTGCACTGCGCGCTGGTGGATGCGCACGCTGCCGCCACCCAACTCGTGGCCGTTGACCACGACATCGTACTGCTTCGAGCGCGCCTTCTCCGGCTCCGTGTCGAGCAGCGCGAGGTCGCGCTCGCTGAGCGGGCCGCAGAACGGGTTGTGCGCGAAGGTCCAACCGCCCTCCGGAGTGGGTTCGACGAGCGGAAACTCGGTGATCCACACGGCCGCGTGCGAGCTCTTATCAGCGAGCCCCAGGGCAGCCCCAAGGTGCTCGCGCAGCACACCGAGAGACTCGCTCGCGATGCGGTATGTGTCGGCGACGGCAAGCACGAGGTCCCCGTCTTTCGCTTCGGTCGCCCTGCGGAGATCCTCGAGCTCTGTCGGGGTCAGGAACTTCGTGATCTGAGAGCGCACCTCGCCGCCGGCGAAGGCGAACGAGGCAAGGCCCTTCGCGCCCTTCAGCTTCGCGAGAACGGTCCAGTCATCGATTTCCTTGCGTGTCGCATTGGCCTTGCCGGGAACGACGATCGCGCGGATCGAGCCTCCGCCGGCCAGTGCCTTCTGGAAGACGGCGAAGCGGGTGGCCGCGAACACATCGCCGAGGTCGGCGATCTCCACCCCGAAGCGGAGGTCGGGACGGTCGATTCCGAACCGCCGCATGGCTTCGTCGAACGTGAGCCGCGGCCAGGGCAGCTGCTTGAACGGCTTGGCCGCGAACCTGGCGAAGATCTCCGTGTACAGCTGCTCGGCCATCGCCATGATGTCCCCTGGCTCGGCGAAGCTCATCTCAACGTCGAGCTGGCTGTGCTCGTAGACCCGATCGGATCGCGGATCTTCATCGCGGTAACAACGCGCGATCTGGAAGTAGCGGTCGATGCCGGACACCATGAGGATCTGCTTCAGCTGCTGCGGCGATTGCGGCAATGCCCAGAACTTCCCTGGGTAGTAGCGCGATGGCACGATGAAATCCCGGGCGCCGGTGGGGTCGGACCGGATGAGGTTGGTCGTCTCAATCTCCCAGAAGCCGCGGTCGGTCATGAAGCCCCGGATGTACGCCACGACCTCATGGCGGAGCTTGAGAAGATCTCGGGAGCGCTCGCGCCGAAGGTCGATATAGCGGTATTTCCAGCGGAGCCGCTCGTCGATCGGCGTCTCCTCGTTCACATAGAAAGGAGGGGTCTTGGCCTCATTGAGGACCTCGACCGAAACCGCTGCGACCTCGATCCCGCCGGTGGGGAGCTTCTGGTTGATCGTCTCGGTCGAGCGCTCGCGCACGATCCCGGAGACCTTGATCACCCACTCGTTCCGCACCGCTCCGAGCGCGTCGTGCGCGGGCTCCCCCGCCTTCGCGACGATCTGGGTGATGCCGTACCGGTCGCGGAGGTCGATGAACGTGAGGCCGCCGAGATCGCGCCGGCGATGGACCCACCCCGCGAGCGTCACCGTCGACCCTGCCGCGGCGGGCGTGAGCTCGCCGCAGGTGTGCGTCCGCAGCATCGCCCTTAGTCCCGGGGGTCCGCGAGATACGGCGTCTCGCCGGCCGCGCCGGGCTCGTCGATGAGCCGCGGCTTCGGTCGCTTCGGCACGTGGCGGCCGACCTCGACGACGACCGCGGCGAGGCGTGTGACCCGCTGCTCCTTCGCGACGAGGTCGCGCACGATCACCTTGCCGCCGCGCGATTCTTCAGTTCCGCGGATGATCGCGACCTTCGCGCCGTGCTTGAGCGCGCTCTCGAGCTGTTTGTCGAGCGATCGCTTCGAGTAGTCGATGGCGACTCGGAACCCGGCCTCGCGCAACGGCGTCGCGAGTTGGGTCCGGTCCGCGCCGTCGTTCGGCTCGCCGGACAGCACGTAAACGTCGGCGTCGACCGCCCCGTCGATCTTCACATCCTGTTTCTTCAACGCGACGTACAGCACGTCGACCCCTCCGGCCACGCCCACACCGGGCACATCCGGACCGCCCATCGTACGGACGAGGCCGTCGTAGCGGCCACCGCCGGCCACGGAGATGTCGCCGGCCTGGGTGTACTCGGGGTCCGTGAGAATGCACTCGAACACGGTGCGGGTGTAGTAGTCGAGCCCTCGCACCTTGCGGTCATCGACCTCGTATCGGATCCCGAGGCGCTCGAGACCGTCCGTCACCGCGGTGAAGTGCGCACGGTCCTCGTCGGTGATGAGCTCGCTCAGCTTCGGCGCCCCGGCGGCGATCTCGCGCGTGCGAGGGACCTTCGAGTCGATGATCCGAAGCACGCTCGTCTCTAGGCGCTCCTTCGAGTCGGGGTCGAGCTCGTCCTTGTACTTCGAGAAATACGCGGTGAGCGCGCCCTTCACCTTCGCGCGTGACTCGGTGCCGCCGATCGTGTTCACCTTCAGCGCGTAGTCAGTGAGGCCAACCTCGGCGAGCAGCGCCGTCGTGAACTCGATGATCTCCACGTCAGCGGCCGGCTCAGGCGCGCCGACGCACTCGAGGCCCCACTGCCAGAACTGGCGGAAGCGAAGCTTCTGGGGCCGCTGGCCGCGGAACATCGGCTCCCAGTACGAGAGCCGGACCGGCTGCGGCGCGCGATGCAGGCCGTGCTCGAGATACGCGCGCGCGACTGCGGCTGTGCCCTCGGGCCGCAGGCCGAGCCCACCCTCCCCGTGGAGCGAAACGTCGTACATCTCCCTGCCCGCCGTGTCGCTCGACTGCCCCGAGGTGCGCAGGAACACCTCGCGGTCCTCGACGATCGGGGTGACGATCCGCGGATAGCCGTAGCGGAGCGCCCGGGCCATAACGACAGCGAGGAGCCGGTCGAAGGCGGCCGCCTCCTCGGGGAGCAGATCCCGCATCCCGCGGGGGGCCTGATACATCGGCATCGGGCCATCAAGTATGGTCGATGGCACATCGCGGCGGAGGTGCGTCACGAGCGATCAGCAGACCGCGACCATCGAGATCGAGCGCGGCGGGCGCTTCACGATCGCGCTCCGGCCGGACAAGGCAGCCAAGACCGTGGCCAACTTCGTGACGAAGGCGACGTCGGGCTTCTACGACGGCAAGACCTTCCACAGGGTCGAGGATTGGGTCGTCCAGGGCGGCGACCCGGACGGCACCGGCCGAGGCGGCGGCAAGATGCCGAGCGAGCTGGACGACCTCCCCTTCACCAAGGGCTCGGCCGGCATCGCCCGCGGTCCCGATATCAAGATCAATAACGATGCGCAGTGGTTCATCTGCAAGACGGACGCGTCGTGGCTGAACGATCAGTACACGAACTTCGGTCAGGTCACGTCCGGGCAGGACGTCGTCAACGGGATCCGGGTCGGCGACAAGATCACAAAGGTGACCATCGGATGATCCGCCTTGTCGCGCTGCTGCCCAGTGCGATCCTCATCGTCTCGTGCGGGAGCGGCAGCGGCGCGGCGCCGGCGACCCCAACGGCGCGCGCCGTCACCACAGCCCCCGTGACGACCACGGCTCGGACCGCGACGCCGGTGGCCGGCGGCACCCCGTGCGCCACGATCCCGGCAGGTGTCCCCACGCGGACGGCGGTGCTGGAGCTCGCGAACGGGGGCGTCATCCGTCTTGCGCTCCGGCCCGACAAGGCGCCGAACACGGTCGCGACATTCGTCGCGAAGGCCAACGCGCACTTCTACGACGGCCTCACCTTCCATCGGGTCGTGGCCAACTTCGTGGTCCAGGGTGGCGACCCCACCGGCACCGGGTCGGGCGGCGGGAGCCAGCCGACAGAGCTCAGCGACCTGCCGTTCTGCCGCGGCTCGCTCGGCATCGCGCGCGCCGGCGACATCAAGGTCTCGAACGATTCGCAGTTCTACATCTGCACCGGCGAGTGCCGTTTCCTGGACGGTCAGTACACAAACTTCGGCCAGGTGCTCACCGGTCAGGACATCGCGAACGCGATCGCTGTGGGGGACAAGATAAAGACGATCCGGATCGAATGACGACGCGCGGTACGCTCGCGCTCGTCGCAAGCTTCACGCTCTACTGGCTCGTCGCCCTGCCGCTCGACGCGCGCGCCACACCCGAGCAACAGCTCCTGCTCGGGCTCAGCGCCTGGGTGTTTCTGATCATCGCGCTGACGCTCCAGCAGGGTGCGGTCCGCCGGCAGGTGGTCGTCCTCGTCGGCGTCGCGACCGTCCTCGAGGTGATCGGCTCGATCGTCTGGGGCGCCTACCGCTACCGGCTCGGGAACCTGCCCCTTTACGTTCCCGCCGGCCACGGTCTGTTCTATCTCGCGGCGCTCCGAACCGCGTCGCTACCGCTGCTCGAGCGCCATAAGCGGACCATCGTCATCACGCTCACCGGTGCCGCGACGGTCTACATGCTCTGGGGCCTCGTGCGGCCGCCGCTCCCGGATCTGCTCGGCTTCGTCACCTGGGCGGTCTTCATCCGCTTCATCGTCCGCGGCCGGTACCCGTTGCTCTACGCGGTGAGCTTCGTGCTGACCATGGCGCTCGAGTTCTACGGCACCGGCTGGGGCATCTGGCGCTGGTCCCCGGTCCTCCCGGGGCTGCTGCTGCCCGCGGGGAATCCGCCGACCGGCATCGGTGCGGGATACGCCGCGATGGACGGACTCACGCGCCGCATCGTCGGGCGGATCGCACGGCGGCGCACGATCGAGCACTCGGCCGCCGAAATCGCGGCGTGAGCGCGCGCGGCGAGGTCCTCGCGGACTGGGTCACCGATATGCGCGCCGCGCTCGAACGCCAGCTCGCCCGCACGCCCGATGCGGCGCTCCACTGGCGCGCGGCGCGGGAGACGAACTCCATCGGCGACACGGTCTGGCATATCGCACGGTGGCTCGATCTCGTTGCGATGTGGCTCGAGAACGCAGCGCCGGAGACGCAGCACTGGATCAGCGACGGCTGGGCCGAGCGCACCGGCTACGACCCGCGCGGGCTCGGCACCGACGGGCTTGGGGCGATCAGCGGCTACACGTTCGTCGAGGTCGAATCGATCCCGAAGCTCCGCGCCGACCAGCTCCGGGCCTACCTCGCAGCGGTGTGCGACGACGTCACACCGAGGCTCCGCGCGGCTGACGACGCGGCGGCGCGAAGGTACGCCGGGGTGGTCCAGGGTGCCTTTGGCCATCTTGGCGAGATCGCGGCACTCCACAGGCTCTACGAGCGCGCGAGCAGCTAAGCGAGGCGCCGACGCGTGGTGACCCAGAGCAGCACGAGCGCGAGAACGAGCATGCCGCTCCCGATCACGATCCACTCCGGACGGTCGTTCATGACACTGCGGTAGCCACGCGTGAGCCCAATGCCCTGTGCGGTGAAAACCAGGCCGGCGAGGGCGATGACTAGCTCCACGGCGATTGCGAGCGCGCGGATCACCTCTGCACGCCGCCCTTCGTCATCGGCAGCGGGTCAAGCAGCCGCTTCAGATCCGCCTCGGGGAGCACCTGCTCCTCCATCGCGATATCGAAGAGGGGGCGCCGTTCGGCAAGCGCGCGCTTCACGAGGCCGGCCGCCTTCGCGTATCCGATGTGCGGCGCGAGGGCGGTCACGATGAGCGACGGGCTCGCGTCGAGGAGGTCCTTCACCCGCTGCTCGTCCACGCGCAGACCCTCGACGCACTTGGTCCGGAAGACGCGCGTCGCGTTCGCGAGGATCGTCGCCGAGAAGCAGAGCGCGAAATTCATGCCCGGCATCATGACGTTGAGCTCGAGCTGGCCGGCCTGCGCGCCGAGCATGACCGCCGTGTCGTTCCCGATGACCTGGTAGCAGACCTGGTCGACCATCTCGGCGATCGACGGATTCACCTTGCCGGGCATGATCGACGAGCCCGGCTGCGCGGCCGGAAGGATGAGCTCGCCGAACCCGGTGCGCGGGCCCGAGACCATCAGGCGGATGTCGTTCGCGATGCTCGAGAGCTCGACGGCCGCGCTGCGCATCGCGCTCGAGACGTTGACGAACGCCGTCGTCGATTGCATCGCGGCGAACAGGTCGGACGCCGGGACGATCGGCTCGCCGGTCCACTCCGCGAGGTGTGCGCAGACGCGCCCCCGGTACTCCGGGTCCGCGTTGAGCCCGGTGCCTGCCGCGGTGCCGCCAATGCCGACCGGGCAGAGCTCCGCGCGCGCGACGTTCACCCCGGCCGCCGCGCTCCGCAGGCGCACCGCCCAACCGCCGAATTCCTGGCCGAAGGTGATCGGCACCGCATCCTGCAGATGCGTGCGGCCAGGCTTCACCACGCTCGCGTATTCGGCGGACTTCGCGGCGAAGTTCCCGCCGAGCGCATCGAGCTCGGCCGCAACGGTCTGGCAGAGCTCGAGGAGCGCGATGCGAATGGCCGTGGGCGTGACGTCGTTCGTCGACTGGGCCATGTTCACGTGGTCGTTCGGGTGCACCTTCGCGTACTCGCCACGCCTCCCGGCACCCAGGATCTCGTTCGCCCGGTTCGCGATGACCTCATTCGCGTTCATGTTGTGGGACGTGCCGGCGCCGGCCTGGAACACGTCGACGACGAATTCCCCGGCATGCTTCCCCGCGAGCAGCTCATCGCAGGCCGCCACGATAGCGCCGCAGAGGTCCGCTGACAGCCGTCCAGACGCGCCATTTGCCAATGCCGCGGCCTTCTTCACGAGCACCGTTGCCCGCACGAAGGCCGGGAACGCATGCAGGCCGGAGATCGGGAAGTTCTCGACCGCCCGCGCGGTCTGCGCACCGTAAAGGGCATCTGCCGGGAGGATGACCTCACCGAGCGTGTCGCGTTCTCTGCGGGTCGACATTCGCAAGTTAGAATAAGTCTTCCCGATGCAGAAGAATCGGCTCTCTTGGATGATCGGCGGACCCCAGGGAAGCGGCATCAACGCCTCCGCCGAAGTCTTCGCGAAGGCCTGCAGCCGTGCCGGCCTCCGCGTCTTCGCGAACATCGAGTACCACTCGAACATTATGGGAAAACACAGCTTCTACAGGGTGCGCGTCGACGAGGATCCCATCCATTCCTATCGCGACAAGGCCGAGATCCTCGTCGCCCTCGATCACGAAACGCTCGTCGGTGATGGCGACCACCGTCGCTGGCCGACCCACTACGGACATCTGAACGATCTGGTCCCGGGTGGCGGTGTCATCTACGACAGCGCCATCGATTTCGACCCGGCAACGGGCGGACGGACGGACCTCACGTTCTTCCCCGTGCCGTTCATGGACATCATCAAGCAGGCGCTCGACGGGGTCGGCAAGGGCGAGCAGGCCCGGCGCTACGAGGTCATGAAGAACACCGTCGGCCTCGGCGCCTCGCTCGCGCTTTGCGACTACCCGCTCGATCTCGTCGCCGATGTCATCCTCGGTCAGTTCAAGGGCAAGCGGAGCGAGGTCGGGCAGCTCAACGTGCGCGCCGCCCAACTGGCGATGGAATACGTGAAGACGAGCGTGAAGGACTTCCCCTACAGCCTGAAGCCGCGCAAGGACCCGGAAGCGCGCCTGCTGGCGAAGGGCTACGAGATCCACTCGATCGCGAAGCTGAAGGCCGGCTGTCAATTCCAGACCTACTACCCCATCTCGCCGGCCACCGACGAGTCGGTCTATCTCGAGCGGCACCAGCGCGAGTTCAACCTCCTGGTGGTCCAGTGCGAGGATGAGATCGCGTCCATCAACATGGCTGTGGGCGCCGCGCACATGGGCGTGCGCTCGTCGACCGCGACGTCGGGTCCCGGCTTCGCGCTCATGGTCGAGGGCATCGGTTTCGCATCGATCACCGAAGCGCCCGGTCCGGTACTCGTGATGTACCAGCGCGGCGGCCCCTCCACCGGTCTTCCGACGCGGCAGGAGCAGGGCGACCTCCAGTTCGTCCTCCACCCGGCGCAGGGCGACTTCCCACACATCGTCATTGCCCCCGGCGATCTCGAGGACGCGTACCAGGACACCTTCTCGGCGTTCAACTGGGCCGACCGCTACCAGATGCCGGTGATCGTGCTCTCCGACAAGAAGCTCGCCGCAGCGTACGTAACGCTCGACAAGCTCGAGCTGCAGTACCCCGAGATCGATCGGGGCAAGCAGTTCACCGGCAGTGAGTGGACGCGGCTCGAGGACAACGGCGAGCAGCTCGTCCGGATGTACGACCAGAACGGGCACGGCGACCCGAAGGAGTACCTCCGCTACGCCGTGACGGCCGATGGGATCTCGCCGCGCTCGCGGCCGGGCATCCCCGGCGGCCGATTCTGGAGCACGACCGACGAGCACGATCCCGACGGCCACATCACCGAGGGTGTCGAGATGCGGACCGCGATGATGAACAAGCGCATGGGCAAGCTCGCGCTGATGTTGAAGAGCGTCCCGGTCGATCAGAAATACAAGGTCTGGGGACCGGCTGACGCCGACCTCACGGTCGTCGGCTGGGGATCCACCAAGGGCACGATCCAGGACGCCATGGCCGTGCTCGCCGAGGACGGCAAGAAGATCAACTTCCTGCAAGTGCGATTGATGAAGCCGTTCCCCGTGGACGAGGTCTCGGCCGCGCTGCAGCACGCAAAAAAGCTCGTGCTCGTCGAGGAGAACTACTCCGGCCAGCTCGGTTCGGTCATCAGCGAGCAGACCGGGATCCGCATCGACGAGAAGATCCTCAAGTCCGACGGGCGCCCGTTCAGCGAGGACGAGCTCGTGCGCGAGCTCGGCAAGGTCCTCGCCGGCGGTAAGGGCGAGGCGGTGGTGACGCATGTCCGTTGAGACAAAGCCAGTCGGACCAGTGAAGTTCACGATCAAGGACTACAAGTCCGATTTGCACAACGATTGGTGCCCGGGTTGCGTCGCGCCATCGACGCGTATCGTCATGCGCGCGGGCGATCGCCCAATCGCGGATCTCAAGGTGGGCGACCTCGTGCTGGGACACGACGGCGCCTACCACCCGGTGACGGAGGTTATGTCGCATTGGCACCCCGCCCCGCTCCATCGCCTAACCGTGCAGGGCCTGGGCGAGACACTGCTGACCGAGGATCACCCAGTCTACCTCGTGCGGCGCACACGGGCCCACCGGACGAACGCGAACTACGTCGCCGAGTGGACGCGCGCCGATCAGGTACGCCGCGGCGACTACGTCGCGTACCCGATCCCGAGCGAGATCGTGGATCAGCCATCCATGTCGCTGTGGTACGAGCGGAAGCTCAAGGACACTCGGAGCAAGCCACTTCCGGACAGCGTTGCGCTGAACGAGGACTTCTTGCGACTCGCCGGCTACTACATCGCGGCGGGCCATACCCACAAGCGAGCGCTGATCTGGACGATCAACAATGAAGAGCGCGATCTCGTCGACGACATCGTTGCGCTCGTCGGGCAGCTGTTCGAGCTCCGCGCGGGCGTCCGGGATCGGTCTGCACGCAACAACACCTTCGAGGTGACCGTGGCGTCGAGCTACCTAACGGAGATCTTCGGCCAGATGTTCGGCGAGGGTCCCGAGAACAAGCACGTTCCGGAGCCCCTCATGGTCGCTCCCCTCGCGACGCAGCGGGCGCTGCTCCGGGGTCTATGGGCCGGTGACGGCACTTGGCGATCGAAGAACACGGCGTACAAGACGATCTCGCCGGTCTTGTCGCATCAGGTCGCGACCTTGCTGCTCCGTCAGGGCATCGTCCCGAACGTCAGGCGCGAGCCTGAGCACGGAATGCACGCGGCCGCCTACTGCGTCAGCGTGTCGAATGCCGCCGGGTACAACCGGCTCGCAGCGATCGCCGGCGCCGCGGTGCGGCCGCATCCGTTGCGTCGCAGCCCGGTGCGGATCATCGACGGCTACCTCTACGCGCCTGTGCGGCGCACCGAGGTGGTCGAGTACAAAGGCATGGTCCACAACCTCGAGGTAGAGGACGCGCATTCCTACGTCACTACTGCGGCGACCCTTCACAACTGCGGAGACTTCGGCATCCTGACCGCCGTGCAGATGGCGCTCGCGCAGCTCAACCTCGACCCGGACAAGGTCGCGTGCTTCTCCGGCATCGGCTGCTCGGGCAAGACGCCGCACTACATCAAGGCCTATGGCTTCCACACGCTGCATGGCCGCGTGCTCCCGACCGCGACCGGCGGCCGGCTCGTGAACAGCGGCATAACGGTGCTCGCCATGGGCGGAGACGGCGATGGCTACGGGATCGGCGCCGGCTACTTCGTGAACTCGGGCCGCCGCAACCTCGACTTCACCTACATCGTCCACAACAACAACGTGTACGGCCTGACGAAGGGCCAGGCGTCGCCGACGCTCTCGAAGGGCAAGAAGACCAAGTCGATGCCCGAGGAGGCCATCCAGGACGGCATCAACCCGATCGCCATGGCGGTCGCCGCGGGCTACACCTTCATCGCCCGCGCGTATGCGCTCGAGCCGAAGTACCTGGCCGGCATCATCGCGAAGGCGATCGAGCACAAGGGCTCGGCGCTCGTCGACGTGCTGCAGACCTGCCCCACGTACAACGACCTCTATACGAAGGAGTGGTACGAGGGGGCGGACCTGCCCGAAAGGAAGTCGCGGCTCTACAAGCTCGAGGAGCAAGGCTACGACGGCATCGTGAAGGACGTCACCGACAAAGCCGAGATCATCCAGAAGAAAGCCGCCGCGGTCGCGAAGAGCTACGAGAGCGAGCCGATCCCGGTGGGCATCTACTATCAGGCGGCGCTCCCGACCTACGAGGACGGCGTGAACGCGCGGATTCCGGACCTCGCGGACAAGCCGCTCGTGGACATCGACACCTTCCACCGCGATGTGACCTCGCTCCTCGACGCGATGCGGTAGGGCACCGCGCGTCATGAGCGTCCGCGTCGCGGGCGTTGACGGGCTGCCGAGATGGATGGATCGTGGCCAGTGCTCTTTGGATGACGGCCGGCTGCGTGCATCGGGCTTCCGCTGGCCAGCATCTTCGCAGCGGTCATCTCCGGCGAGGAATCCGTCGTCACCATCGACGTTCCGATCGGGCTATTGGATGAGTTCAGAGTGGATGGTCGGGTCTGCCACTACCAATCTCGCACCCTCCTCGGATGGCCAAGAGGGACCTCCGTCTACTCGGCACCGAGCCGCTCCTGTATCGGCGCGGTTGCTACGAGGAAGCCACAGCCCTTTTGGCCATAGGCTAGGCGTCAGGCGGGCGGCATCGCCGCGACGCAGCGGATCTCGACGAGGAGGCCCTCGCGCGGCAGCACCGCCTGCACCGTCGTGCGTGCCGGACCGGTCACATCGAAGTACTTCGCGTAGACCGCGTTGAAGGCGGCGAAGTCCCGGCGGATGTCGGCGAGGAAGCAGAGGTGCTCGACCGCGTACTTCAGCGACGTGCCGGCGTCCTCGAGGATCCAGCTGATCCGGCCGATCACCGCCTCGGTCTGCGCGGTGACGTCACCCTCCATCGCCTTCCCCGTCGCCGGATCAAGCGCGACCTGCCCGGCCACGAACACGAGATCGCCGACGCGGATGGCCTGGGCATACGGCAAACCGGTCGCGGGCACTTTCGCGCTCTTGATGACCTCGCGCTTCGTCATTGGATCCTCCCCCGTGCCGCGATCGGCCAGACGGCCTCGACGACGCCGTTGCGCAGGCAGACGTACTCGTCGTACAGATTCACCGTCGTGTCGCAGTGGCTGGGCACGAGCTCGATCCGCTCGCCGGGAATCATCCGCGCGCCGCGGACGCCACCGTGCTCATCGCCCATCACCTCGTACGCAAGCTCGGGCCGACCCTTCACGACCGGCATGCCGCCGTCGGTGCTGACGGCCTTCCACCCGGCGTCGATCACCGCCGTATCGCCGCGCTGGCGGCTGACCACTGACGCGAGCACCGTGAGGGACGATTCGTACGGCAGCCCCGCGACCCGTACGTAGTCGCAGTCCATGAACGGATACGAACCGGCCTGGACCTCGGTCACCTCCGGGAGCTCGGCCGCGAACGCGCACGTCCCGGTCCCCGCGGTGCTCACGAGGTCGAGCCCGAGTCCGCGCTTCATGATCTCCTCGCGGGCCCGGAGCAGCTGGTCGGCGCAATCACGCCACCGCAGGCGCCGCTCGGCTTCCTGATAGATGTGCTGCAACTGACCCTCGTAGGCCTGGATCCCCCGAAGCCGCAGGCCAGGCAGTGAGGCGACGCGTGCCGCGAGCTCGCCGGCGCCGTCGGGGAGCACTCCGGTCCGCTCCTGGCCGACGTTCACGTCGACGAGCACATCGAGCGTGAGGCCGGCAGCGCGCATTGCGTCCGATAGCGCGCGAGCTGCCTCCACATCGTCCACCGCTGCCAGCACCGCCGAGCGGTGCCGCAGTGCGACAAGGCGCGAGACCTTCGGCTCCCCGGCGATCTCGGTCGTGATGAGCAGCGGCCCGACGCCGGCGTCCGCCATGACCTCGGCCTCGCCGAGCTTGGCGCAGCACAGGCCGATCGCGCCGCGGTCGAGCTGCATCCGCGCGACGAGCGGCGACTTGTGCGTCTTCGCGTGTGGCCGGATCGCCTTGCCGGTCCGCTTCGCGAACGCCGCCATGCGGTCCAGGTTGCGCTCAAGCGCGTCGAGGTCCACCACGAGCGCCGGGGTGTCGATCTCGTCGAGACGCCGCCCAAGCTCAAATGGCCGCAGCGATCATCCCCAGCGCGCGGTTCGCGAAGTCGAGCTCGAGCTCGATCTGCTTGATCCGCTCGTTGACGACGAGCGACCCGTGGCCCGCGTCGTACCGGTATTCCTCGTATGGGATGCCGAGCTCGTGCAGGCGCGCCTCGTAGACGTCGACGCTCCGCGCCGGGCAGCGCGGGTCGTTCATCCCAACGAGCATGAGGAGCGGTACCTGGACCCGGTCGGCGTAGGTGAGCGGGTTCGAGCGCCGGTAGCTCTCCGGCACCTCGGCCGGTGTCCCGCCGAAGAGCGCCGCGTCGTAGCGCTTCAGCGGCTCCATCTCGTCCTCGAACGCGGCGACGTAATCGCCGATCGGCACGACGCCGATCCCGTACGCCCAGCGCTCCGGCTGTACGCCGAGTGCCAGGAGCGTGAGGTAACCGCCCCAGGAGCCGCCGGTGATCCCGCAGCGCTCCGGATCGGCGATGCGCTGGCCCACGGCCCAGTCGTGGACCTTTGCGATGTCCTCGAGCTCGGTCAGCCCGGGGCGGCCGACGATCGCGTCGAGCCACGCCTTCCCGTACCCGCTCGAGCCGCGGTAGTTGATGAGAACGACGGCGATCCCGTGGTCGACCCACGCTTGCACGCCCGGCGAGAAGCCGTCCCGGTCGTGCGACGACGGGCCACCGTGGATGAGAAAGAGCGTCGGATGGGGTCCCGCGCCGGCCGGACGGGCGACGAAGCAGTGCACGCCTGAGACGTCGTGATCGGTGTAGCTCACGCCCCGCGGCGCCAGCTCGCCGGCGGGTGCGAGCACGACGCCCGTGCCCACCGCGCGGACCTGGGCCGGCGCGGCCGACTGATCGAGCACGTACCAAACGTCGCCGTCGGGCCTGACCCGCGCGCGCCCGATCGTCCCCGGCTCCGTCGCCAGCTTGGTGAGGGCTCGTGTCGCGAAGTCGTAGCGGTAGAGCTCCGTCCGACCGCGGTGATCGTGACCGACGATCAGCGCCTTCGCGTCCGGATACCAATCCGCGGTCGTTTCGCCGGGAAGGTCGAGCGTGATCTCGGTCGGCGCGCCGCTCGTCACGTCGAGGATAGCCGGACGCCGCGTCCCGGTCAGGTCGTGGTGCACGAGCAGGCGCCCGTCGCCGCGGACGGGCGACCAGCGGGACCACGCCTCGTAGCCCTTCTCCGGGCCCGCGTCGAGCTCGGCGATCGCGCGGCCCTCGAGATCAAGGACGCGGATCGCGCGGTTCCGGCTGTCGCCGCGCTCGGAGTGCGCGATGGAGAAGTAGCGCTCGTCCTCGGAGAGCCCGCCGACGCTCGCGGCCTCCTTGTGCGCGTACAGGCGCGTAGTGCCCTTCCCGGTGACAAGCTCGACCGTCGTGCCCTCGTCGGCGCGGGAGCGCCCGAGGATGACGAAGTCGCGGCCGAGCGACAGCCCCGCGTTGTACGCCGGCGCGAGGTCGGGAGCGAGCGTCGCCGCCGGTCCGCCCCCGAACGGCTGGCGCATCCAGCGTCCGAGCTCGTTCCCCTTCTGGTCGTCGAACCACCAGAGCGTGCGCCCCGCGCGATCGAGCCGCGACGGCACGCGGTAGCCCGTCCCCTCCGGCCGGTCCGTCGCCTGGCGATGCACGCCGGCGCGGCGGTCCCACTCGTGGACCTCGAACTTCCCCGAGACGTTCGTGAGATAGATGAGCCGGTCCGCCTCGTCGCGCGCCCAGCTCGGGAATTGCACGCTCGCGGCGCGGATGCGCCGCTTCCAGGCGGGCTCGGTCACGAAGCGAGCGTCGCGGTCGTCACCGACCGTCGCGCGAGACGGTGAACACGTCGCGGACGCCTTCGAGTTTCGCCAGCACGCGGGAGAGCTGTTCCACGCTCGTCACCTGGAGCGTCGCGTTCACGGTCGCGGTCTTGTCGGGATTGGCGTTCGCGGAAAGGCTCATGAGCTGCACCTGGTTCTCGCTGATGACCGCGGCCACGTCCCGCAGGAAGCCGTCGCGATCCCACCCTTGGATGCGGATCGCGACAGGATACCTGCGGGCCACGCGGTTCTCCCACTCCACATCGACGTTGCGATCCGGCTCGGCGCCGCCGCGAACGTTCGGGCAGTCCGCGAGATGCACCGTGACGCCGCGGCCGCGAGTGATGTACCCGACGATCGGATCGCCGGGGACAGGGCTGCAGCACACGCCGAAGCGGATGAGGATGTCGCCCACGCCCTTTACCCGAACGCCGCCGCGAGAGGTGGGCGGCGGCTGCGGCGGCGCGACCTCGGGGATCGCGAGGCGGTGATCGTCGTCGACGATGCCCAGGCGGGTCACGACCTGCGCGGCGGTGATCGCCCCATAGCCGAGAGAGGCGAAGAGCGTATCGATGTCATGCATGTTGAGGACCCCGGTCACTCGCTCGAGGTCGGCGTCCGCGATGTCCGACAGGGGCCGCTGCGCGATCCGTTTCAGCTCCCGGTCGAGGAGCTCGCGCCCATGGGTGATGTTCTCCTCGCGTTGCTGCCGTTTGAACCATTGCCGGATCTTCTCGCGCGCTCCGGGCGTCCGGACCATCGTGATCCAGTCGCGCGACGGTCCGCGGGCGGCCTTGCTCGTGATGATCTCGGCGATGTCGCCCGACTGCAGCTTGTGGTCGAGGGGCACGATGCGGCCGTTGACCTTCGCGCCGATCGTGCGGTGGCCGATATCGGTGTGGATGCGGTACGCGAAGTCGATCGGCGTCGCGCCGCTGGGCAGGTCCTTCACCTCGCCCTTCGGGGTGAACACGAAGACCTGGTCCTGGAAGACGTCGACCTTCAGCGATTCTACGAACTCCGTCGCGTCCGCGACATCGTGCTGCCACTCCATGAGCTGGCGAACCCACGCAAGCTTGGATTCGTACGTCGCGTCACCCTTGCCCCCCTCCTTGTAGCGCCAGTGCGCGGCGATGCCGTACTCGGCAAGGGCGTGCATCTGCTGCGTCCGGACCTGGATCTCGATCGGCTGACCGTCCGGGCCCATCACCGCCGTGTGCAGCGACTGGTACATGTTGTTCTTTGGCACCGCGATGTAGTCGTCGAATTGTCCCGGGATCGGGTGCCAGAGCGTGTGCACGACGCCGAGGACCGCGTAGCACGCGGGTACGTCCTCGACGATGACGCGCACCGCAAGCAGGTCGTAGACCTGATCGACGCCGACGTTCTTGCGCTGCATCTTCTGGGCGATCGACCACAGGTGCTTCGGGCGGCCGGAGAGCTCGGCCTTCAATCCCGTCCGGTCGAGCTCGGCGGAGAGGATCTTCATCGTGTGGTCGATGTAGCGCTCGCGGACCGCACGCCGCGACGCGAGCTGCTCGGCGAGCTCCTTGTAATGCGCAGGATCGAGATACTTGAAGGCGAGATCCTCGAGCTCCCACTTGATCTGCCAGATGCCCAACCGGTGGGCCAGCGGCGCGTAGATCTCGGAGGTCTGCTTCGCGATGCGCTGCTGCTTGTCCGGCGGCAGCGCGCCCAGGGTCCGCATGTTGTGCAGCCGGTCGCACAGCTTGATGACGACGACGCGCAGGTCGTCGGCCATAGCGAGGAACATCTTCCGGATGTTCTCGGCCTGCCGCTCGTCCGAGGACTTGCCGGAGAACTGCGAGAGCTTCGTTACGCCTTCCACCAGCCGGGCGATCTCGTCGCCAAATTCACGCCGGATGTCGTCGTTCGTCCGCTCCGTGTCTTCGGGTACGTCGTGCAGCATCGCGGCGGCGATGGTCGCCGGATCCAACCCCAGCTGGGCCAGGAGCAGGGCGACGGCGGCGGGGTGCTCGATGTACGGTCCGCCGGCCACGCGCCGCTGCCCCTCGTGGGCCTCGGCCGCGTACGCGTACGCGCGGCGCACGAGCTCCGTGTCGCCCTCCGGGTAGTGGCGCAGCATCTCCTCGACGACTGGCTCGGCGTCGACCGCCTTGCGCTGCGGGCGCAGCTTGTCGGCGACCCGCGAGGCGAAGCCCGCGTGGTCGGACGCTGCGGGCTGGGCCATCAGGCGGGCACCATGCCCCGCTGGGCCATGCTCGCGGCGGTGCCGACCGGACCGAAGTCCTTGAGCTCTAGCGACACCCGGCCGCCCCACGCGTCGAGCGCGACGACGGCGTCGACCCGGCCCGCGTCGGTCATCGCCTCCGCGCGATCTCCGCGGCGGAACGCCATCGCGTCGAAGGTGAACCGGCCCACCGTGATCTTGCATTTGAGGTGATCGGAGTCCGCGCCGACCTGACGGATCCCATACACCCGGACGTCGCGCAGCAGTAGATGCGGGCGCGGGTTCAACGCGCCGCACGGCTCGAGCATCGCGAGCTCGAGCGCGAGGCGCGGCGTGAGCGCCTCCGGCTCGATCGTCGCGTCGACCGGCAGCGTCTGGATGGGGCGCACGCCGCCGACCATCTCGCGCACCACGGCATCGAGCCGCTCGCGGAACGCCGGGATGTCGGCGGCCTTGATCGAGAAGCCCGCGGCCATCGCGTGGCCGCCGTGCTTCGACAGCAGATCGTCGCACCGGTCGAGGGCCTCCGCGATGTGTACCTTTGAAATGGAGCGGCACGAGCCCTTCCCGTCCTCGCCATCGAGGGCGATGACGCACGCCGGCCGGCCGTGATCCTCGACGAGCCGGGACGCGGCGAGACCGACGACGCCGGCCTGCCACGCCGGGTCCGCGACGACGGTCGCCCAGGCGTCGGGGAAGGTGGACGTTGCCTCTCGCGCGCCCCGCACGACATGGTTGGTGAGGCGCTGCCGCTCGATGTTCCGCTCCTCGAGCTTCTCCGCGAGCGATCTGGCCTCCTCCGCATCCTCGGTGAGGAGCAGGCGGAGCGCCTCCTCCGCATCGTCGATCCGGCCAGCCGCGTTGAGGCGCGGCCCGAGGGCGTATCCGATATCGGAGGCGCCGATGCTGCCGATCTTCTTGCCCGCGCGTTCGGCGAGCGCACGCACGCCGGGGAGCGGCGCGCGATTCAGCGCGGCGAGACCCGCCGCGACGATCGCGCGGTTTGCGTCCCGCAGCGGCACGACATCGGCCACCGTGGCGAGGGCGCAGAGCTGCAGCAGCTCGTCCTCTTTCACGGCGTAGGCGAGATCGCCGAGCAGCGCCTGCGCGAGCCGGAGCGCGACGCCGGCGCCCGCGAGGTCCTTGTCCGGGGAGGGATCGCCGGGCCGGCGCGGGTTCACCAACGCGAAGGCGTCGGGCAGCACGGCCGGTGGATGGTGGTGATCGGTGATGATGAGCTCGATCGCCAGCTCCCGGGCCAGGCGAGCCTCATCGACCGCAGTGATCCCGCAGTCCACCGAGACGATCACCTGCGCGCCATCCGCCGCGAGCTGCCGCAGGGCCGTCGCGTTGAGGCCGTATCCCTCCTCGTACCGGTTCGGGATATATGCCGCCACGGCCACGCCAAAATGGCGGAACGCCCGGACGAGGATGGCCGAACCGGCGAGCCCGTCGACGTCGTAATCGCCATAGACGACGATGCGCTCGCGGCTGGCGAGCGCACGGCGGAGACGATCGACGGCGCGATCGAGATCGGTCATCGGCGGGCCTTGGTTCGCGAGGACGGGTGCCAGGAACGCCGGCATCTCGCCCTCGCTGAACCCGCGCGCGCGGAGGATCTGGGCGACGAGGCTCGGGATACCATCGGGCGCATCCCCACTCATCGCCTTTGGCAGGATCCAGCGACGCTGCGGAACGAGAGCCATGTGACCTCTCAGTATCCCGCATGGGTGTGCGCGCTGGCGCTCTTCCTGGCCGCGTGCGTCCCACCGACCAGCGCGCCGAGCCCGACGCCGACGGTCCCGGCCTTTGCGGCGCCGACCGCGGGCCCGGGCCTGACCGCGCTGGTCCCGGCGAAGGTCATGACCGAGCGGCGTTGGTACACCGTCCCCGACGGCCTGGACCGTCTGCTGGCGAAGATCACGGCGACGTTCGATGCGGATCCGACCGCGGGTGCGCCGTTCGTGACCGTGAGCGGCGGCGCGGAGGCGCCGCTCGCCCATCTGGGCGCGCTGTGGACCGCGAGCGTCGCGCTCGACGGCCTCGCGCCGGGTGAGCACACCGTCGCCCTATACGAGTGGCTCTCCGGTACCCAGCCGGGACCGGCGCTCGCCGCGGAGACGAAGTTCCTCCTGTCGCAACCCGAATACGTCGCCTGGACCCTCGACTTCGAGGGCGACGCGTCGGCCGACACCGAGCTCGCGAATGCGAGCGCGATCGCCGACGGCCTCAAGATCCCTATGAGCGTCCTCTGGAATCCACGGGCCTGGACCACGACCCAGGTCAGCCCCGAGCGGCAGGACGCGATGCTCGCCTGGACGAAGGGACGCGTCGCCAAGGGTGACGAGGTCGGCCTGCACCTCCACATGTGGACCGACTACGTTCGCGCGGCGGGACTGACCCCGAAGACCGCGCCAAGCTGGGCTGGACGCGGCGACGGCTACGACGTGCCGATGACCGCGTACACCGAGGACGAGCAGAAAACGTTCATCGACTACGGGCTGAAGCTCATGCTCGACCATGGCCTGCCGCGATCGACGTCGTTCCGCGCCGGCGGCGACATCGGTGACGCCGGGACGCTGCGCGCACTTGCCGCGTCAGGATTCAACGTCGACTGCACCGCCGTCGCGCGGGATTACCCGCCGATCGGCCGGATCCCCTACCCGTGGACGCTCCCGGCCGGCGCACAGCCCTACCGGCCCTCGCGGACGGACGCCAACGCGCCGGGGGACCTCACGCTGCTCGAGGCGCCGACGATCGGCGGCAACACGTACGCCTTCACGGTCCAGTCGATCCAGCCGCAGATCCGCGCGAACCTCACCCTCTTCGCTCCGCCCGGGTCCGTCGCCCAGGGGCGGAAGGCGATCACGATCGTGAGCCATCCCGGGACGATCGTGCCTGCCGAGCGCGCCGCCATCGAAGCCTTGCTGAGAGCGTTCGCTCCGCTGCGTTACGACCGGGACGCGGGACCGGTGCGCTTCGTCACCCTCGCGCAGCTCGCGAAGGCCTACGCCCGCTAGCCAGCGGCCGCCGGACGGGGCGACGGCGTACCCGCCGAGCGATGCCGGATGCGATCCTCGATCTCCTGCCAGAGCGAGATGATCTGGCTCGCGTTGAAGATCGATGAGTACGTTCCGGAGATGATCCCCACAATGAGTGCGAGCGCGAAGGTGCGCATCGAGTACCCGCCGAAGAGGTAGAGCGCCAGCAGCGTCAGCACCACGGTAAGCGACGTGATGACGCTCCGCGCCAGCGTCTGCATGATCGAGAAGTTGATTACCGGATTGAGGGCCTCGCCCCGGTTGAGACGCAGGTTCTCCCGGATCCGGTCGAACACGACGATCGTGTCGTGGACCGAGAAGCCGATGATCGTGAGGACCGCGGTCACGAAGAGACTGTCCACCTCGATATTGAAGAAGAAGCCGAGGATGGCGAACAGGCCGAGCACGACCAGGGCGTCGTGCAGGAGGGCCACGATGGCCGCGAACCCGTAGCGGAAAGCGGACCAGCCGAACTCCTTGAACGCGAATGCGATGAGCAGCACGATCAGCACCGACGCCGCGGCGATCGACCGGACGGCGTTCGTGACCAGCTCCGCGCTGAACGAGGGGCTGACCGACGCCGCGTTGTCGTCGATGAAGCTGGTCGGGTACTTCGCCTTGAGGGTCTGGTCGGCCTTCGTGGTCTCCTCGGCCGAGAGCGTGACGGTGCGGACCTCGACCCGGCCACCTTCGGCGCCCTGGACCACCGCCTCTTGATGCCCGAGCGACGTGAACAGATCGCGGATCTCCGCAGCCGGTGGCGCTGATTGGAAGCGAAGGTCGAGCAGCGTGCCACCCTTGAACTCGATGCCGAGCTTCAGGCCGCCGATGGCGAGGAAGAACGTGCCCGGAACGATGAGCAGCGCCGACAGCAGGAAATACCAGTACTTGCGCTCGACGAACCGGAACAGCATCAGACCGTGACCTCGGCGGACAGGCGACCCGGCTGCCCCGGGCGGCCGGGGTCGGCCGGCCGCTCCTCGACGCCCCACCAGGAGCGCCGCCGGAGCGATGCGTACTCGATCGCGCCGTGCAGGAGCATCTGGGTGACGAACACGGCAGTGAAGAAAGACACGATGACACCGACCGCGAGCGTGAGCGCGAAACCCTTGACCGTGCCCGTGCCGAAGTAGAAGAGGATGCCGGCGGTCAGGATCGTCGCGAGGTTCGAGTAGAAGATCGACGGGAACGCGCGGCGGCGGCCCTCGTCGAGCGCGACCCGGAGCGACTTGCCGGCGCGCAGCTCCTCCTTCAAGCGCTCGAACGTGAGCACGTTCGCGTCCACCGCCATGCCGATCGAGAGGATGAAACCGGCGACCCCGGCGAGCGTCAACGTGACCGGAATGAGGCGGAAGATCGCGTACGTGAGCGCGGTGTAGAAGATGAGCGCGATGACGGCGATGACGCCGGGCAGCCGGTAGTAGAGGATCATGAAGAGCGCGACGAGCAGCAGGCCGATCGCTCCCGCGACGAGGCTCCGGTGCACCGAATCGAGGCCGAGGGTCCCCTCCACGCGCGAGGACTGCACGATCTCGAGCGGCACGGGCAGCGCGCCGGAGTTGAGCAGCGTGCTGAGCTCCTTCGCGGACGCGGATGTGAAGTTCCCCTCGATGATCCCCCGCCCCGACGTGAAGACGTTCTGGATCCGCGGCGCGGAGATCTCCTTCTGGTCGAGGGTGATCTGGACGGGTTGGTTCAGATAGTCCTTCGACAGCTGCACCCAGCGCGCGTCGTCTGGCGAGTCGAAGTCGAAGTTCACGACGGGCGAGCTGTTCGCCCCCTGGAAGCTCACGAAGGTCGGCTTCAGGTGCGCGCCGGTCAGGGGCGGTGTGAGCGACTGGTATTGATTGGGGATGGTCGCGCCCTTGTCGTCCTTCGCGGGCACCTTGATCTCGAGGAACGCCTGCCGGGTCGCGATGTCCTGCGCCTGCTGGAGGTCTGAAACGCCAGGCAGCTGCAGCAGGATCTTGTTGTTACCGAGCGCTTCGATCACCGGCTCGCTGACCCCCAGCGAGTTGATGCGCCGGTCGATGACGACGCGGGCCTGGGTGTTGAGCTCGTCCAGCGACGTCGTCGTAGGACCGCCGGGGATCTTGTCCGGCCGGAGCTGGAGCACGAGCTGCGTGCCACCTTGGAGGTCGAGGCCGAGGTGGGTCTTGATCTCCGCGAACGTCGTCTTGCCGCCGATCGTGTAGCAGATGCCCGGGCAGTCGAAGGGGAACGGGAACTGGTGCTTTGGGATATCGATCCACACGGCGAGAACGGCGGCGATGGCGACGACCCAGGTCAATACGCGTGACATCGAGAAGGGCGTTCCTCCAATCAGGCGGATCAGGCGGATTCGGACGCGTCAGGCGAACAAAAAGCGCGGCCCCGGGTCATCCGGGCGCGCTCGTGATGAGCCAAGTATAGGAGGGCGCGGCGCTCAGCCCCAGCGGTCGGATGTGCCTGCTTCGTCGGTCGGCGTTTTCCAGCCCTCGGCCACCGCGCGCTGCATCCGCTCGGGATCGCGCAGCTTCTCGCGCGCCTCGCGCGCTTCCTTGTCGAACGCGGTCTCGTCATCTGATAGCGGCTCCGCCGGAGCAGCGAGCGGTTGCGCCTCGGACGAGCCTGCTCCGCTCTCGAGCGCCTCCGGCTCGACGGACGACGCGGGCGCTTCGATCGCCGGGTCTTCGATCGCCGGCGCCGCGATGGCCTGCGGCGCGATGGCCTGCGGCGCGATGGCCTGCGGCGCGGGCGGTGGGGTCGGCTCGCTGGCCAGGAGCTTGTCGGCGTTCAGGAACTCCTCGCGCAGCTCGTCGCTCGTCCGGCGGAACTCGGCCAGCGCGCGTCCAACATCCCGCGCCAGCTTCGGCATGCGCTCGGGGCCGAGCACGATCAGCGCGATGACCAGGAGCAGGAGCAGCTCGCCGGTGCCGATCCCGAACATCAGCCCACCACCGCGGCCGCGCGCGCGTCGTTCGCTCGCCGCTTAAGCACGACGATCGCGTCCGTCGCGGCACGCTCGAAGTCGGCGCCGGACGAGGCGAAAAGGATGGAGCGCGAGGCCGCCGGAAGGACGCCACCTCCGCGCGCGTCGAGCGCTGCGCGGATGGCGTCGACGATGTCGCCGCCCTGCGCGCCGACGCCGGGCATGAGGAACAACCGGTCCGGCGCGAGCGCGCGGAGCCGCTTCGCCTCGGCTGGATAGGTCGAGCCCACGACGAAGCCGCACTGATCGGCCGCGAAAGCGGACGCGCACCGCGCGACGACGTGCTCGTACAGCGGCCGGCCATCGATGACGAGATCCTGGAAGTCGCCTGCGCCGGGGTTGCTCGTCCGCGCCAGCACGAGGGCGTAGCCCCGCTCGCAGAACGGGGCGATCGAATCGACGCCGGCGTACGGCGCGACGGTGGCCGCATCCGCGTGGAGCCGGCCGAAGATCGCCTCTGCATACGCGGCCGCGGTGTTCGGCACGTCTCCACGCTTCGCGTCGATGATCACCGGGATATCGCTCGGGATCGCCTGGAGCGTGAGTGCCAGGATGTCCATGCCGGCCGGTCCGTAGCGTTCGTAGAACGCCATGTTCGGTTTGTACGCGCAGACGTGGTCGCTCGTCGCGTTCACGATCCGGCGCAGGAAGCGGACCGCCGCCTGAGCGCCGCGGCCGAGATGCTCGGGGATGCGGTCAGGTTCGGGATCGAGCCCGACGCAGACGAGAGTGTCCCGGGCTCGCGACGCCTCCGCGAGCTTAGTTAGAAATGACATGGGCACCGCTTATGATACGGACGCTTCCGCAGCATCAACAGGGAGGAAGGCATGCTCCGCAGCATCCGCGGCCCGCTCGGGTGGGTGCTGGCCGCAACCGTCGTTCTCGCCGCGTGCGGCGGCGGCACGAGCACGCCCGGTGCATCCACGCCACAGGCAGCGAAGACCGACCGCATCGGGTCGTATGACCGCGCGATCGTGTTCGCGTTCACGCCGTCTCAGGACGTCGCGCGCATCACGGCCAGCGGTAACGCTATCGCCTCGGCGCTCGCGACCGCGACTGGGCTCCGCTGGAAGGTCACGGTCCCGACGAGCTACGCCGCGCAGATCGAATCCGTCTGCTCAGGCCAGACCGACATCGCGGCCATCGCGCCGCTGCAGATGACGCTGCTGCTCGACAAGGCCTGCGGCACGCCGATCCTCGGCGCACTCCGCAAGGACGAGAAGGGCCAGCTCGCGACGACCTACAACTCGCAGATCCTCGTGCAGACCGCGAGCGGTATCACCGACCTCAATGGCCTCAAGGGCAAGAAGTTCGCGTTCGTCGACCCGATCTCGGCATCCGGCTACCTGTTCCCGTCGCTCCTGGTCAAGAACAAGACCGGCCAAGACCCCAAGACGTTCTTCTCGTCGACCATCTTCGCCGGAGGGCACGACAAGGCCGCCCTGGCCGTCTACGGTGGCCAGGTCGACGGCGCCGCGACGTT
>DASZZF010000016.1:0-64562 GCA_035543375.1 Candidatus Limnocylindria bacterium
TCGTAGACCAGATGCCGCTGGTACGCGTTGAGACGCGGCCTAGGATTGACCACCAAGGGGCTCCTCTCGGCTGTGTGATTTCGACAACCACATCAACCGACGGAGCCCCCTCTTCTGTCAATAACGTCTCTGGGAAGTACAGCTAGATGACGGCGCAGCCGAGCGACCGCGAGCTCTTCTGGGCGGACGCGGTCGCTCGCTCTCTTCCTCGCGACGTCCAGCACGTCATCCGCGATTCGAAGACGCCCTCGGGTCCTGTGCCGATCTCGAGCCTGCGCGGCCCGATCATCACCGATGCGCTCTACCGGTCATTCAAGGATCACGGCCTCGCAGTGCGCTACGTCTTCACCATCGACGACTACGACCCGATGGACTCGCAGTCCATGCGCCAGCAGGCGGGCATGGCCGAGCACATGGGGAAGCCCTTCGCGTCGATCCCGTCCCCGGATCCGTCAGCGACGGACTTCGCCCGATACCACGCTGAGCGGTTCCTCTCGACATTCGCCGATCTCGGCATCCATCCCGAGGAGATCCACTGGCTGCGCGATCTCTACCGCCAGGGCGCGCTCGATAGCGAGATCGACCTCGTGCTGCGCAACGCCGAGACCGTCCGTCGCGTGTACGCGGAGGTCTCCAACGTCCGCAAGGACGAGGGCTGGCTGCCGGTCTGGGTCATCTGCGACAGCTGCGGCAAGATCGGCACGACGCACGCGACCGACTTCGACGGCCAGACGGTGGCCTACGAATGCCGCGCGGACTACGTGACCTGGGCCGCCGGGTGCGGGCATCAGGGCCGGATGTCACCGTTCCGGGGCAACGCCAAGCTGCCCTGGAATCTCCAGTGGTGCGCGATGTGGGACCACTTCAACGTCACGTACGAGGAGGGCGGCAAGGACCTGCTCACCGCAGGTGGATCGCGTGACCGCGCGAACGAGCTGTACCGTGAGATCTGGACGCGCGAGCCGCCGGCCGGCCTGTCCCACGAATTCTTTACGCTCGGCGGCAAGAAGATGTCGACCTCGAAGGGCGTCGGCGCGTCGGCCGTCGAGCTCGTGAAGATGTATCCGGGCGAGATCGTGCGCTTTCTGCTCCTCCGGACGCATCCGAAACGGGCGGTGGAGTTCGATCCGGCCGGCAATAGCCTCCCGCGGCTCTACGACGAGTACGACCGCTGCGCCAACGCGTATCTGGCGGATCCAGAGAGCGATTTCGGCAAGATCTGGAAGCTCTCGCAGCTGACGAGCGAGCCCGCACCGCTCGCGTATCGGGTTCGCTTCTCGCTCGTCGCCGACTGGTTGCAGATCCCGAGCATCGATGCGTTCGCCGAGGCGGAGAAGCGAAAGCGGGCGCCACTGACGGACCGCGAACGCGCCGACTTGCACCGGCGCGTCGCCCTTGCGCGCATCTGGCTGGAGCAGTGGGCGCCCGACGAGGCGCGTTACAGCGTCGCGGCGACGCTGCCGGCAGCGTCGGCGGCGCTCGGCGCGGAGCAGCGCGCGTTCCTGGGCCGCGCCCGTGCCGAGATCGGGCGGATCACCGACCCCGAGGCGATGCAGGAGCGCTTGTACGAGATCGCGAAGGAGGTCGGGCTCACCACACCGGAAGGCAAGGTGAGCAGGGCCGCCTTCGAGTCGATCTATCTCACGTTCATCGGCAAGCCCAACGGTCCGCGCGCGGCCTGGCTCCTGGTCGCCCTCGATCCGGCGTTCGTGGCCGGGCGGCTCGCAGAGGCGGCCGGCCCCGCATGAACGGCAAGCTCGCCGTCGCGATCATCTGGCACATGCACCAGCCGTACTACAAGCACCCGCAGACGAGTGAGTTCGTCCTGCCGTGGGTCCGGCTCCACGCGTCCAAGGATTATCTCCACATGGCCCGGCTGCTCAATGAATTCCCGGGTGTGAAGGTGAGCTTCACGATGGTGCCGTCGCTCCGTGACCAGCTCGACGACTACGCGAACGGCGCAGACGACGAGGACACCCGGGTGACGATGCGGACCGTCGAATCGACGCTCGCCCCCGAGGAGCGGTCGCACATGCTGCGCCGGTTCTTCTCCATCCATCACGGGAACGTGATCGCGCATCACGACGAGTACCGTCGGCTGCTGCAGATCGCGATGGCCACTCTCGATCGCGCCGAGCTCCTGTCTGACGACTACTTCGTCGATCTCGCGCTCTGGTTCAACCTTGCGTGGCTCGATCCCGACGACATCGAATCCGACCCGCGACTGCGCGACGTCCGAGACCGTGGTCGGCGGTTCACCCGCGACGATGTGCGGTACGTCATCGGCCGGCAGCGCTTCATGGCGTCGGGAGTGACCCACCTCTATCGCAGCCTCGAACGAGACGGCCGGGTCGAGATCCTCACGACGCCGTATTACCATCCGATCCTGCCGCTGCTCATCGACAATGCCTCGGCTCTGCGGTCGGACCCCGACGCGCTGCTGCCGGAGCCGCCCTTCGCCTATCGCGACGACGCGCTCTATCAGCTCGAGGAGGCGATCGGCGCCCACGAGCGGATTTTCGGCGTGAGGCCGCGCGGCGTCTGGCCGTCCGAGGGTGCGGTGTCGCCGGAAACCGCGGACGTCATCAAGGAGGTCGGCCTCGAATGGTTCGCCTCCGACGAAGGGGTCCTTGCGCGATCGCTCGGCATGACCGTCGAACGGGACGATATCGGCGCGCTCGTCGACCCGGCGACGCTCTATCAGCCGTACAAGCTCGCCAACGGCGTGACCGCGATCTTCCGCGATCGCGTGCTCTCCGACCGGATCGGCTTCGCATATGGGTCGATGACCCCGCTCGATGCGGTCGGCGACCTGATCTGGAAGCTCGAACGCGCCCGCGAACGGCTGCCCGACGACGGCGGGCCGTACCTCGCGTCGATCATCCTCGACGGCGAGAACGCCTGGGATGGCTACCCGAACAACGGGAATGACTTCCTGCGCACGCTCTATGGCACGCTGCAGGCCGACGAGCGGTTCGAGACCGTTCGCGTCTCGGAGTTCCTCGATGCGCATCCGGCCACGGCGACGCTGCCGGCGCTGCACACCGGCTCGTGGATCGACGCCGACCTGCGGGTCTGGTCGGGTGAGGAAGCGCATCGCCGCGCGTGGCACGTGCTCGAACGCACGCGCCGCTTCGCGCAGGAGCAGTGGGGCTCGCTGCGCCAGATGCCGATCAGCGTGCGCCAGCCGCTCATGGTCGCCGAAGGCAGCGACTGGTTCTGGTGGTACTCAAGCCGTAACTCGAGCCCGGAGGACCGCGTGTTCGACGAGCTGTTCCGCGCGAATTGCGAAGTGATCTGGTGGTTCGCCGGCGCCGAGCCGCCGGAGGAGCTCCGGCAGCCGCTGCTCGACCCGAACCGCGAGGCCGCGCTCTCCGGCGCGGGTGGTGCGATGCTTCCCGGGAACCGGGAGGGGTATGGCTAACGTCGGCAGGACCGGTTGCGCGAGCGCGCTACGGCCAGGCGACGACGTCGAGCTCCGGCGCGTGGCCGTCGAGCCGTATCTCCGCGGCCGCGACGTGCTGGAGCTCGGCGCGGGCGACGGCCGGCTCACCTGGCTCATCGCCCCGCTCGCCCGGTCGGTCGTCGCGATCGACCCTGACCGCGCCGCGATCGCGAAGGCGCGGCGCGCGGCCGGCGAGCGGGGCGCGACCAATGTCACCTTCAGGGTCGGCCCGGCGCAGGCGCCCCGGGTGGGAGCTGGCCGGTTCGACACCGCCCTCTTCTCCTGGTCGCTCTGATGAGTGCGCAGATCGGGCATGGTCGATGCCCTCCACGCAGCACATCGGGCCCTTCGCGCGGACGGGACCCTTATCGATCTGCGACCGGACTCGGATCACCCGCCGTACGTTCGCCACGCCGGCGCCGAGCCGGGTGGCTTTCGGGAGCGCGATGTCGCGCGGGGCGACAGCGCCGCCAGTGACCGCGCGATCGACCGTGTGATGCGCGACGGCGACTTCGAGCTCATTCGCGCGGGCCACTTCTGGTATTCGCTGCGTTTCACGGATCTTGCTCAGCTTGACGCGTGGGTCGAGACGTCACGCCGCATCGCTGGATACGAGCGCGGCACCCGGGCCCGTCTCGCCGCGCATCCGGATCGCCCGATCACGGTCCGTCGCGCCCTGAAGTACGCGATCCTTGCGCGCGTTTAGGGCGCGAGGCGGATCGTCGCGCGCCAACGTCAGGGTCCGAGCAATGGGCCCGCCAGAGCGTCAGGCCCGCGTCGCGGCTGACTCCCAGGCCACTTCCATCGCGTCGATGATCCGCGGCCACGCGAAGCGCCTGGCGGTTGCCTGTCCGTCGGACCGGATGCGCTCCGCGAGCTCGACCCGGGCACCCAGCGTGGCGAGATGTGCCAGGAGCTCGCGCGGGTCGTCCGATTGCACGACGACAGCGTTGCCGTACCGCACGCGAGCCGCGGGAAGTCGATCGCTCCGAAGCCGCAGGTGGTGTTCGCGTTCCAGAAGGGCGTCAGCGCGTGACGGAGGCCCGCGCGCTCGGCGAGCACCCTCGTGCTGATCGCGGCGTTCGCGGTCTGCCAGTCCTCGAACAGGATGACCGCGCGCTTGCCGTCGCGCGCCGCTGGCACGACGACATCTTCGATGAGGTGGACCGGCACGGTCTGGGAGAAGTCCCGCCACTTCCCGTCTTCACCGTCGCACACGCCTTCGGCTGGTGGCGGGAGATCCATTGGCGCCAGCGTTCGAGCAGGAGCCGGCCGTCGCTGCGGAGGTCGTTGGCCGGGAGTGCCGGATCGCCGACGAACAGGTGCCTGACCCTGTGGCGGCGCTCGATCAAAGGCCCCGGCGAGGTCGTTCATCCGCGTGGCCAGACCGCCGACTAACGTAGCGATCGGGACCCTCGAACGCCCCTAACACGACCTCCGAGACCGGCGCGACCAGGCGGGCATCGTAGTGAGCCCGATACTTGGACACCGTGCGACCCATCGACCGAGTGCGCGAGGATCCCGAGCGCGTGCGCGCCACCCTGAAGGCGCGCGGATCCAGCGCGCCCCTCGACCGGATCATCGAGCTCGATACGAAAGCTCGCGAGTTGCGGTCGGAGGCCGAGACGCTCAGGGCGGACCGCAACAAGGCGAGCAAGGGCGGACCGCCCACCGACGAGGTGAAGGCGCGCATGCGCGGGGTTGGCGAACGGATCGCCGGCATCGAGAAGGATCTCGCGACGCTCGACGAGCAGCTGCAGGCCCAGCTCCTCTGGATCCCGAACGTCATCGACGAGGACGTGCCGCTCGGCTCGGGCGAGGACGGCAACGTGGTAGTCCGCGAGGCCGCGCCGCGGCCGCTCCCGTTCCCCGGTCTACCGCACTGGGAGGTGGGGGAGCGCCTGGGGATCCTCGACATCCCGCGCGGCACGAAGCTTTCCGGATCGCGCTTCTACCTCCTGCGTGGCGCCGGCGCCGCGCTCCAGCGTGCGCTCATCACCTGGATGTTGGACGTCCATATCCGCGACGGCTTCACCGAGATCTACCCGCCGTTCGTCACGCGGCGCGAGACGCTGACGGCGAGCGCCCATCTGCCGCACTTCGACGAGAACTTGTATCGGGACGAGGACGACGACATCTGGCTCATTCCGACGGCCGAGCCGCAGCTCGTTTCGCTGCATCGCGACGAGATCGTCGCGTTCGAGAAGCTGCCGCTGCGCTATGTCGCGTACACCGCCTGCTTCAGGCGTGAGCACATGAGCGCCGGGCGCGACGTCCGCGGCATCAAGCGTGGCCACCAGTTCGACAAGGTGGAGCTGGTCGTGCTGTGCGCGCCCGAAGACTCGCGGAGACAGCTGACGGCGCTCACCGATCGCGCTGCCTCGATCATCGAGCAGCTCGGTCTGCCGGTCCAGGTCACCGAGCGGTGCACGGGTGACCTTGGCTTCGTCGCGACCAAGGGCTTTGACGTCCAGGCCTGGGGGCCGGTCGCGAACGAGTGGCTCGAGGTGTCGTCCTGCAGCGATGGCGGTTCGCTCCAAGCGGAGCGCGCGAGCATCCGGTTCCGGCGGGACCCGAAGGGGAAGCTCGAGCATCCGCACATCCTCAATGCGTCCGGCGTGGCGCTGCCCCGGTTGATGATCGCGATCATGGAGAACTTCCAGCAGGCCGACGGGTCGATCGTGATCCCGATCGTGCTCCGGCCGTACCTCCACGGCCGCGAGCGCATCGCCGTGGGAGAGTTCTCCCTCTAGCTAGGCCGACTCCGGTCGCGCCTGCTCCGCTTCGGCCATTGCGGCGTGCGTCTCGGCGACGAGGTACTGCGGGCCAAGCCGCTGGAACGTCTCGAGCGCTGCGTGGTACTCCGTCGCGGCGCCGAGCGGATCGCCTCGCGCCGCGAGCAGGCGGCCGCCGGCCAGGCGCACGGCCGCGATGCTGATCGGGAGACTCAGGCGATACGCGGCCTCGAGGCCCGTCGCCCGGGCGGCGTCGGCCGCGGCGAGATCACCGGCCGCGAGGGCCGCGTCCACGAGCGCGGGTGCGATCTCGGCGGCGCAGCGCCGGCAACGGTGCGCCCGCTGCGCGGCGTTCGCTGCGGCGGCGTGCGCCGTCGCCTCCTCGACCGCGCCCCGCGCGACGGCGACCCGAGCGAGCTCGGCCGAGATGAGCGCGGCCAGATGCACCTCGTCACCGGAACGCGGCGCGGCGACCCGCGCCTCTTCGAGCGTCGTCGCGGCGAGCGTCAGGTCGGGTTGGCGTAGCGCCAGCCGGCCGAGCGCCAGCAGCGTTCGTGCCGCGTCCGCCTCGGCGGCAGCGTCCGGCACGGCCGGGTCGGCGAGCACGAGGGCTCGGCGTAGCGCTTGCTCGGCCTCGCCCTCGCGACCGAGCAGCTCCTGCGCCTTCGCGAGAGCGCGCAGCGCCCGCGCCTGGCCACCGGCGTCGCCGATCCGCGCCGCGGTCGCAAGCAGCTCGAGCGCGAGCGCCTCGGCCTCGTGCGCCTCGCCACGATCGAGCGCGGCCACGGCCTGCGCGGCCAGAGTGCGCGCGAGCGCGGAGAGATCCCCGAGGCGCGTGGCGAGTTCCGCGCAGCGCACGAGCGATCGGCGCGCCTCCTCCGGCAGTCCGCAGTCGGTCGCGCAGGCCACGACCGCGGCCTCCGCCTCGAGCTCCCGCACGCTGTCGCCGGCTCCTTGCGCCTCGCGTACCGCGATGCGTGCGATCGTGAGCGCTTCGGAAGGCCGGTCGTCGGCCCGAGCGAGCGCCGCCTTCGCCAGCGTCAGCTCGGCGCGCTCGCTGCCGAATGATGGCGTAAGACGTTCGGCGTCCGCGAGATGCTCCGCCGCCCGTTCGATCATGCCGGCGCGCGCCGCGAGCCGCCCGGCCCGCCGGCGGAGCGCGGCGCGAAGGTCGCTCTCGGGTAGGCCCGTCGCGAGCGCCTCCTCTGCGGCAAGGAGCGCGTCTTCCCTCGCGCCAAGACCGGCCGCGGCGTCGCTTGCCGAGAGCAGGGCCCGAGCGCGCTCGTTGGCCCCGTCGGGCAGCCGCAGTGCGAGGGACGCGGCGAGCCGGTAATGGTGCAACGCGCTCTCGAGGTCGTGCAGGGAGGCGCCCTGCTCGGCCGCGCGGAACGCGTAATCGATCGCGCGCATCGTGTGGCTCGACGCGGCGAAATGCTCCGCGAGCAGCGCCGGCTGCTGGACCGCAATCTCCGGCCGTCCCGATTCGATCGCGAGGCCGACGCGCCCATGCAGCTCCTCGCGGTGCCGCGCGAGCATGGCGCCGTAGGCGACGTCGCGCAGCGACATCTGCCGGAAGCGGACGAGGTCTCCGGCGTCAGCGTCGAGCAGTCCAGCGTCGGTGAGCCGCTCGATCGCTCCATCGACGTCGACCTCGACGCCGTAGATGGCCCGGAGCAAGGCCACGTCGAACGTGCGTCCGACGACCGAGGCCGCGTGCAGGACCCGTCGGTCCGTTGCGGCGACCGCGTCGACGCGACGGAGGAGCAGCTGCTGCAGCGAATCGGGGAGCGCCGGACGGTCTGACAGATCGACGAGCGACGTGCCGCCCTCGCGCCCGACGATGACGCCGCTCGCGGTCAGATGACGCACGGCCTCCTCGCAGAAGGCAGGATTGCCCTGCGCGCGCTCCGCGATCTCGAGGTCGAGGCCGCCGGCCGGCACGAGCGTGCGGATGAGCGCCTCCGTCGCGCCTGCGTCGAGGGGCCGTAGCCGCAGCTGCAGATGCTCGCGCGTCGCCGCCCACGGCGCGACGAATTCGGGACGGTACGCCACGACCACGAGCGCACGCGAGGATCCCAGCACGTGGCCGAGATGGGTGAGGACGGCGAGCGACGGCGGGTCGATCCACTGCAGATCGTCGACGGCCAGCACCAGACCCTGCGCCGCGGCGACGCGTTCGAGCAGGCCGGTGAAACCGCGCGTCAGCAACCGGCGCTTCGTCTCGCCGGTCATCTCCGGCGGCTTAACACCGTACCCGAGCGCGGCCAGGACAAGGGCGCGGGTCTCCAGCTCGATGTCGGGCAGGGTCTCGCTGATGAGGCGGAGCGCCTGATCCGCGGACGCGGTGCGGGCGATCCCCAGTACCCGGCGAACGAGGTCGCCGATGCTGCCGTAGGAGCGATGCTGGTCGTAGGACGTGCCGCGCATCCGGCCGACCCGCGCGCCGCGCACGCGCGGGTCGGCGATCAGCTCGTCGACGAGGCGCGACTTGCCAAGCCCAGCTTCGCCGATGATCGACACGAGACGGCCGTGTCCGCCAAGCGCGTCTTCGAGCGCGCCGAGGAGCGCTGCCATCTCGTCATCGCGACCGACGAGCGGCGAGCGCTGCGGGGTAAGGGCAGCTTCGGTGGCCGCGCCGGTGAGCCGCCATGCCGGGATCGGCGTGCTCTTGCCTTTGGCGATGATCGGCGGATGCGGCTCATAGGCGAAGAGCCCGGGAGTGCGCCGGTAGGTCGCATCGCCGACGAGGATCTCGCCCGGCTCCGCGGCCTGCTCGAGCCGCGCGGCCACGTTCACCGCGTCACCCAGGACGCCGAACTCGCTCTCGCGGTCGCCGATCGTGCCCGCCACGGCGAGGCCGGTGTTCACGCCGATGCGGAGCGCGAGCCGGCGGCCGGTGCGTTCGCCGAACCGCTCGTTCGCCCGTTCCAGCGCGGCGAGCACCGCGAGCGCCGCCCGTTGGGCCGCCTCGGGGTGGCTGGTGACGTCGTCACCCATCGCGCCGAACACGGCGACCACCGCGTCGCCGATGTACTTCTCGATGATCCCGTCCGCGGCGCGGATGTCGGCGGCAATGAGGTCCCACACCGTGCGCATGGTCTCGTGGAGCTCTTCCGGCCCGAGCCGCTCCGCGAGGGTCGTGAATCCGGAGATGTCCGCGAACAGGACCGTGACCTGACGCGTTTCGCCGGCGCGCTCGGGCGCGTCGGTCCTGAGGCGCGCACCGCAGCGGCCGCAGTACGCGAAGTCCGCCGGCATGTCGACGCCGCAGCGAGGGCAGCCGGACGCAAGCTCGGCACCGCACTGACCGCAGAAGCGCATGCCGGCAGGGTTCCCGTAGCCGCAGGAAGCACACAGCACGGACCGGCGAGCGTAATACGGCCGAGCGCCCGCTCGGGTGTCGGGCGGGAGACAGGCGCGGCGATAACGGCCTGTCCGGCCCATATTTCGCGAATTGACAGGCCGACGTGTTACTCTTCACGCAGCGGTACGGCACGACGGTCGATCCAACTAGGTTCTCAGGGCTTCTCCCTTCGGACCCGAGGTGGGGACTTCGGGTTCGGACCAGCAAGAAACAAGGAGAAGCCAAATGAGCTTCAGCGATATCACTCTCACCTGTAAGGACTGCGGAAACCCGTTCGTGTTCACCGCAGGGGAGCAGGAGTTCTACCAGCAGCGCGGCCTGACGAATCAGCCCGGCCGTTGCGGCGACTGTCGCGCGGCGCGCAAGTCGGCTGGCGGCGGCGCGAGCTACGGCGGCGCATCGCGGGGCGGTTACGGCGGGGAGCGTGAGTTCTTCACGGCCACCTGCTCGTCCTGCGGCAAAGAGGCGCGCGTGCCGTTCCAGCCGCGCGGTGACAAGCCCGTCTACTGCAGCAGCTGCTTCGAGACGCGTCGACCGGCCAACCGGTACTAGTCGTACTCGTACCAGTCGCGATGCGCCGGGCTCCTTCGGGAGCCCGGCGCATTAGCATCTAAGCGTGGCCATCGAAACGGTGATCCGGCTGAGCGGTGGGCCGCTCTCGAACAAGATCGTGAATGCCGGACCCGTGAAGCTCGGCTCCCTCATCCGTCTCACGCGGCATTCCGGATCGCCGGTCTTCTACCGCATCACAAAGGTCGACGAAGTCCCCAACCGCACGTCGTACACCGCGAGCGCGAAGTTCGAGCCGAAGGGCGACGCCGGCAAGCCCGCCTAGCGCGTCGCGAGCACCAGTCCAAGGAACCGCAGCATCGCCGACAGGGCCAATTGTCCGCCGATGCCCCACGAGATCGCGTCGAATCCATGGCCGGCCCACGGCAGCTCGATGAGCGCGACCGTGCCGCCCGACTCGGCGAGCGCCGCCGCGAGCGACGTCGAGTGATACGGCTTCACGATCTGATCGGCGTCTCCGTGGATGAGCAGCGTCGGCGGCACGCTCCGGTCGAGCGCGTTCTGCGGGGTCGCCTGGGCATAGCGCGCGGGAAGCGCGTCGGGCGTTCCGCCGAGCAGGTCCGCGATTGCGCCCGACCCGCCAATGAGATCCGGCTCGGCGGGGGCCCGGTAGCCCCGTGCCAGATCGGTCGGCCCGTATAGCGAGATGACGCCCCGCACGGTCGCGGGCCGATCGCAGCCCGTGGGCACCGGGTCGCGGCCGGCGCGGTACGCAGCGAGCAGCGCGAGGTGCGCCCCCGACGAGCGGCCGAGGAGCGCCACTCGCTCCGGATCCACGCCATCGTCCTTGGCGTGCGCGCGGACGTGACCGAGCGCACAGAGCACATCCTCGAGCTGCGCCGGAAATGTTGCCGCGGGGACCAGCCGGTACTCGATGTCGTAGACCGTGATCCCGCGCCCCGAGAAGATGCGATTCGTGATCGTGGGGTCGGTCGATCCCTCGCCCTTGTCGCCGTTGCGCCAGCTGCCCCCATGCACGACGACGAGCGCCGGATGTGGTCCGGCACCGGCCCCGTCATAGCGGTCGAGCTTCAACATCATTCCGCCGACCGATCGGAACGGGATGTCGTTCGAGCGCCGCACGTCCGGTGCAGGCAGCCGCGTGAACAGGCGCCCGGGGCTGAATGCCGCATCGGCGATCTGCGGCGCGCCGATGGCGTCGAGCGCGCCGCTCGCCGCGGCGATCGTCGACGGCACCTGCGCGAGCGGCACCCCCGCGAGCACGATGCCCGCGAGAGCGACAGCAACCGTCACGGTCCGGGGAGCATCTCGAAGCGTCACGAGCGCGAGCACGACCGCTACGAGCTCCACCACGATCAAGTACGCCGATAGCTCGGCCGCCACCAGCCGTACGACCATCAAAGCGAACGTGGGCATCGTGACGTGGATCGCGAGCGCCACCGCGGCGCCCAGGACCGCGATCCCGAGCGCGACGGCTGTCACCAGGTCAGCGTATTCGTCGGGAGGTCACCGTCTTTTTCGCCGAGGAGGCCCGCGAGGAGCTCCTCGCGTTCAGCGCCTTCGCGCCGGAGCACTGGCGCCAGATCTGGTCGAACAATCCGCAGGAGCGGCTCAACCGCGAGATCCGTCGCCGCAGTGACGTCGTCGGGATCTTCCCCGACCGCGCGGCGCTCGTTCGGCTGGTCGGCGCGGTGCTCGCCGAGCAACACGACGAGTGGGCGGTGGCGAGGCGGTACATGAGCCTGGAGTACCTCGCGAAGGGTTCAGGACAGGAGGGCGCGAGTGAGTTGACTTCGCCGTTGGCCCTTGCGAGTTAAAGTGCGCGTGCTGAGGATGGCGCGGTGGTTCTCACACACCACGCCCGTGGACGTAACTCACGCCCCGATCCTTGATTCTTGTCTTCACGCCGGCTATTGGTGCGCCAATCGACGGGCGAACGCTCATCCGGACGTGGTTCCGGCCACTCCTCGTGAGGGCTGGCCTACCGCCGATCCGGAACCACGATCTCCGGCACAGCTATGCCTCGATCGCACGGCACGCGGCGTCCATCCGAAGGTTGTTCAGGAAGCGATGGGCCACGCCACGATTGCCGTGACGCTGGACCCCTACTCTCACGTCGTCCCCGAGCCTTCAGCGGGAGGCGGCGAAGGAGATGGGCGCCGCGATGTTCGGCTGATCCAGAGGCACCGGGGACGACCGCGTCCTTCACGATCGATCGAAGGTTCCGCGGCCGTCCCTCGGTGGATCGCTAGCTGGCTACTGGAGCGGGCGTGACGCTCTCGGTGAAGTACACTTCGAACACCTCGACCTTGCTGCTCTTACCGCTGATCTTCTTGATCGCCTCATCGCGAAGGGCGGTGACGGCCGACTCGCTCTTCTCGAGATCCTTCTCGGTGTCCCACCCGGTCGCGGAGAAGGTCCGCCCGGACTTCCGATTCACGAACAGGAACGCCGTGCGGGCGCCGGCCTGCGCGCGGATGGCTGGGACGATCTTCTCTTTGAAGTTCGCGATGCCGTCGGCGGCCTTAGCCGGATCGGCCTCGACGGTCGTCACGCGGACGAACACGCCTGCTTTCGCCGGCTGGATCCGCTCCTGCACGGCGACCTCGCACTCGTCCTCGTCCACGATCTTGCCGCCGGTGCTGTTCAAGATCTTCTCCGCCTGGGGGCGCACCTGGGGACGTGCGTTCTGCATCGCGCGTTCGCTGTCCCAGGAGGTCACTGAAAACCCGTCGCCGGTCTTGCGATTCCCGACGAGCGTCGCGCCACGGAAACCGTCCTGCTTCTTGAGCAGCGGGAGTATTTCGCCGGTCCATCGTTTGATCGCCGCGTCCGTATTGGCCGGGTCATTCTTGAGCCGTACGACCCGAACATGGCTAGCGAGCTGTTGGGTTGCCATTTGGTTGCTCTCCTCGTGCGTGGTTCATCGCGATTCGTGATTTACCTGAGGCGCGCAGCCAAGTCGCACCGGTCCTCCATCGAGATCACGACTGTGGAGGACCTCGCTCGAGCTTCGATCCCGGGCCAAGGAGGGACGCCTCCCCAAGCGCCCCGCGCATCCTGGCGAACGATACTCAGGCCACAAAAAGGGCACGTCAGCTGAGGGCAATCGAGCAATCCCACGCAGGATCACGCCAAGCAGTACGAAAACCGCCGTCAAGCCCGCTCCACCCGGCTGGCCGCTGCGGGTGAGCCGCGACGTGGGCGTCCGGCAGTTACGAAAGCCGGGTGTGGCTCGGGTCCGTGTCCGAGTGAGTGCGGTCGCCCGGCCGTACCTACACAAGCCAGGATCAAAAAGCATCCCGCTCAAAGCCCTATGTTTATTGCCTCGGAGGGGTGGCAGAGCGGTCGAATGTGGCGGTCTTGAAAACCGCTGAAGCTGCAAGGCTTCCGTGGGTTCGAATCCCACCCCCTCCGCATTTGTCATGTCTTGGTACATCGCGAGCACCTGTCTCACGTCATTGAGGACAACTTTAGAGACTGGTAGTCGCGACCCGGGTCGATCGTGAGCTCGCGCAGCAGCGAGCGTCCTCCCGGATGATGCGGACCTGCTCTCCTTGATGCGGCGATAGTGGTCTGGAGTGCTCCAGTCTTCTGCGAGGAGCACCGTCAGAGCATCGACTGGCTCAATCGGCATGCCGACGACACCCTCGACTTCTTTGGCGTCGAGCTCGAGCTACAACGGGAGCTGGGGCGAGTGGGCCGAGCAGGACCTGACCGGTGCCACAACCGACCTTCACCAACCCGAACACGCCCGCACGCGCGCATGGAAAGCCCAATGAATCCGGATGTCCGCACGCGCCCGCACCGGCTCGAAGGCCGGGGGTCGATCTCGCAAACCGCCGAGGTCCAGCCGGGCCCCTCGAATCCCACTCCCTCCGCCGTATGATTCGCCGCGAGGTCGCGGGGGGACCTCGTTTCATTCCTTTTTCGGTTGCCGGTGTGACACTGGAAAAGAGGAGGACGGCTGCATGGCAGCGAACTCGGCGACCCGAGCGGAATCCTCGGGCCTACTCGAGCGCTGGTTCAAGCTCCGCGAGAACGGCACCACCGTGGGGACGGAGGTCGTCGGGGGCATCACGACCTTCTTCGTGATGGCCTACATCATCGCCCTCAACCCGATCATCCTGAACTTCGTCGGCGTCCAAGGTCTGCAGGACAAGAACCTCGGTCCGGGCTTCGCGCAGACGGTCGCGATGACCGCGTTCTGCGCCGGCGTGCTTACGATCGCGATGGGCCTTTACGCGAACCGCCCGTTCGCACTGGCCGCGGGCCTCGGCCTGAATGCGGTCGTCGCGTTCCAGCTCATCCTCGGGAAGCCCCCGCTGCCATGGCCGGCAGCGATGGGCATCATCCTGATGGAAGGCATCGTCATCACCATCCTCGTGCTGACGAATCTGCGCGAGATGATCCTCAACGCGATCCCCCTGGCCCTGAAGAGATCGATCGGCGTCGGCATCGGACTCTTCATCCTGCTCATCGGTTTGGTGAACGCCGGCATAGTCGTTCACGGTGCCGGAACTATCGTTACCCTCAGCACGCTCAACACCGGTCCGATCCTCACGTTCGTGATCGGGCTCATGTTGACGCTTGTCCTCTTCGCGCGAGACGTGAAAGGCGCCCTGCTCCTCGGCATCGTCGGCACGACGATCATCGCCGGAGTGCTGCACGCAATCATCCCAAGCTACGTGCCGTCAACCGCGCCTGGAACGGCCGTGCTGCCGTCCGCGTGGCTCCAGATTCCCGACTTCTCGAACGCCGGAAAGGGCCTGAACTTCGACGCGTTCGCGATACTCGGTCCCGTCGCCACGATTCTCGCCGTGTTCACGATCATGCTGTCCGACTTCTTCGACACGGTCGGCACGGTCATCGGCATCGGCGGCCAGGCGGGCTGGGTCGATACCCACGGGCGGATGGCCGGCTTCCGCCGGATCCTCGTCATCGACTCCATCGGCGCCGCCTTCGGCGGCCTCATGAGCGCGTCATCGAACACGACCTACATCGAGTCCGCCGCCGGCGTGTCGGCCGGCGCCCGCACCGGGCTCGCGAGTGTGGTCACTGGCGCGCTGTTCCTGCTGGCGATGTTCCTCGCACCGGTCGTCGCGGTCATCCCACCGGAGGCCACGGCGCCGGCACTCGTCATCGTTGGGTTCCTCATGGCGGGCATCGCCTCGAAGATTGATTTCACGAGTGTCGAGGAAGGTCTCCCCGCGCTCCTCACCGTCGTCGTCATGCCGTTCACGTACTCGATCACGAACGGCGTGGGCGCAGGGTTCGTCACATATGGCTTCCTGAAGCTCGCGCGCGGCAAGGCGGCCGACGTCCACCCGTTGCTCTGGGTAGTCACCGTCGCCTTCGTCCTCTACTTCGCGCAGGCCGTCTATGCGCCCGCATTCAACATCGGTCCGTATCGCGAGTGATCTGACCGTTCTCGTTTCGTCGCCTACCGCGCAGCCGCCTCCCGCTCGCGGAGCAGCTGGACTCCGCGCACCAGCCCGAAGCAGCCGCTCAGCATCATCGCGCCGTGGGGCGCAGCCGGGTACCAGCCGAGGGGCTTCGCGAGCCGGCGGTTCGGGCCGGTGACGGCGGTGAAACGGAACGGCGCGAGTGTACGGTAGGCCGCGAGCACGAGCGCGCCATGGCCGTCGTCAGCGAAGACCTCGTCATGCGTGACCGTGCCCGCGACTAACCGGCCGATGAGACGATCGAGCTTCGCGGTGTCGACCGACTCGGTGTGGTGCTCCATCACGCCGAACAGCTCTTCGCCTCGCACCAACAGACCGAGCGCGTGCTGGTTCCCGACGTTGACGATGCACGTGCCGCCTTCGGCTGCCGCTGCCACCCGCTCGTCCTCGAGCGCGCCAAGCACTGCCACCGGCCCGGTGTCGGCGACGATGGCGCCTGGGGCGTCCCGCTGGATGGCGATCAGGCGGGTCATGTACTCGGGCGGCGTGCGCCAGATGTGATCGCCGAGCGTCGATCCAGGGGTGAGATAGCGGCGCCAGTGGTCGAAGCGGAACAGCCGGTTGCTGTGCTTCGGTGAATAGCCGTGATCCTGTGCAGCGATCGCGATCGTCTCGGGAAGCGTCACATCATATGCGGCGAGAGCGGCCTCGAGCCGCGGGAGGTCGACGTCGCGGAGCTCGATCGCCGTGACGCCGCGGGGCGGGTCGTCGGTGATCACGATGCCGCGAGCGCGCAGCAGTTCCAGGTCGTCGTGGACCGTGCCGGCCGCGCGCTCGGTGGCGTAGACGGCAAGCCCGGCGTTGAGATGGGCCCAGACCGCATTCGTTGTGTGGTAGCCGCCCATGAGATTGCCGTGCAGGAAGACCGGCTCGCCGCGCTCGCGGGCCGAGGCGATCTTGTGCGCGGCGAGCGACGTGGCCGAGGGGAGGACCAGCTGGACCGCGTTCTCCATTGGCTGCGCAGGGTCGTATACGAGCGTGTCCATCGTGCCGGCGCCGATGTCGATCGCGAGGATGCGGTCGTCGCTCATTGCGACAAGGCTACGACGGCGCGGCGTGTCTCCTGCTTGTCGGCACTAGCTCGTTGCACCAGGGCGTTAAGGCGGCATGAGATGGAAGACCGGATCAGGGGCGAGGCCACGAAGATAGAGGGGAAGGCGAAAGAGGAGTTCGGCAAGGCTGTCGGCGACCGCTCGACCGAGTGGGGCGGCAAGGCGATCAGCTAAAGGGCGAAGTCCAGAAGAGGGCCGGCGAGATCAAGCAGAAAGACCAGCGGGAAGAGACCGCCGAGCGATAGTGTCGCTCGACCTTCCCCGGTAGACTGGTCGTTAGCCCCGCGCGTGTTGGCCCGCCGGGGGAGGTCGCATAGCCTGGTCGAGTGCGTCGGTTTGCTAAACCGATACAGGGATCATTCCCTGTCACGGGTTCGAATCCCGTCCTCCCCGCAAGCATCGTTCGATATCTGCAGTGTGGACACCGCAGAGGACGACTGGGCCGCTGGCTTCTTCGACGCGGAAGACTCCGTCCTTGTCGGTTCTTTTGTCGGGCGGCTGAGATGAGAGCTCGCGGCGAGTCATGCCGGATGCGGCTCGATCCCACCGGTCTTCGGGCGTCTACGAGCCCCGTGCGATGGGCTCGGCAGCATCAAGGACCGCGCCGAGGCTACCTGTATTACTGGCGCGTTGGTAGCGCTCTGGTCGACCGTGTGGGCGCATTACTTGGTCCTTGGATGAGTCAGCTGAAGCTCGACCGTCTCGCCGCGGCCGCGGTGCGAGCGGATCGTCCACTCCCGACCGTGCGTTGCCGCGACGAACAACACGAGCGTGAATGGGCCGCATTCTTTGGCGGAGACAGCAGCGTCGTAGCGTCGCGTTCGTCATAGCGTCGCGCTTATCGAGGAACAGCCCGGCGCTTCACTTACGCGCACGGATCGCCCAGGCGGGACTAGACGGGACGCCCAACGTGCTCGTCCGATTCCACCGCGCAGTGCATGGGCCGGTGGCATCCGTGGTCCGTTCACACCAAAGAATCCCTGGAGTCGGCAGCCGCAGTACGCCTGGCAGAGCGGAGGATCCGTGGCGGTCGAGGGCGTGCTCGAGTTGATCTGGCCGTGGCTCGACGAAACCAAGCGCGCCTAGGCCCGGCGACCGATCGCGTCGGCACGTGCCTGCGGACCGCACCGTCCCTTGGGACCGAGCGTAGTCTTCGATCTGGGCATCTAATCTCCGAGCGGTCTGAGTACCAGTCCTGCGGGTGCCTTCGGAAAGAAGTACGTCGTCTTCTGCGGCAGCCGCTCCCAGGCGTCGGCGACGCGCCGCAGCTCCTCCGCATCCACCGCGCGCAGCAGCACCGTCGTGACGCCCGGCACCGCCGCCGCGATCGCTCGCTCGAGATCGTGCTCGTACGCGACCTCGGCGCCCATCGCGCGGGCCGGGGTCACGAGCAACTCCTCCGCCTGCGCGACCGGCAGCGTCCGCCAGCTCTCGGGCATGCCCGAGAGGTCGAGCTCGGCTTTCGGCGTGATCGCGGTGAACGTCCCCTCGCGCACCAGCACAATGCCCGGCTGCGTGTCGCCGAGCGTGCCACGATCGATGGGCGCCGTTTCGAACGCGCGGGCGACGAGCTCGTCGATTGCAGCGTTCGCGCCGCCCACGATCCGGTGAGTCGCGCTGATGCGGAGGCCGGGATCGTCGAGCGCGCAGAGATAGGCCAGCACGAAGCTCGCCGGGTCGTCGTCAAAGTCGACCCGGCCCGCATCGGTCTCCTCCTTCAGGTACGCAAGGCCCGTCTCGTAGCGGTGGTGCCCGTCCGCGATGTAGATCCGTTTCTCTTTCAGAAGGTCCGACAGCTTTCGCGTCAGCGGCTTGTCGTCGAGGGACCAGACGAGATGCCGCTCAGCGTCGACACGCGCTTCGCCGACCAGCCGCGCCGGCCCGCGGACCATCCACGCCTCGAGGGCGGCGGCGACCTCGCCGCGCTCGTCGGCGAACATGCCCAACACCGGGCTCGTGTTGGTGCGGATCGCGCGCAGCAGCCGGAGGCGATCGGTCTTCGCTTTCGGGAAGGTGCGCTCGTGCGGTCGGACGATGCCGCGGCCCTCCTGATAGAGGCGCAGCGCTCCGAGAAACCCCCGCCGGCGGACCCGCTCACCTCCGACCTCGAAGTAGTGTTCGTGCAGGTAGAACGCGGGAGACGGATCGACCTTCATTAGACCTGTCGTGAGCCAATCTTCGAGGGTCGCCTTGGCCCGGGTGTACCGATTGGTGATCGGGTCGTCACCGGGCTCCTCGGTCCCGGCCTCGAGGCGCGCGACGTTATGGGGGCTGCGCGCGTACAGCGCCGCGCGCCGCTCATCCGAGATCACGTCGTAGGGCGGGCAGATCAGGTCCGACAGCGGACCGGCCTTCGCCTCGACGAAGCGCAGTCCATGGAACGGAACGACATCGGCCATGCCCAGAGGTTACTTTCTTCCGCGGATGCGCCTCGAAACGTCCGCTGCCGTCTTCGACAAACGATGTGCGGGTCGCCATCGCGCGGGCGATCCGAGCAGGCGGTGCGGTCCCGTCGATCGCAGCGGTCGCCGGCGCGATGGCGCGTCCGAGGACGAGTTGCACGCCGCGTTCGAACGGCTTGCCGCGGCAAAGGTCTTCATCGCCCGGCCGGGGAGCAGCGAAACGCTGGCCTTTAACCCGTTCGCGGCCGATCCGACGGAGTTCCGCGTGACTGCGGGGGGTCGCGACTGGTGGGCGATCTGTGCTTGGGACGCGCTCGGCTTCCCAGCGGCGCTCGGCGCGGACGGTGCGATCGCGGCGAAGTGCGGCGACTGCGGCGACGCGATCGAGCTGCGCGTACGTCGTGGCGCGGTCGACGGGCCCGCTGGGGTCGTGCTGCAGTTCGGACTGCCGGCGCTCGCCTGGTGGAAGGACATCATCTTCACCTGATCGACCATGCTGTTCTTCCGGTCGGAGGATCACGCGATGGCCTGGCGAGAGCGACGCGGCCTTATGGATGCGCGCACGATCTCGCTCGCACAAGCGGGCGCGCTGGCGCGCGCGTGGTACGCACGGAAGCTTGAGCCCGACCGGCGCCGCTACACGCTCGAGGAGACCGAAGCGCTGTTCACTGAGATCGGCATGCGCGGCGACTTCTGGCGGCTTCGCCCGTGACCCGTCCCTATCTCATCACGGTCATCGGCAAGAGCGAGAAGGATCCCAACGACCCACCCTCGCCCGAGGCACTGAGCGCCGCCGAGCGGGTGGGCGCGGCGATCGCCGGCGCCGGCGCGATCGTCGTCACCGGCGGACTGTCGGGCGTCATGGAGGCGGCGAGCCGCGGGGCGAAACGCGCGAATGGGCTCGTCATCGGCGTGCTGCCCGGCTTCGACAAGAACGCCGCGAACAGGTACGTCGACGTCGCGATCACGACGGGCATGGGGTGGATGCGGAACACGCTCACCGTGCGCACCGCGGATGCCGTGATCATGATCTCGGGCGGCATCGGTACGTTGAACGAGCTCACCGTCGCGTATCAGGACAAGCCGACGGTGATCCTCGAAGGGACGGGCGGTTGGGCCGACCGGGTGCGTGAGATCGCCTACGGCGGCGAGCATCTCGACGAATCGGGGTCGGCGACGCTCCACTTCGCGAAGACGCCGGAAGAGGCGGTCGACCTCGCGCTCCGTCTCGCGGCGGATCCGAACGCGACGCCGAAGAGCGCGGAGCGCGAGTTCAAGAGCTGAGCATGGCGAGCGCGTCGGCGAGCGACACCACGTCGGCGTACTTCTGCTGCATATCGAAGAGGCTCAAGGCGTGCGACGCCTGCCCGCGGTCGAACAGGCACTCCTCGACGAGGGCCACGCGATAGCTGTACGAGAACGCGTCCACGACGCTCGCCCGCACGCAGCCGCTGGTGGTGCCGCCGGTGACGAACAGCGAGTCCACGCCGAGGCGCACGAGGTGCGCGGCGAGCGGCGTCCCGAAGAACGCGCTCGGCTTCTCCTTGCGGAGCACGAGGTCGCCAGGGCAGGGCGCGATCTCGGGGACGATCGTGTTGCGATCCGGACGCGCTTCGTTCTCCGCTCGGCGCGAGTTCTTCGCGTTCCATTGTCCGGCCCGCGCGTCATCGGTGCCGGTCGTGTAGATGACCGGGGCGCCGGCCGCGCGGGCCGCATCGAGGAGCGTGCGGATCCGCCCCGCCGCGCGCCAACCGTCGTCGCCCGCCGAACGGTGCCAGCGAACGATCGAGTCGAGGATCGGCTCGGGTCGATCGCCGACGAACGCGTAGGTGAGGTCGACGACGAGTACTGCGGGCCGAACGCCGAAGCCCGCGCGTTGCCCATGGCCGGAGCGCTCGAAGACCTCGCGGTCGCGCGCGGTGAGGTAGGGGTCCCAGATGGGCACGGCTGAACGGTAGCGTCGCCGACCGTCGCGCACTACTCTCGCCGCGATCGGCGGAGGTGGGATCGTGATCGCTTGTCGGCGTCCCCTGGCATCGCTGCTCGCCGCGGTGGTCGTTCTCGCCGCCTGCGCGCCGGCGTCGCAGGCGCCGAACCCGCGCACGCCGGCCGCCGGTAGCGGCGGCGCTCCGCCAGCGCCTGCGCGAGCGGCGGTGAAGATCAACTGGACCGCGCAGACCGGAGCGAACAGCGGCCTTTGGGCGGCGTTCGAGGCAGGCTACTTCAAGGAGGAGAACCTGGACGTCGAGCTCGTGAACATCCCGAGCTCCGTTCGATCGGTCGCCGCGCTGATCGGCAACGAGGTCCAGTTCGGCTTCGTCGACGGCGCGAACGTCACCCAGGCGGTCGCGCAGGGCGGCGCCGTGCGGATGGTGTTCGGCATCACGAACCACCTGGTCTTTTCGATCATGGTCGCGCCCAGCATCAAGACGCCAGCCGACCTCAAGGGAAAGCGCATCGGGATCACCACACCGGGATCGTCGACCCATACCGCGGCGCTGCAGGCGCTGAAGATCTGGGGTCTCACCGACCGGGACGTGGCCCTCATCCCGCTCACCGAAGTGCCGAACATCCTCGCCGGCATGATCGCGAACCAGGTCGATGGCGGATCCGTCTCGCCGCCCACGAACACCCGCGCGAAGAAGGCGGGCTTCACTGAGCTCATCAACCTCGCGACGAGCGGGCCGGACTATCCATCGGTCGCGGTCGCCGCGAACACCGCGTTCATCACCACCAATCCCGACGTGGTCACCCGCGTGATCCGGGCGTACTCCCGTGGCGTCAGCCGGTTCAGGACGGACAAGCCTTTCGGGACGCAGGCGCTCGGCAAGTATCTGAAGATCGACGACCAAAGTGTTCTCGACGACACGTGGGAGCAGTTCAGCAAGTACCTCGAGCTACCGCCGTACGTGAAGGGCACCGAACTCGTGATCCAGGAGGCGGCCGCGACGAACGCCGCGGCGAAGAACCTGAAGCCCGAGGACATCTTCGATCAGCGGTTCGTCAAACAGCTCGAAGACCAGGGCTTCTTCAAGAACCTGAAGTAGGAGAACGACCATGTGCGCGATCTCAGAGGAGCAGGCGCTCGGCACGCTCATGGACGCCAAGCTGCCGGAGGTCATCGAGGTCGACGACCTCGCGGCCTACTCCTACCAGGTGTGCCACCAGGCCGAGGTCCGGCGGACCGCGCCGGGATTCGTCGGCTACGGCTCGACGAAGCCCGGTGACCGGGTCCTCGTTGCGGTCGATTCGCACTACGACACGAAGGTCGTGGACGCCGTCGTCCGCGGCCTGCGCGAGATGGGCGCGGTCGTGGACGTGATCCGGGTCGAGGCGGAAGCGGACCGGCCGTTCACCAGCGTCGATGAGGTCGACGTCATCATGCGCCGCGAGCCGTGGGCGAACCGTCCTCGGCGCTGGGAGGGCCTCCCCTGGGTGGAGGAGCTCGCAGCGCGCGAGCGCTACGACCTCCTCGTGCATGGAAAAGGCGGGGGGATCCCGAACGTCCCGCATCGCTACGAGGCGATCCCCTGGCTGCAGACCGATCAGTTCGCCAGCGCCGCGACGGTGTATCCCCGGGACCTGCACACGCTGATCAATCTCACGACGTGGAACGCGTTCTTCGATCGCGGCCGGGGCGGCCGCGTGCACGTCACCGATCCGGAGGGCACCGACTTCAGCTACACGTTGTTCCCCGAATACTTCGACGGGTCTCGCCGCGGCTACACCGAAACGCCATGGTGGGGCCACCTGCTCGCGCATGGACCGACGCCGATCCTCGCGAAAGAGGACGCGACCGGCGTGATCAGGGGTACCACCAGCCATTTCCAGCGCCCATTTCCGCGAATCCGGGTCGCGCTCGAGAACGGCCGCCTGGAGCGCGTCGAAGGCGGCGGCGAGTACGGCGACTCATGGCGGGCGCTGCAGGAGGAGTCGAAGGACACGCAGTACCCGAGCTTTCCCCGGCCCGGGCTGTTCTGGCTCTGGGAAGTGGCGATCGGCACGAATCCAAAGATCGCGCGGCCGCGCAACATCCACCTGCTCTCATCCGGCGGATTCGAATGGGAGCGCCGCCGCAGCGGGATCGTCCATCTCGGCCTCGGAACGCGGTGGCGCGGCTCCGAGGAGGTCTGGGCCGGTGAGCGCGGGATCCTCTATGGGCACCTGCACGTCCACCTGTTCTTCCCCACGATCACGATCGCGCCGCTGAAGGGCGATGAGATCGTTGTGATCGACAAGGGACACCTGGCATCGCTCGACGATCCCAAGGTCCGCGACCTCGCGGCGCGATACGGCGATCCGGATCGCATCCTCAACGCGGACTGGGCACCTGGGGTCCCGGGGATCGACGCGCCGGGCAGCTACGACGAGTACGCGCGCGATCCCGCGCGCTTCATCTACTCGCGCTAGGCGAGCGTCGGCCGGCCGGGGCCGGGTAGCAGGCGCTCGGCCCACGCGGCGGCGGCGAGCAAGCGGCGGTCCGTCCCGCGCGCACCGACGAGCTGGAGCCCGAGCGGCAGACCTGCAGGCCCGACGCCCGTGGGAATCACGACCGCCGGCGCGCCGACGAGCGTCCACCGGGAACAGAAGCGCGCGTCCCCGGTCGTCTCGGGTCCGGGCGCCTCGCCGATGGTCGGTGGCGTGAGGATCGCGTCGTATTGCTCGGCCCACGCGTTGAATGCCGCGACGAGCCGCAGACGCTCACGGAGCGCGCGCTCGTACTCGCCATCATCGATGGCCCGTCCGTCGTCGAAGAACGCGAGCGCCCGGGCGCTGACCGCGTCGATGCGGCCCAGCGTCTCGGGCCCAAGGCTGCGCGCGGACTCGTAGGCCATCAATGTCCGGATGACCGCGGGCGCGTCATCGAGCCCGTCGGGCAGGGCGGGCCATTCGATCGGGCCACCCGTGCTCGCGAGCTCATCGACGTCCGCCTGGAAGCGGGCCTGCATCGCGCCGTCGGCCCGGTCCCACTCGCTCGTTCGCACCGCGGCGAGCCGGGGGGTCGCGCCGGACGTCGTGGTCCACCACTCGGCGAGCGGATCGCCTGAGGCCGCAGCCGTGAGCCGAGCGACCGATCCGACGTCGCCCGCGAAGGTGCCGACCTGATCGAGCGTGCGTGAGAACCCGAGAGCTCCGGCGGTCGAGATCCGCCCGCCGGTCGGCTTGAACCCGACGACGCCGCAGAACGCCGCCGGCCGGATCGTCGAGCCGTTCGTCTGGCTGCCGATCGCGCCCGGGATCACCGCGGCGGCCACGGCCGCCGCCGAACCCATGGACGAGCCACCCGGGGTGCGGGCGAGATCGTGCGGGTTGCGAGCGCTCCCAGGCGTCAGGAACGCGAGCTCGGCGGTGACGGTCTTGCCCACGACGATCGCGCCCGCGTCCTCGAGCGCCCGCACGACGTCGGCGGACCGCTGCGGCACGCGTCCCGCGTACAGCCGGCAGCCATGCTCTGTCGGGATCCCCGCGGTATCGAAGATGTCCTTGATGCCGATCGGAACGCCGTGAAGCGGGCCGCTCCCATCGGCCCGGTCCCGATCGTCCGCGAGTCGAAGGGCGCGGTCAGGGTCGAGCCAGGTGAAGGCGTGGAGCCGCGACTCGGTCGCCTCGTACCGCGCGAGGCAGGCCTGGATCAGCTCGCGGCTGGAAAGCTCGCGACGGCGGATCGCCTCGGCCGCGTAGGTGAGGTCCTCAAGGGCGCGCATCGCTTCGCCATGATGCGGGACAGGCGGCGGGTCCGCCCCTCGGCCTGCTCGCGCCAGCGTGGGGAGCCGAGGCCAAGGCCGAGCAGGAGCTCGATCAGGCCGAACGCGCGCTCCGGATGACCGCGTCGCTCGAGCGCGCGGGCGTACGGAAGCGCGACGCGCACGCGCAATTCGCTGTCCGCCTCCGCGTACGCGCTCTCGTAACAGAGGTACGCCACGTCGGGCTCGCCGGCCCGTTCGAATGCACAGGCCAGCGCGAACGCCGCGGGCGCGTGATCAGGCGCGCGGCCCGCCCGCGCGTCGATGACGGCCCGGGCCACCCGGTCGGTGATCTGCACGAGAGACACGATGTCTCGGGCGTTGTGCCGCAGGACGGGCTCGATGAGCGCGGCGTCGGCCGTCGCGAGATAACGGAAGTAGCGCTCAGGAATGAGCGAGCCCGGGATATCGTCCTCGCGTGCGATGTCCAGGACGGAATCCTCGAGCTGCCGCAGCGACGTCGAGCCGAAGCGGCCGCGCCAGAGTCGGCGTGCCGGATGGAGCAGATCGAGATGCGAATCATCGACGTTGAGATCCGCCCGCAGGGCCATGATGAACCGAGTCCGTAGGAGTGGCAGGTCGAAGCACTTGCCGTTGTACGAAGCGCACGCACGGAAACGCGCCAGCTCCAGGCTGATCGCCTCGACGAATTCGCGCTCGTATCCCAATCCGTTGAGCAAGTGCTGTCGAAGGACGAGCTCGCCGCCCTGGATGTGCGCCGACCCCAGCAGGAACACGTACGTGCCGGTGCCGCCCATGAGCCCGGTCGTCTCGGTGTCCAGGAACACGATGTCCTCCCACCGCGACGGCGATGCGCCCTTGAGTCCGAGGTGCGTGACGACGTGCGGATCGGGCTCGCTCTGCGCGACCACGGTGAGGCCGAGCGTCGCAAGGTCGATGCGTTGCTCGCGCACCTCGAACGGGCGGTCACGCGGCACTGCCGTGGCCCGCTCGGGGCGCGCGTCGCGCCGGAGCGGGAGCGCGTCGAGGCGTGCGCGCAGATCCCTCACCGGAGCTGCTCGAGCAGCTCTGCGACGCCGACCTTCACCTTGGCGCCCAACGCGTAGGCCGGACCGACGCAGCTTGGGCAGCCCTCGGAGCACGGGCAGGCCGCGAGGTGCTCGCGGGCCCGCTCGAGTAGCGGCTCGGTGGATCGGAACAGACGCTCGGAGAAACCGACGCCGCCGGGCGTCATGTCGAAGAGATGGATCGTCGGCAGCGAGGTGTGCGGCGAGCGCACTTCGACGGCGAGTCCGAGGTCGTGCGGGTCACACATCAGGAACAGCGGGGCGAGCGCATGCAACAGGTTGCCGAGCCCGGCGAGCGCGGTCTCGACGCGCTCCTTCGGCCAGCGCCGCGTCAGCTGCTCTGGCAGCGAGAGCCAGAATGACGTCGTCTGGAGCTCCTGCTCGGGAAGGTGGATCTTTCCCCAACCGACGTTCTCGTGCGTGTAGAGCGTGAGTTTCTTGTAGATCGTAGCGAGCGCGGAGACGAGCACCTCGCCGTGCGCGCGCAGCGCGCGGTCCGTCTTCTGGTCGAAGTCCGCGAGCACCCGGATGCGGACGGCGAGTCCGGCATCGGTGTAGTAGTCGACCTTCACCTCGCGCACGTAGGCTTTCGCGTTCGGCCAGTCGAGCTTCTCGACCTGGAACTGCTTCGACTCGTGGAGGTAGATCGCCTGCTCGTGCACGAGGACGGGCGCCGCGAAACGGTCGACCTCGCCGATGACCCGCGTCTTTCCGTTCGTCGTGTCGATGATCACGACGTTGTCGTTACTCGCTGTGCGGAGCGACATCGCTTCCGCAGGGAAGGCCTGATCCGACCAGTGGTACCGGCCCTCGGCCTCGTGCAGGATGCCCTGCTCGCCGAGGTAGCTGAGCACGCCCGGCGTGTCCTCCGTGCCGAACCGCTCGGTCGGCTCGAACGGGAGCTCGAACGCGGCGCACTTGATGTGCTCGACGAGGATGTGGAGGTTGTCCGGATTCACGAGGCCGGCCTCGGGCGAGCCTCCGAGGACGAACTCGGGGTGCTGGACGACGTACTGATCGGTGGGCGAGCTCGTGGCGACCAGGATCGCGACCGAGAGGTCCTCGCGGCGTCCGGCCCGGCCGATCTGCTGCCAGGTCGATGCGACCGAGCCGGGGTAACCGACGAGCACCGCCGCCTGCAGGGCGCCGATGTCGATGCCGAGCTCGAGCGCGTTGGTGGAGACGACACCGCGCACCGACCCGTCGCGCAGGCCGCGCTCGATCGCGCGCCGCTCGGACGGGAGATAGCCGCCGCGGTAGCCGCGGATGAGATCTGGCGGCCATTGTGGCTGCGGGAAGCGGGCGCGGAGATAGGTGAGCAGGAGCTCCGTTTGCACGCGTGATCGGGCGAACGCGATCGTCTGGACGCCCGACGCGAGGAGCGTCGCCGCGATGTCGCGGCCGACAAGGAGCGCGCTGCGGCGGATCCCGAGGCCCGCGTTCACCACAGGCGGCTGGACGAACACGATGACCTTCTCGCCGCGCGGCGCGCCCGACTCGTCGATGACCACGACGTCGTCCTCGACGTGCCGCCGCGCCAGCTCCTCGGGATTGGCGATCGTGGCGGACGTGAGGATGAACGTCGGGTGCGATCCATAGAAGGCGCAGATCCGCCGTAGCCGGCGGAGGACATTCGCGACGTTGCTGCCGAACACGCCGCGGTAGGTGTGCAGCTCGTCCAGCACGACGAACTGCAGGTTCTCGAAGAGCTTCACCCACTTGGTGTGGTGGGGCAGGATACCGGTGTGGAGCATGTCCGGGTTCGTGATGACCACGTGCCCGGCCGTGCGGATCGCCGCACGTGCCTGCGGCGGCGTGTCGCCGTCATAGGTGAAAGTCTTGAGCTCGATGTCCATCTCGGTCGACAGTCGCTCGAGCTCGGCGAGCTGATCCTGCGCGAGCGCCTTCGTCGGGAAGAGGAAGAGCGCGCGAGCCGAGGGATCCCTTCCGATCGCATCGAGGACCGGGAGGTCGTAGCAGAGCGTCTTGCCCGAAGCGGTCGGGGTGACGACGACGAAGTTCTTCTTCGCGTGCGCGGCCTCGAGCGCGGCGGCCTGGTGGGAGTAGAGCGCGTCGATGCCACGCGCGCGCAGGCTCTTCGCGATCCGCGGATCGAGCCACTTCGGGAACGGCGCGTAGACGGGGGCCTTCGGTGGGATCCGTTCCCAATGCGTGACCTGGGCCTGGAATCCAGGATCGTGTTCGAAGCTGTCGAGGATCTGGTCCAGGCTGGTCCGTGCGGGGAATCGAACAATTGTTCGCATGCCGACCAACGATATGGAACGTGCGTTCGGTCGTCAAACCGGCCGCGCGCTGTCTGCAGTCGGGCATCATTTGACACTTTGGCACTTCGTCAGATAGCCTGGGTGCGTGGCAAGGTCGACCGTAGCAGTCAACGCTCAGGGCCGGATCACGCTACCTGCCGAGGCGCGCCGTAGCCTCGGCTTGACGGATGGCGCCCAGCTGGAAGTCCGGGTCGAGGAGAACGAGATCCGGCTTCGGCCGGCGCGGCTCGTCGTCGCGGAAGATGCCTGGGCGTACACGGCGAACTCCATCGCGTCGATCAAACAGTCGCTGGCCGATATCGCTGCCGGTCGCGTCCTTCAGTTGACGACCCAAGAGCTCGAGGCTGGCGCCCGCCGGCGCCGCTCCGTTCGGAAGCGTTGACCGATCGCGAGCCTCGCGAGCCTCCGCTTCACGTCCGAATTCCTTGAGTCGTTCGCCGGCTTCTCCAAGGCTGAGCAGCGCCGATTCACGAAGGCGCTCGAACTCCTCGATACCAACGAGCGGCACCCGTCAGTTCGGCTGCACCAGCTGGGCGGCGATCTCGCAGGCTTCTGGTCCGCGAGCGCTTCAGGGGAGCTGCGGCTCCTGTTCGTTCGCGCGCCCGCAGGCCAGAAGATCGTCGTCCGTTGCTCGCGCCATTACGCCTGATCTCCGTGAAGTCTGGGCGCACGTGCCTGCGGTCAGGCTAGCGGGCGGTACGCCTGCCGCGCCGTGAGACAAGGACCGCCGCGATCGCGATGATGGCCACACCGACGAGTGACGCGAGCAGCGCCTCGAACGATCCACTTCCGGCGTCGGGATCGATCCCGGTCAGCGCCTCGAACCATGCCATCGAAATACCTCCGGCTGTGGCTTTCGCTATGGTCGCCCCCGAAGCCTAGCTGGGGAGGGCCGACCGTGCCGCAGACCGTAGACGCCGCGCAGATCTCATTGGACGGACTGGAGTGGCGCCAGCTGGGGCCGTTCCGCGGAGGGCGCGTCGAGGCGGTGGCGGGTGATCCGCGGGACCGCAATACGTTCTACTTCGGGTCCTGCGGCGGCGGCGTCTGGAAAACGACCGACGGCGGCCTCTATTGGCGCAACGTGAGCGATGGCTTCTTCAAGCGCGCGTCGGTCGGCGGGATCGCCGTCGCCGCGTCGGATCCGAACGTCATCTACTCCGGTATGGGCGAGGGCTGCATCCGCGGCAACGTGTCGCACGGCGACGGCGCGTATCGCTCGACCGATGGCGGGAAGACGTGGGCGCACCTCGGGCTGGAGGCCACGCGGAACATCGCGCAGGTACGCGTGCATCCCCAGGATCCCGACACGGCGTATGTCGCAGCGCTGGGTCACGCGCACGGACCGAATGTCGATCGAGGCATCTTCCGCACGCGCGACGGCGGCAAGAGCTGGAAGAAGATCCTCTCGCGCGGCGATACCGCCGGCGGCATCGATGTGTCCATCGATCAGTCGAACCCGCGCATCGTGTACGCGGCGCTATGGGAGGCGATCCGCAAGCCGCATCAGCTCATCAGTGGCGGCGCTGGCAGCGGCATCTTTAAGTCGACCGACGGCGGCGACACCTGGACCGAGATCTCGCGGAACCGTGGCCTCCCGAAGGGCGTCCTCGGCAGGATCGGCATCGCGGTCTCGCCCGCGCGACCCGAGCGCGTCTGGGCGCTGGTCGAGGCGACCGACGGTGGGGTGTTCCGCTCGGACAACGGCGGCCTGACCTGGGAGAAGGGCTCCGACGATCGCGAGCTCAGGCAGCGCGCCTGGTACTACACGCACATCTTCGCGGACCCGGTCGACGCCGACACGACCTGGGTGCTGAACGTCGACGCGTACAAGTCGAGTGATGCGGGCAAGAGCTTCGTGCGCCAGACGATCCCGCATGGGGACAACCACGATCTGTGGATCGACCCCAACGATCCGCTCCGGATGATCGAGGGGAACGACGGCGGCGCGACGATCTCGTTCAACGGCGGCATGTCATGGTCGTCCCTCTACAACCAGCCGACGGCCGAGTACTACCACATCACCGCTGACGCGCAGACCCCGTACCGGCTCTACGCCGCCCAGCAGGACAACTCGTCGATCTCGTCGCCGACGCGGTCGGCGCTGAGCGGGGTCCTCTGGCAGGAGTGCTACGAGGTGGGTGGGGGCGAGGCCGGCCATATCGCCGTACGGCCGGACGACCACCACATCGTGTTCGCCGCGGATCACGCCGGACTGCTCACGCGCTACGACCGCCGCAGCGGTCAGATCCGGACGATCAACGTGTGGCCGGAGGCCTCATCGGGCATCGCGGCCAAGGACATCAAGTACCGCTTCAACTGGACGGCACCGGTGTCCCTCTCGCCCCACGATCCGGATGTGCTCTACACCTGCTCGCAGTACGTGCACCGCACGCGCGATGAGGGCACGACGTGGCAGCGCGTGAGCCCCGACCTCACCCGCAACGACAAGAAGACGACCGGCGACTCGGGCGGTCCGGTCACTTTGGACCAGACCGGCGCCGAGTACTACGCGACGATCTTCGCCTTCGCCGAATCGCCGGCGAAGCCGGGCGTGCTCTGGGCCGGCAGCGACGACGGGCTCATCCACATCTCGCGCGACAACGGGAAGAAGTGGACGAACGTCACACCGACGCTCATTGCTCCGTTCACGCTCGTCAGCATCATCGAGCCGTCGCCGCACGACCCCGCGGTGGCCTACGTGGCCGCGACGCGCTACAAGCATGACGACTTCGCGCCGTATCTCTACAAGACGGCGAACTACGGTACGAGCTGGACGAAGATTACCGCCGGCATCGGCGCGGACGACTTCACCCGCGTCATCCGCGAGGACCCAGCCGTCGCCGGCCTCCTGTATGCCGGTACCGAGACGGGCCTCTACTACTCGCTCGACGGTGGCGCGCGCTGGCAGCGCTGGCAGGGCAAGAGCCTGCCGGTCGTGCCGATCCACGACCTGATCGTGAAGGACGGTGATCTCTGTCTCGCGACGCACGGGCGCTCGTTCTGGGTATTCGACGACCTGACACCGGTGCGCGAGCTCGCGACGCGCGCGGGGCGGAGCGGCCGCGCGCGCCTGTTCACGCCGCGCCCGACCATCCGCTACCGCACTTATGGCGGCTTCTCGTCGAAGACCGAGGTCTACCCGATGAAGAACTACCGCCACCCTGGCGGGAGCATCTTCGCGTCCGTCGTCGAGGAGCGTCCGAACGGCGATAAGGTGGAGACGAACCTCGACGCGGGCAAGAATCCGCCCGATGCCGTGATCGTCAGCTACTGGCTGAAGACGGCACCAAAGGACATCACCTTGACCTTTCTCGACGCGCGCGGTCGGGCCATCCGTTCATTCACGCAGCGTCCGGCCGAAGAGGACCCGAAGTCCAAGGAGCCGCGCGTGGCGGTCGAGCCCGGGGCGAACCGCTTCCTCTGGGAGATGTGCTACCCGGACGCGGCAAAGATCACTGACGAGCCGTCGATGGAGCAGATGGAAATGGGCCTCAAGGGGCCGACCGCGGCACCCGGCCGGTACCTCGTGCGGCTCGAGGTCGACGGCGAGCGGCACGAAGCGCCGTTCGAGATCCGCAGCGATCCGCGCATCGACGCGAGCCAGGCAGACCTCGACGCGCAGTTCAAGCTCCGGATGCGGATCCGCGACGCGATCGACCGGACCCACACTGCGGTGAACCGGCTCCGCGACGCGCGGAAGGACCCGCGGATCACCCCGGCGGCGCGGAAGACGCTCGACGCCATCGAGGCGCGGCTGATGCAGCCGAAGGCGAAGAGCCGCCAGGACACTCTGAATTTCGGCGTGCGCCTGAACAACAAGCTCGCGGCGCTGCAGTCCATGGTCGCGAGCGCCGACACCGCGCCGACGAAGCAGAGCATCGACCTGACGTCGCAGCTCGAGGCCGAGCTCGGCAGGCTGGAGAAGCGGCTCGACGCTGCGATCGGCAGGAAGGGGCGTCGCACCAAAGCCGCGTAGGGCTAGCGGGGTCCTTGGCCCCCCGTGAAGAACAGGTAATACACGACGAACAGCAGCAGCCCGATCGCGACGAGCCGGATGATGATCTCGGTGCGTCCCATCCTCATCCGCTTGCCGTCGCGAACCGCGACGCGGACAGGAAGCCGATCGGGCGGCGCGTCGATCCGTCGAGGGCAAGGTCGGCCAGCACTTCACCTATCACGCTAGCGAATTTGAATCCATGGCCCGAACAGGCCGAGGCGTAGGCGACCGGCCCGTCGACGTCGACGACGAAGTGCTCGTCCGGGGTCACCGTGTACATGCAGATCTTCGTCATCCGCACCTGTCCGTCGGCCACCGGCAGCCGTGCCCGGATGAACGCGCGGATCGGCGCTTCGTCGGCGGCAGTGGCCTGGCGATCGAGCGTGTCGGGATCGGCCGATGTGCCGGCGCCATGCGTCGCGATCTTGAGACCCTGGTCGGCGAGGTAGGGGAAGCCGTAGCAGCCGTGGCCGATGCCGGAATCGACGATGTACACCGGAAGCCGCGCAAGCGCGTCGCGCTCGGCGATGGGCTCGAACCAGAACAGCGGAACGCGCTTCACCTCGAGCAGCGGCGCGATGCGCGGGAGCAGCCGCGGGTTCCACGCGCCGGCCGCGATGACGAGCCGATCGGCGCGGTAGCTGCCGCCGTCGGTGGTGACGCGGGCCCCGTCGCCGTCCGCCGACCACGACAGCACGCGCTCCGCGAAGTGGAGCTCCGCGCCGTGCCGCTCCGCCAGCGCGAGGTGCGCGGCGATGCACCGCTCGGGCAACAGGTAGCCGGCGCTCTCCTCTGCGAGTCCCCACCAATCGGCGTCGAAGCGGAAGAGCGGCAGCCGGTCGTGGAGCGCCGCCGGATCGAGCAGCTCGTGCGCGAGACGGTGCTCGCGGGCGCTGCGCAGCGATCCGCCGACGAGCTCGCCGTCGCGCGGGCCTACGTACACGCCGCCCGTCTGCCGCAGCAGCTCGTCGCCGGTCTCGCGCTCGAGCTCGCGCCACAGCTCCCACGCCCGCTTGAGCAGCGGGACGTAATCGGGGTGCTCGTAGTACGCGAGCCGGATGACGCGAGTCAGTCCGCCGGACGAGCCCAGCGTATGGCCGCGCGCGAACGCCTCGATCCCGACGGCGCGCGCTCCGCGGCGCGCGAGGTGCGCCGCCGCGGCGCTGCCGTGAGCGCCGAGACCGATGACGATGACGTCGCTCATGCCGGCCGCCAGTCCGCGCGATCGAGGCGATGCACCCACACGGCCGCGCCCGAGGGCAGGCGAGCGTCTTCGACACGCCGCATGCCGAGCTTCTCCATCACGTGATGGGACGCGACGTTGCCGGGGTACGCGATGCTGATGAGGTGATCGAAGTCGAACGTTCTGAAGAAGTCGTCGCGGCTCGCGACGGCCGCTTCGGTGGCGCAGCCCTTGCCCCACTGGCTCCGCGCGAGCCGCCACCCGATCTCCGGCGATGCGGCAAGCTGGGGCATGAACCTGGGAAACCCGACGCCGCAGAAGCCGACGAAAGCGCGGTCCGGCTTGCTATCGACCACCCACAGGCCGAAGCCGTGCTCGTCCCACTGCTTGCGGATGCGCCCGAGCGAGGCCGCGGCCTCCACCCGATCGTGGACGTGGCCGTCGTGGATGTAGCGCATCACCTCGGGTTCCGCGTTCATCGCGGCGAGCCCGTCGAGATCCTCATCCCGCCATTCCCGCAGCACGAGCCGCGCGGTCTCGAGCCTACGTCCGGCTGAACTCGTCGAAGAACCGCCCGAGGACCATCGCCGCTTTCGGCATGAGGTCGAGCCGGACGTTCTCGTCCGGCGCGTGGGCGCGCGAATCGGGGTGCCCGTAGCCGATCGCGACCATCGGCAGCTTGTGCGGGCGGCAGACCTGGTACTGCGGCGCGGTGCCCGGGCTCGAGAACGTCCGCAGCGGCTCCATCCCGTACACGGCCTTCGACGCGCGGGCCGCGGCGTCGACGAGCGGCGCGTCGACGGGGCCCCAGTACGGATGCTCGTTGCCCCAGTTCTTGATCTGGATGTCCGTGAAGCCACGTTTGTCGAGATGCGCACGTAGGTTCGCCTCGATCTTCTCGGGATCTTGATCGGGGACCAACCGCATATCGATCTTCACGTGCGCCTCGGCGGGCGTGATCGTCTTCGCGTCGTCGCCGGTCCATCCGGACCAGATCCCGGCGATGTTGCAGGTGGGGTTGAACAGCTGCGCCACCTGTGCGTCGCTTCCCGTGCGATCGCCGACGAACCGCTTCGCCCCATGGATCGCCTTGATCTTCGCCTCCTCGAACGGCAGCGTCTTCAGGTGGGCGCGCTGCTTGGCGGTGGGCCTGCGGACGTCGTCGTAGAACCCGTCGATCGTCACGGTGCCGTCGGGCTTGCGCATGGTCACGAGCGCCTCGACGAGACGCCAAGCCGCGTTCTCGAAGAGCGACGCGCCCCCCGAATGCGCGTCGTAGCTCAGGGTCCGGAGCGAGAGCTCGACGTAGCAGATGCCGCGGACGCCGCAGATGAGCATCGGGCGGTCCTGCGCGTCGAGGCTGCCACCCTCCTGCAGGGAGCCGTCACCGGCCACGAGGTCGGGTCGCTCCTGCAGCATCGAATTGAAGTGACGGCTCGACGACTCCTCTTCGCCTTCGACGAGGAAGCGGATCTTGCACGGAAGCTCGCCGATCGCGCCGCGATACGCCTCGACCGCCTGAACGCGGATCAGGAATTGGCCCTTGTTGTCGGAGACGCCACGCGCGAACAGCTTGCCGTCGCGGATGGTGGGCTCGTAGGGCGGGCTCGTCCACAGCTCGAGCGGCGCGGCAGGCTGCACGTCGTAATGCTGGACGCAGATGAGCGTCCGTTTGCCCGAGCCGATCTCGCCCACGACGAGCGGAGCGACGCCGTCCTTCTCGATCACTTCGACCGTGCAGCCCGCCTTGCGCAGCCGGTCGGCGGTCCACTGGGCGCCGCGCTTCAGGTCCTGCATCTGCGCCGTCTCGCATGGGATCCGGCAATACTCCCGCAGCTCCTCGATCCATTGCGGAGTGCGCTCGGCGACCAGCTTGTCGTATGCGTCGTAGCTCACGAGCAACCTCCCAGGATCGTCCAATTCTGCGGTCAGGTGGCCCTGGCCGCTCGCCCGTGGCGCCGCTTGCCGCGCACGTAGCGGAACACGAGGTAGCTGATCACCACGATGGGGATGCCGATGACGATGTATTCGATATACGCCCGCGGGATCAGGCGGCGCACGGTCGGACCGGCGAGCGCGCCGAGCGCGGTCCAGAAGCTCCAGTACAGGATGCCCGCGACGAAGACGGCGCTCGAGAACTCGACGAACGGCACCCTGGCGGTCCCGCCGACGAGGGACATCGCGACGCGCAGGCCGGGAATGAGCCTGCCGATGAAGATCGCGATGAAGCCGCGCCGCGCGATGCGTACCTCCCAAATGTCGACCTGCTTCGGCTCGACGTCGATCCACCGCGCGATGCGGTGCGCGGCACGGTCCCCGTATTTCCGCGTGATCGAATAGGGGATGAGCGTCCCGAAGGTGGATGCCGCCGCGCACGTCAGAACGACCAGGGCGAGGCTCGCGAGGTCGCCGCGCGCGCGATCGCCGTAGAACATGATGACGAGGTCGCTCGGCGCGGGAAGGGGGACGCCGGCCTCCTCGATCGCGACGATCCCGAACAGCGTCAAGTACTCGTGTTGCGCAGCGATCGCGAGCACCGCGGCGATGCCGTTGCGGAACAGCTCGAAGATCTGCCTCACGAAGCGAGCGCCTTCGCGGCGCGGCCCGGCAGATTGCGGCCGAGCTGCTCCGCCATCCAACGGCTCGTCGCCGCGAGCGCCCGCACGTCGATCCCGGTCTCGACGCCCATCCCATCGAGCATCCAGATCACGTCCTCGGTGGCGAGATTGCCGCTCGCGTGCTTCGCGAATGGCGAGCCGCCGATCCCGCCGATGCTCGCGTCGATCGCGGTGACCCCGAGCTCGAGCGCGGTGAGGACGTTCGCGAGGCCCTGGCCATAGGTGTCGTGGAAGTGGACGCCGACGCGGTCCAGGGTGATCCCGGCGTCGCGGTGCGCGTCGAGGAGACGACGCACGTCCGCCGGGGTTCCCACGCCGGTGGTGTCTCCGAGCGAGAGACCATCGCACCCGGCGCCCAGCAGCCGCTGCGCGATAGCGACCACGGCGTCCGCTGTCGTCGGGCCGTCGTTGGGATCGCCGATCACCATCGAGATGTAACCGCGGACCCGGAGGCCGGCCGCTTTCGCGCGCGTCGCGACCGCGACCGCGATCCCCAGGGCTTCGTCACGCGAGCGCCGGAGATTCTTCAGGGAATAGCTCTCGCTCGCGGCGACGAAGACGGCGATCTCATCGGCGCCGGCCGCCATCGCGCGGTCCAGCCCGCGATCGTTCGGCACGAGGACCGGATACCGGACCCCGGGCCGCCGCTTGAGCCGTCGCATCAGGTCGTCGGCGTCGGCGAGCTGCGGGACGACGGTCGGGCCGACGAATGACGTCGCTTCGATCACGGTGTGGCCGGCGTCCGCGAGACGCCCGAGCAGCTCGAGCTTCACGTCCGTCGAGAGCGTCCGCGACTCGGCCTGGAGCCCGTCGCGGGGGCTCACCTCGACGATCTGGGCGCGCGGCGGCGTGTTCATTCGTACATTGTCGCGGTACTGCCGGACGGGCTACCCCGGATGGGTGAGGCGGCACCGGCTTCGCTCGGCCATTCTGGCGGCAGTGGTGAGGACCAGGGGCAACACGGCAGCGCGCGGCGCGTCGTCAGCGCGGGAGACCGCGTGGACGAGCGCCGCCCTCGTCGTCATCCTGCGCCGGCTGCTCCGGCTGGCTGAGCTCGTCCCGGTGCGCGTCGCGGCCCGCGACCGTTAGGCCGGCTCGAACTCCGCGAGGCGCTGGCCTCGCCGCACCTGTTCTCCCGGCGCGCAGAGCACTCCCGTCACGGTCCCATCGCCGGGCGCCTCCACGCGCAGCTCCATCTTCATCGCCTCGACCACGCAGACCAGATCGCCACGCCTGACCCATTGTCCGGCCCGCGCGTGCACGGTCAGCACGACGCCGGGCATGGGCGCGACGATCTGCGTACCCCCGACCGCGGCGATGCTCCGCTCGCGCGGCACGGCGTCGAGCTCGTACGTCTCCCCGCGCCAGACCACCCACACGGTCGGACCCTCGCGGAGCGCGGCTGCCGGCTGGCCGTCGATGCGCCAGCGCGCCCCGTCCAGGTCACGCGCGATGGTGCGGCCGTCGACGGTGAAAGGCCCGGAGCCGTTCACGCGGACCGCGCGATCGTCCAGCACCGCCGTCATCGTCGCAGATCCGCCCACGCGCCAGCCGCCGAGCGCCCGCCATGGATCGCGTGGCGCCGCTCTTCCATATGCCTCGGCGGCAAGGGCTGCTCCGCCGACCGCGTAGACCTCATCGGGCGCGGCGCCCGGCGGCTCGACGAGTGCCGGCGTGCGTTCGATGAAGCCGGCGTCGACCGCTCCCGCGATGACGGTGGGATGAGCGACCAGTCGCCGCAGGAACCGTTTGTTCGTCCGGACCCCGAGGATCGTCGAGCGCTCGAGGACCCCCTCGAGGCCGGCGAGCGCGGACGCGCGATCGGCCGCGTGCACGATGAGCTTCGCGAGGAGCGGATCGTAGGAGGCGCTGACCTGGCTCCCCTCCTCGATCCCGCTATCGATCCGGGCACCGTCCGCCCAGCTCAGGTAGGCGATCCGGCCCGTGGATGGCAGGAATCCGCCCGCCGGATCCTCCGCGTACAGGCGCACCTCGATCGCGTGCCCCCGTGGCCGCAGGTCGAGCGCCAGCGGCTCGCCGAGCGCGATCCGAAGCTGCTGTTCCACGAGGTCCACGCCCCACACGAGCTCGGTCACCGGATGCTCAACCTGCAGACGGGCGTTCACCTCGAGGAAGAAGAACGCGCCGTCCTGGTCCACGATGAACTCGCACGTCCCGGCATTCCGATATCCGACCGACCGGGCGAGCGTGATGGCGGCGGTGGTCATGCGGCCGCGGAGGTCCTCGCTCACCGCCGGTGCCGGTGACTCCTCGAGCACCTTCTGACGCCGCCGCTGGGCGGAACAGTCGCGGTCGCCGACCGCGATGACGTTCCCGTGTGCATCACCGAGGAGCTGGATCTCGATGTGGCGCGGTCGCTCGATCGCGCGCTCGAGGATGAGCCGCTCGCCGCCGAACGCGCCTTGCGCCGTGCGCCTCGCGCGCGCCAGGGCGTCGAGCAGATCGCTCTCGCGCGAGACCAACTGCATACCGATCCCGCCTCCGCCCCCGGTCGGCTTGACCATCACCGGATAGCCGCAGCGCAGCGCCGCCGCGACGAATGCCTCGTTACGCTGGTCGTCCCCGCGATAGCCGGGTAGCACCGGCAGGCCGGCGCGCTCCGCGGCGGCCTTCGCCCCTGCCTTGTCTCCCAGCTGCGTCAGCGTTTCGGCGCTCGGGCCAACGAACGTCATGCCCGCTGCGGCGACGGCGGTCGCGAAGATCGCCTGCTCGGCGAGGAAGCCGTACCCCGGATGGATGAGGTCGGCGCCCGCCTCGCCGGCCGCGGCGATCACCCGCTCCGCGTCGAGGTACGACTCGCGCGCCGCCGCCGGGCCGATCCGGATCGCGAGATCGGCGTCGCTGACGAACGGCGCCGTCGCGTCGGCATCGGAGTACACGGCGACCGTTCGGAATCCCATCCGCTTGGCCGTGCGGAAGATGCGACGGGCGATCTCGCCGCGGTTGGCGACGAGGACGGTCATCATTGGTCGGCATTGTCCCCTCAACGCGCCGCGCTCGCCGAAGGCTGGCCGGTGCTCGTGAGCGTCCTCGTGATCGGGATCCCATTCGGGATCGTGGCGCGTCAAGCCGGGCTCGCGCCGCTCGAGATCGTGGCGATGAGCCTGTTCGTGTTCGCCGGCGCGTCGCAGTTCGCGATGGTGCAACTGTTCCGGGACGGTGCCGGCGTGCCGCTCGTCGTCGCGACAGCGCTCCTCATCAACCTCCGGCACCTCCTGATGGCTGCCGCGCTCCGGCCGTCCTTCGGAGGCCTCTCGGCAACGCGACGCGCCGCGGCTGCCTTCGTGCTTACCGATGAGGCGTTCGCGATGGCGGTCGGATGGTTCCGCCGCGGCCGAACGGAGCTGGGCTACTATTTGACCTTCGCGGTGGCGCTCTACGTCGTGTGGAACATCGCGACGGTCATCGGCCTGGCCGTCGGTCCCGCGATCGGCGACCCGCGGCGCTTCGGCGTCGATTTCGCCATTACGGCGACATTCATCGCGATCGTCGTCCTCGGCGTGCGCCGCCGCTCCGACGTCGCCGTTGCCCTCGCAGCCGCATTGATGGCATCGGCGCTCGCCGCAGCCGGAGCATCCGTCGTCGCCGTCGTCGCCGCGGGCGTCCTCGCCCCACTCGTCGCGCTGGCGACGCGTGATGAGGGCGGCGCGTGATCTGGCCCGCGGTCGCGGGATCTGCGGCCGTGACGTACCTGGTCCGTGTCGTCGCCTTCGAGGTCGCGCTTCCGGCCAGGGTGCCGCGTAGCGTCGCGCGCTACGTCGACGCGCTCCCGGCGGCGATCATCGCGGCGCTGGTCGGTCCCACGATCCTGGTCCACGGACGCTCGGTGACCGCCGGTCCCGAGCTCGTCGCCGCAGCCGCGGTCATCGCGATCGTCGCCTGGCGGCGCAACCTGCTCGCCGGGGTCCTTGCGGGCGTAGCCGTCGTCGCGCTGCTGCGCCTAGTGCTGTCGAGTTGAGCCGCCCATCCAGCGCGGCTTACGCTTCTCGAGGAACGCCCGCATCCCATCCTGCCCTTCGCCGCTCACGCGCGCGCCCGCGATCCGCTCGACCGTGAGGTCGCGCACCTCGGCCGGCGCCCTGCCGGCGACGTCGCGCACGAGCTTCTTCGCGGCGTTCACCGCGCTCGGGCCACCGGCGAGGATCGCGTCGACGAACCGCTCGACCTCCGGATCGAGCTGGCCCGGGTCGACGACGCTATGCACCAGGCCGGTCTCGAAGGCGCGATGCGAGTCGAACCGGATGCCGGTCGTGAACGCTGCGGTCGCGAAGCTCGGGCCGACCTTCCGCACGACGTACGGCGAGATCACGGCCGGGAGGATGCCCAGGCGGACCTCAGTGAACGCGAAGGTCGCCGCTTCGACCGCGACGGCGATGTCCGCCATCGCGACGAGCCCGGCACCGCCGCCGATGGCCGCACCCTGCACGCGCGCGATGACCGGCATCGGCAGTGCGTCCAGCGTGGCGAAGAGGTCCGCGAGCGCGCGCGAGTCCGCGAGGTTCTCGTCGAGCGAGTAGTCGGCCACCCCGCGCATCCACGCGAGATCCGCACCGGCGCAGAACGTGTCGCCCTCGCTCGCGAGCACGACGCAGCGCGCGTCCGCGGGTACGTCCTTGGCCGCTCGGGTGAGCTGCGCGATGAGCTCCGCGTTGAACGCGTTCTTGACGTCCGGCCGAACGATCGTGATGCGGGCGACACGCCGATCGTCGACGGCGACGTGGACGAGCTCGGTCACATCCGGAAGATGCCGTAGCGCGGGTCGCCGATCGGGGCGTGCCGCGCAGCGGCCAGGCCGAGCGCGAGGACGGCGCGCGTGTCCATCGGATCGATGACGCCGTCGTCCCAGAGGCGCGCCGTCGAGTAATAGGGCGAGCCCTGGGTCTCATACTGGTCGCGGATCTTCGTCTTGAAGTCCTCACATGCCTTGTCGCTCTCGAAGGTGCCGACGAGCGATAGCACGGTCGCGGCCTGTTCGCCGCCCATGACGCTGATCCGCGCGTTCGGCCACATCCAGAGCTGCCGGGGTCCGTAGGCGCGGCCGCACATGCCGTAGTTCCCGGCACCGAAGCTACCGCCGATGATCACCGTGAACTTCGGGACGACGCTGCAGGCCACGGCGGTCACCATCTTCGCGCCGTCCTTCGCGATGCCGCCGGCCTCGTACTCCTTGCCGACCATGAAGCCCGCGATGTTCTGAAGGAACACGAGCGGTATGCCGCGCCGGTCGCACAGCTGGATAAAGTGCGTCACCTTGAGCGCCGACTCGCTGAACAGGATGCCGTTGTTCGCGACGATGCCGACGCGGAACCCCATGATCCGGCCGAAGCCGCAGACCACCGTCTCGGCGTAGAGCGCCTTGAACTCATGGAAGCGCGAGCCATCGACGAGGCGCGCGATGACCTCGTGCACGTCGTACGGGGTTCGCGGGTCCTGGGGCACGATGGCGTACAGGTCCGCGGGATCGTGCGCGGGCTCTTCCGGGTCGGCGACCTCCGCGCCCCACGCGAGCGGCCGGTCAAGCTGGGAGACCATCTCGCGCGCGATGGTGAGCGCGTGCGCGTCATCGAGTGCAAGGTGGTCTGCGACGCCGCTCGTGCGCGCGTGGACCAGAGCGCCGCCGAGCTCCTCCGCGGTCACGTCCTCGCCCGTCGCGGCTTTCACCAGCGGGGGTCCGCCGAGGAAGATCGTGCCCTGGTCCTGCACGATGACCGTCTCGTCGCTCATGGCGGGTACGTACGCGCCGCCCGCGGTGCACGATCCCATCACGAGCGCGAGCTGCGGGATCCCGAGTGCGGACATGCGCGCCTGGTTGTAGAAGATGCGGCCGAAGTGTTCGCGGTCCGGAAAGACCTCGTCCTGCCGCGGCAGAAATGCGCCGCCGGAGTCGACAAGGTAGAGGCAAGGGAGCCGGTTCTCGAGTGCGATCTCCTGTGCACGGAGGTGCTTCTTCACAGTGAGGGGGTAGTAGGTGCCGCCCTTCACCGTCGCGTCGTTCGCGACGATCATGCATTCGGTCCCCGACACCCGGCCGATCCCGGTGATGACGCCGGCCGATGGCGCGTCGTTGTCGTAGAGGTCGAGCGCGGCGAGCGGGGCGATCTCGAGGAACGGCGATCCCGGATCGAGCAGTCGCTCCACCCGTTCGCGCGGCAGGAGCTTGCCGGCCTTCAGGTGGCGCTCGCGGGCACGCTCCGGACCGCCCTGGCGGACCGCGTCGAGCTTTTTCCGCAGCTCCGCGACGAGAGCGCTCATCGCGTCGCCATTCGCGCGCGCGGAGGGGGATGAGCGATCGAACGAGGACACGAGCACCGTCATCAGGTCGCGATGCTAAACTGGGGTCTCCGCGAGCGCCTGTAGCTCAGTTGGATAGAGCGCAACGCTACGAACGTTGAGGTCGGGGGTTCGAGCCCCTCCAGGCGTACCGGTCGAGTCCCCCCAGGTACAGCGGTGCAGCTAGACGAAGTCGGCGCGCGGCCGGACCTTGAGCGGCCCCTTCGCGTAGTTCGGCGGAGTGTCCTCGATCTTCTGGTGGTGGTAGTCGTGGGTCCCGACCTCGTGTTGGGTCCGCTGCCCGCTGGCCGCGAGGAGCGATTGCATCGAGCTCTGGTCCATCACCTGGAAACGGACGTCGCAGCCGGCGAAGCGGCATGGGAAACCACCGGACTTCATGCGCTCATTCCTCCTGGGCATGCGGTAAGAGGGCTCCCCTCCTGCGCCCATTGTATCCAACGCGCCGCCGGCGGCAGGGTGGCGCGTCGCGCTCTGGATAGACTGAACGCTGTTTCGCACGTCAAAAGGGGGAACGCAATGCACGAAGGGATCCGGCCGATGTGGGCGGCGCTCGTCGCCCTCGCGCTGACGGTCACCGCCTGCGGGGGCACGAGCACCACTGGCGGCGCCACGAGCGCGTCGCCTGCTGCAAGCCTCGCCAAAGCGGACATCAAGGTCGGCGTCGTCATCTCGCTCACCGGGGTGGCGAACGTCTATGGCCCGACACAGAAGAACGGTGTCGAGCTCGCCGCGCAGCGGATCAACGACGCGGGCGGCGCGAACGGCGCGAAGCTCGTGCTCGTGATCGAGGACGACCAGTCGACGCCCGACGGAGGCGTCACCGCGTTCCGCAAGCTGGTGAGCCAGGATCGCGTCGCCGCGATCCTCGGACCGACTTTGTCGGGCACCGCCGTCGCCGCGCATCCGGTCGCGCAAAGCGCCCAGACCCCGACCATCGCGATCTCCAACACCGGGGACGGCATCGTCGGCAAGTGCGCATACGGCGCGTGCGATTACATCTTCCGGGCCTCGCTCGGCGAGTCGGCCGCCATCCCGGAGACCGTCAAGACGGTCAAGGCGAAGCTGAACCTGAAGAGCGTCGTGCTCATGTACGCCCAGGACGACAAGTTCAGCTCCGATGGGTTCGCGATATTCAAGAAGAGCCTCGATGCCCAGGGCATCACGATCAAAAAGGAGATCGCATTCTCGAAGAACGACGTCGATCTCTCCGGCGCGGTGACCCAGGCGCTGGCCGAGAACCCCGACGCGATCGTCGACACCTCGCTCGCGGGCCCGGCGATCAACATCCTGAAGGAAGTCTTCAAGCGCAAGCCCGGGCTGCCGGTGATCGGTGGCAACGGCTTCAACACGCCGGCGATCATCGCCTCGGCCGGCGCCGCGGCCGAGGGCGCGATCTCGGGCACCGCCTGGTTCCTCGGGAACACGGATCCGGTGAACAAAGATTTCGTTGCGGCGTATAAGGCGAAATACAACACCGACCCGGACCAGTTCGCCGCCCAGTCGTTCTCCGGTCTCTACATCCTGCTCGACGCGCTGAAGCGCACGCCGACGCCGAACAGCGTCCTGCACGACAAGTTGCGCGATCAGCTCGAGCTGACGACCGGCGTGAAGACGCCCCTCGGCGAGTTCTCGTTCACCAAGGATCACGACGTGAGCCAGAAGATCTACGTCGTCCAGATCAAGGGCGGGCAGTTCACCCTGATCAACTGAGTTTCACGCCCATCGATACGCAAGGAACGAGCGGGGCCGAAAGGCCCCGCGCGTTCCTTTAGCCTTGCCTCGTGGCCGACCAGATCTACAACGCCATCTTCATCGGCAGCATCTACGCCCTTTTCGCGCTCGGCTTCACCCTGGTGTTCAGCGTCCTCGACATCCTGAACCTCGCCCACCCCGCGCTGTTCACGCTCGGCGCGTTCACCGCGCTCTTCGCGATGCAGCAGGGCGTTCCCGCCCCGCTCGCGGTGGTGCTCGCGTTCACGGTCTGTGGCCTCGCCGGGATCGCGCTCGATCGCGTAGCCTTCGCGCCGCTCCGCCGGCGGAACGCTCCGCCGCTCTCCGCGATGATCTCGAGCGTCGGCGTCTCGCTCATCGTGATCCGGCTCATCCAGCTCAAGTACGGTCCCGACCTGCAGTCCTATCCGCGGGGCTCGCTTCCGGCCGCGGTGTTCTCGCTCGGCGGATTACAGCTGGACACGTTGCGCGCGGTCATCATCGGCCTGGCGATCGCGCTGATGCTCGGGCTCACGTACCTCGTGCGGCGCACGCGGCTGGGTCGTGAATTGCGGGCGCTCGCGGAGAACCCGCGGGCGGCGCGGCTCCTCGGCATCGACGTGGACCGGGCGATCGCGGCGACCTTCTTCCTTTCGGCCGGCTTGGGCGGCGTGGCGGGGGCCCTCTACGGCTTCGCCACGAACTCGCCGTACTCGCAGATGGGTCTGAACTTCGAGCTCAAGGCATTCAGCGTGATGATCGTCGGCGGGATGGGCAGCATTCCGGGGGCGGTGCTCGGCGCCTACCTGCTCAGCTTCGGCGAGATCGCGAGCCTCGCCTATCTCCCGAGCGAGCTCCGGGACGCGTTCGCCTTCGGCCTGCTGTTCGTCGTCCTCCTCATCCGGCCCAGCGGGATCCTTGGTCAGCGGGCGGTGGACCGCGTCTGATGGAGGAGCTCCAGGACTTCCTGCTCGCGTACCAGACGACGATCGGGTTCATCGGCATCAACGCGCTGCTCGCGCTCTCAGTCTGGCTCACGCTCTACACGGGACAGCTCACGCTTGGCAACGCGGCATTCATGGGCATCGCGGCCTACAGCTCGGCGCTCCTCACGTTGAAGGCGGGTCTCCCGTTCCCGCTCGCGCTCGCCTGTGGGGCGCTCGCGGCCGCCGCCGTCGCGGTGCCGCTCGGCGCGACGGTCTTCCGCCTCCGCGGGGTCTACCTCGCGATCGCGACGCTCGCGTTCGGCGAGGTCGTGCGCGTCGCGATCCTGGCCATCCCGATCACCGGAAAAGGCCAGGGGCTCGTCGGCATCCCGCCCAAGACCGAGCTCTGGCACATCTTCGCGTCGCTTGCGATCATCGCGTACGTTTGCGCGCGCCTCCGCATCTCGCGCATCGGTCGTTCGTGGGCCGCCATCCGCGAGGACGAGATCGCCGCGGCCGGCCAGGGCATCGCGATCCGACGCTACAAGCTCGGCGCGTTCGTGCTCGGCGCGCTCATCGCCGGCTGGGCCGGCGGCCTCGCGGCCCACTTCAACTTCGCGATCCAGCCGGACGAGTTCGCCTTCTCCCGCGCGGTGCAGATCCTCGTCTTCACGGTCGTCGGCGGGATCCCGAATGTGTTTGGGCCGCTCCTCGGGGCGCTCCTGCTCACCGCGCTCCCGGAGGTGTTGCGCCCATTGCAGGAGTACCGCGACATCTTCCAGGGCGTCATCCTGGTGCTCGTCATCGTCTACCTCCCGCGCGGGCTCGTGACCGTCTTCGAGCTCCGACGGACCGCGCGCCTCCGGACCGTGGGTGCCGAAGATGTTGCTTGACGTCACCGGACTGACGAAACGCTTCGGTGGCGTCACCGCGGTCGGCGGCATCGATCTCGGCGTACCGGAGGCGCAGATCTTCGGCCTGATCGGCCCGAACGGTGCGGGGAAGACGACGCTCATCAACCTCGTCGGCGGCCAGATGCGGGCGGACGCCGGGATGATCCGCTTCGCGGGCGCGGACATCACCGGATTGCCGGCACACCGACTGGCCGCGCTCGGCATCGCGCGGACGTTCCAGGCGATCCGGCTGTTCCGGGGGCTCACCGTCCTCGACAACGTGCTCGTCGGCCGCCATGTTCGCACGCGCTCGGACCTGATGGCGACCCTCGTGCCGTTCCGCGGCCGTCGCGGTCCGGAGCGCGAACGCGCCCTGCTGCTCCTTGATCGGGTCGGCCTGCGTCACCGCGCGGCTGCCCTCGCGGGCGAGCTCGCCTACGGCGATCAACGCCGGCTCGAGATCGCCCGCGCGCTCGCCTCGGAGCCACGGCTGCTCATCCTCGACGAGCCCGCGGCCGGCATGAACCCCACCGAATCGGCCGCGCTCCGCGACATGTTGCGGGCGCTCGTCGCGGACGGCCTGACGATCATCCTCATCGAGCACGATGTGCGCCTCGTGATGGGTAGCTGCGAGCGAGTGGCAGTCTTGAATTTCGGCCGCAAGATCGCCGAAGGGACGCCCGCGGAGATCCAGCGCGACGACAGGGTGCGCGAGGCGTACCTCGGGACCGACGACGTTGCCTGAGGCGGCGCTCGCGGTGCGTGACCTGGTCGTCCGCTACGGGGCGATCGAAGCCGTGCACGGCATCAGCTTCGACGTCGGCGCCGGCGAGGTCGTCGCGCTGATCGGCGCGAACGGGGCGGGGAAGACGAGCACGCTCGCCGCGATCTCGGGACTCGTGCGACCGGCGCGCGGGTCCGTGCTGCTGGCCGGCCAGGACCTCACCGGTTTGGCGCCGCACGAGATCGTCCGCGCGGGCATCGTGCAGGTGCCGGAGGGCCGCGAGATCCTCGCGCGCATGTCGGTGCACGAGAACCTGCTCCTCTCCGGTGCGTCCGACGTCGCCGCGATGTACGCGCGGTTCCCGATCCTGGCCGAGCGCCGTCAGCTGCCCGCGGGCAATCTCTCCGGCGGCGAGCAGCAGCTCCTCGCGATCGCGCGCGCGCTGCTGGCGCGGCCGCGCGCGCTCCTGCTCGACGAGCCGTCGCTCGGCCTCGCGCCCAAGATGGTCGCGACGGTGTTCGGCATCCTCGCCGAACTCAAGGCCTCCGGTACGACGATGCTGCTCGTCGAGCAGAACGCCCTTCGCGCCTTGCGGCTCGCGGATCGCGCATACGTGCTCGAGCTCGGCCGCGTGGGTCTCTCCGGGTCGGGCGACGCGCTGCTCCGCGATCCCGCCGTCGCGCGGGCCTACCTGGGCGCCTGAGATCGCGCGCGCGCTCGCGATCGTCAACCCCGCGGCCGGTGGCGGGGCCGCGCGGGCGGCGGTCGCTCCGGTGCTCGAGATGCTGCGGGGGTCGTTCGGCACACTTGACGTCGCCGAGACCGGCGCGGTATCGCCCACGGCCGAGGACCTGGCCGCGGGGGCGGTGCGCGACGGCTGCGGCGCCGTCATCGTCGCGGGCGGTGACGGCACGGTAGGCGGCGCTGCCCGCGCGCTCGTCGCGACCAATGTCGCGCTCGGGATCTTGCCATTCGGCTCGTTCATGAACATCGCCCGCGCGGTCGGCGTGCCCCGTGACGACCCGCGGGCGGCGGCCCTGCTCATCGCCGCGGGGCACACGATCGACATCGACGTCGGCTCCGTTGGCGGGCGGCCGTTCTTCGAGGCCGCCGGCATCGGTCTCGATGCCGAGGCGTTCCGTGCCGGCCGGGCCATCGAGCGTGGCGACCGCTCGTTCGCGGCGGCAGCTCTCGGCGCGCTGCTGCGCCGGTCGAGCACCCCCGTGCGGATCGAGATCGACGGTCGCGTCCATCGCCAGCGCATCCTGCAGGCGGTCGTCTGCAACGGATCGTGGTACGGTTGGGGCTTCGAGGTCGCACCCGCGGCGCGCATCGATGACGGGAGGCTCGAGCTCGTCGTCTTCGGCGATGGCAAGCTCCGGGTCATCCGCGAATTCGTCGCCGCGGCGGTCGATCGCGACCGGCCGGCGCGTGGGCGCCGCTACCGCGGCAAGCGGATCGCGCTCAGTGCGGCGCAGGGCGAGCTCGTCGTCCATGCCGACGGCCAGATCGTCGGCCCATTGCCGCAGACCTTCACCGTCCGGCCGAAAGCACTGCGGGTGTATGCGCCGCGTTAAGAACCTGTAAGACGTTCTCCGGCACCGCAACATCCCCGCTCTCCCTGCGATAGCACCGGTAGAAGACATCCGCCCCTTTGCATCACTGCACCGGGGACAGATCGGGAGAGCATCGATATGAACCCAGGAACGATCCTCCGCACGAAAGCGGTCGCGATCGCCGGGACCCTGGCCATCGCCGCCGGGATCTTCGGCGGCGTAGCCCTCGCGTCGACCCCCAGCGGCGCCGATGGCGCGCTGTCGGCCGTCCCGGGCGTCCAGGCCACGGTCGCCGAGAAGGACAAGGGCAAGGGCGACGCGAAGCTCAAGGCCGTCCTCGACGGGCTCGTCGACAAAGGCGTGATCACGCGGGCCCAGGCCGACGCGATCCTCGATGCGGTGAGCAAGGCGCACGGCAACGGCCGGCCGGAGCTCAGGCAGCTCCTCGGCGACGTCATGAAGGCGAGCGTCGAATACCTTGGCCTCCCGGCCGATCAGGTGAAGGCGCAGCTCGCGTCGGGCAAGAGCCTCGGCGAGATCGCGAACGCCACCGCCGGCAAGTCCCGCGTGGAGCTGGTCACGACGCTCGATGACGCGGCGGCCGCGCGCATCAAGGCCGCGGTCAACACCGGCAAGATCAAGCCGGAGCAGGCCGAGGCCCTGCGGACCAAGGTGAATGCGGCGATCGAGAAGATCGTCGATCACAAGGGCGGCGTGAAAAAGTAACTCCTACCCTCCCTCCTTAGACCGACAGGCGCCGGACCTTCCGGCGCCTGTCGCGTTCAATCGGGCTCGAGGACCGCGGTCGCCGCGCGGTAGGTGCCGAGCACCTGGACCCACGCGCAGCAGGTCTTCATGAGCGCGATGGCCTCGGTCGCGGGCGTGCGCACCGGGTCGCCTTCGAAATCGAGATAGAAGATGTAATCCCACGGCGCCGCCCGGCTCGGCCGCGATTCGATCTTCGTGAGCTGCAGACCGGCGGTGGCGAACGGCTGCAGGGAGCGGGTGAGCGCCCCCGGGATATTCATGGTCGCGTAGGCGAGACTCGTCTTGCGCGGTCCGGCTCGCAGCTCGTCCGGGACGCGCTTCTTCGGGTGGTCGTCGCCCTTTCGGGCGAGCGCGAAGAAGCGGGTGAAGTTGTCGGGCGTCGTCTCGATGGCCTCGGCGAGCACCACCAGTCCGTATTCGCGTGCCGCCCGCCGGCTCGCCACCGCCGCGACGCTCGGGTCGCCTGCGTCCGCGACCTCCGACGCCGCGCCCGCCGTGTCGAACGTGACGAGCGGCTCGATGCCCCTCCCGCGTAGGTAATCATCGACCTGGGCGAGCGCCTGCGGATGCGAGCGGGCGATGCGGATGCCGTCGAGCGTCGCTCCCGGCAGACCGAGCAGGCAGTGCCGGACCCGCAGGACAGCTTCCGCGATGACCTGAAGGCCGGCGTGATGACGCAGCAGGTCGTACACATCGACGACCGAGCCGACATGGGTGTTCTCCACCGGCACGACCGCCGCGGCCACGGCGCTCGATTCGAGCGCCGCGAACACCTCGCCGAAGGTCCGGCTCGGAACGGGCGTGTCCGCGGGGAAGAGGGCCGCGGTCGCGGCCTCGGAGTACGCGCCGGCGAGTCCCTGGTACGCGACCTTCATCCGTACACCGGCGTGAGCCAATCGCGGTGGGCCGGGTCGTCGCCGCGGGCGACGCCGAGATAGCGCTCGCCGAGCGCTCGTGCGACCGGCCCGATCGCACCGTCGCCCACCGGTCGCGCGTCGACGCGGACGCACGGCGCGATCTGGGCGCCGGTGCCGCTGAAGAAGAGCTCGTCCGCGAGGTACAGCTCGGTCCGGTCGATCGGCCGCTCCGAGACGGCGTACCCGGCCTCGCGCGCAAGCTCCAGGATCGTCGAGCGGGTGATCCCTTCCAGGATGTCGTCGGTCACCGGCGGCGTCACGAGCACGCCGTCGCGGACCATGAACAGATTCGACCCGCCGCCCTCCGACACATGACCGCCGCTGGTGAGGAAGATCGCCTCCTCGGCCCCGGCCTCGACCGCCTCGTCGACCGCGAGCGCCGTGTTCACGTACGCGCCGGTCACTTTGCCTCGCGCCGGGATGGCCTCATCCGAGATCCGTCGCCAGCTCACGGTGCGTGCTTCGAGGCCACTCGTCGAGAGGTACCCGCCGAGCCGGAACGCGTAGATCCCGAAACCGTCACGGATGCCGTGGAGCGCGACCTTCACCACGAGCGCGGCCTTGTAGGCGAGCGGGCGCACGTACACATCGCTGCGGAACGCGTTGCGCCGTAGAAGCTCGACGACGATCGCGGAAAGCCCGTCGGGTTCGGCCGGCAACGCGATGCGCACGATGCGGCAGGAGAGCGACATGCGCAGGAAGTGCTCGCGCAGTCGGAAGACGTACAGCTGCTCCTGGGCCGGATTCCAATAGGCGCGGATGCCCTCGAACACGCCCGTGCCGTACTGCAGCGCATGCGTCGCGAGACTCACCTTCGCATCGGCGAACGGCATGAAGCTTCCGTCCAGGTAGGCGGTCCCGATCAGCGGTATCTCCGCCGTCGGCGTCGGCCCTGGCGTCGCGTCGCGGGATGCTGTCGTGGCCATTCCATCCTCCCCGTCCCAGAACGGAAAAGCCCCCCGATGATCCGTGATCCGGGAGGCTTCGATATCGCTCGGTACCGTGTCCTGTGTCAGCGGCGCGCGTCTCCCGGTCCCGCTCCTCGAGGGAGCCGGACGAACGAAATGAGATCGCAGACGATCGCGCGCATCGCGGCCACTATAGCCGTGCGGTAGCCTTCGCGCGGTGGACATCGTCCTATCGCTGCACGGGCGCGTCGCGCTCGCGATCGTGCTCTACCTCGCGGTCGTCGGGATCTGGGGTCTGGTCCAGGGCGTCCGCGGCTTCGGCCCGTCGGCGAACTTCACCGGCGCGCTCGTGATCGCCGAGGTCGCGGCGGTCGCGCAGGGCCTGTTCGGCGTGGTGCTGCTGTTCGGCCGCCAGCCGTCCCAATCGGTGCACATCCTCTATGGCGTCGCGCTCGCCGTCGCGCTCCCGCTCGCCGCGACGCTCGTCCGCGGGAGGCCACCACGCGCGGTCTCGTTCGCCTACGGCTTCATGGCGCTCTTCGCGGCGGGTCTCGCCGTCCGGGGGATCACGACCGCGTGACGTTCATTGACGACCGGCCCGATCTGAGTGCCCGCGCGTTGCAGGCGCTCGACGACGATTTCCTGTACTTCAACGTCGCCGGCTCGGGCCCGACGTTCCCGGTGGCGCAGCGCGCGGCCGAGCGATATCGCGCGTGGCTGAACGGCGTCGCGATGTTCTCGCACGTCGGCTACGACTCGTACAACGCGGAGCTCGCGGCGACGCGCGAGGCGCTTGCGTCGTTCGTCGGGGGCGATGCCGGATCCATCGCGCTCATGCAATCGGCCACGGACGGTCTGAACACGCTCGTCTCGTCCTTGCGGCTCGCGGCTGGCGCATTGGTCGTGACGACCGAGGAGGAGCATCCCTCGGCGCTGCTCCCGGTCTACCGCCGCCAGGATCGCGGCGACGCCGTCCGCGTGCTCCCGTATGCCGACGACAGCTCCTTTCTCGAGGCCACCGGGCGGGCCTTCGTCGACGGCGCCGTGGCGATCGTGCTCTCCCTCGTCTCGTGCCGGACGGGACGGGTCCTGCCCGTCGCGGAGGTGTGCCGGCAGGCGCGCGCGGCGGGGGCGATCAGCATCGTCGACTGCGCGCAGGCGCTCGGTCAGATCGGCGTGGACGTGCGGTCGCTCGGGATGGACGCCGCGGTGTTCCTCGGTCACAAATGGATGCACGGACCGCTCGCGACAGGCGCGATCTGGGTCCGCGATCCCGAGCGGTGGGCGCCCGACCGGGTCGGCTGGCGGTCGCGCGAGACGAACGACTTCGCGGGGCATATGACCCTGCATCCCGACGGAACGCGGTTCGAGACCGGGACGGTCGACGCCGCGGCCTTCGTCGGCCTCCGGCAGGCGATCCTGGTCCATCAGGGCCTGGGTCCGACGGTGGGGGAACGCGTGCGCTCGCTGCGAGAGCGGCTGTTGCAGGCGCTCTCTGGCCTTCCGCTCGAGCTGTTGGGACAGACCGCCGAGCCGACCGGCATCGTCGTCGTGCGGCCTCGCGGGGGCGACGCGGCGGGGATCGTACGGCGCCTCTGGGACGACGAGCGCATCGTGGTCAAGCTCATCGATGAATCTGACGCGATCCGCATCTCGTTCTGGGCGCTCCATCGCGAGCCGGACATCGACCGGCTCGCCGCTACCCTCGCGGCGCAGCTCGCGGTGCCCGCATGACGGCGAAGGTCCTGAGCGGTCAGAACGCGATCGTGACCGGCGGCGGCCGCGGCTTCGGTCGCGCGATCGCGGAGACGCTCGCGTCGCTTGGCGCCGCCGTCGTCGTGGCATCGCGCAACGCGCCCGAGCTCGACGACGCGGTCAAGGCGATCAAGGCCGGCGGCGGCAAGGCGCTCGCGCAGACAGCGGACGTCGCCGATGAGCGCCAGGTGCAGGAGCTCGTCCTCGCGACCGAGCGCTGGGTCGGGCCGCCCTCGATCCTGGTGAACAACGCCGGAGTCCTCGATCCGGTGGGCCCGCTCGCGGAGACCAGCAGCGTCTCCTGGCTGCGCAGCATCGCTATCAACGTCGGCGGCACGTATCTCGTGACCCGTGCGGTGCTCCCGGGGATGCTCGATCGTGACTTCGGCCGGGTGGTGAACATCTCGAGCGGCGCTGCCGACACGGCGAGTGCCGGGTGGAGCGCGTACTGCGCCGCCAAGGCCGCGGTCGATCAGCTCACGCGGGTGCTCGCGCTCGAGATGGACCGCACCGGCATCACCGTCTGCGCCTTTCACCCGGGCTATCTCGACACGCAGCTGCGCGATCCGCGCGAGCAAGCGCGGATCGTCGCGTACCTGTGCACCCCGGAGGCCCGGCGGAACGGGGCGATCCTCGAGCGCGAGGACGCCGAGCTCGTGCGGGCCGCGGCTTCGCTGGGCGGCTAGCCCCGGGCCGCGGGCTTGTAGGCCCGCCGCTTCGCGATCGCGCCGCCCAGCAACGCGGTCACGCGATCCGGATCGGTCTGTCCGCGTCGTTCGAGTTCCGTGGCCGGCCGTCCGATCAAGCCGCACGTCGCGCAGTCGCCGTTGCCGTCGAGACGGGCGTGGCAGTGCGCGCAGTGCACTTCGAACGCGCCGTGCGGCTTGAACAGATCGAGACCCTTGGCCTCCCCGATGAGCTCCGCGATGCCCTGTGCCACCTTTCCTCCTAGCCGGCCGACAGGACCACAGACTTCTTCTCGAGGTACCCGTCGAGGGCCTCGAGACCGTGCTCCTTGCCGAATCCCGATTGCTTCGCGCCGCCGAACGGTAGCTGGTCGTACGCGACCTGGATGTCGTTCACCCAGGTGTAGCCGGCCTGGATCTGTTCCATCGCCCGGCGGGCCTTCGCGAGATCCTTCGTCCAGATGGACGACCCGAGGCCGTACACGCTGGAGTTCGCTTTCGCGATGGCCTCATCGAGATCGTTGACGATCACGATCGGAAGCGCCGGTCCGAAGACTTCTTCGGTGAGCATCCGCGAGTCCTCGGGCACATCGCGGAGGACGGTGGCCTCCATGAACCAGCCCCGTTCGAACTCTTTGCCCTCCGGCCGGGTGCCGCCGGCAAGGACCGTCGCGCCCTTTTTCACCGCGTCAGCGACCTGCGCTTCGACTTCGGCGCGCTGGTGCTCGGTGTGCAGCGGCCCCATCTTCACGCCTTCCTGGAGGCCGTCGCCGATCTTCCATTCCTTCTTCGCCCGGTCGGCGATCTTCGCCATGAACTCTTCCGCGACGGCGCTGAAGACGTAGACCCGCTTCACCGCGAGGCATGCCTGGCCGGCGTTGAAGAAGCGGCCGATCGCGGTGGCCGCGCTTGCGCGGCGGAGGTCCGCGTCGTCGCAGATGATCACCGGGTCGCTCCCGCCGAGCTCGAGCGTGATCCGGGTCACGTTGTCCGCGGCCAGCTTCATGATCCGCTTGCCGGTCTCGGTCTGGCCGGTGAACGCGACCTTGTTGATGCGCTTGTGGGACACGAGCGCGTCGCCGATCTCGCTCCCGGAGCCGTGCACGATGTTCAGCACGCCTGGCGGGAGACCGGCCGAGTTGATGACCTCGATCGCGCGTTGCGTCGCGAGCGGCGTCGTGGACGCGGGCTTCAACACGACGGTGCATCCGGTCGCGAGAGCCGGGCAGACCTTGTTCGCCATGAGCGTGAGTGGGAAGTTCCAGGGCGTGATCGCCACGACGACACCGATCGGTCGCCGGATGGTCAGACCGAACTTCCCCGGATCGTCGAGCGGGATGTAGTCGCCGCGGATCTTGTCCGCCAGCCCCGCGTAGTACTCGAGGTTCTCCTGGACCCGCGACGCCTCGAGCACGGCGTGCGCGAGCGGCTTGCCCTGTTCGAGCGTCAGCAGCTTCGCGATCTCGGGGACCGCGGCCCTCATCTTCTCCGCGGCCGCGTGCATCAGGGCCGCGCGCTTGGTCGGCGCGAGGGCGGCCCATGCCGGGAACGCCTTCGCCGCCGCGTCGACCGCGGCGTCGACATCGGCGGTCGTGCCGCGGGGGATCGACCCGACGACCTCGCCGTTGCTCGGATTGCGGACCTCCATCGTCTTGCCACCCCGGGCATCGACGAGCTCGCCGTTGATGTACATCTTGGCCATCGGAAACCTCTCCACTCGTGCCGGCGCGCACGCGCGCCACTCGGTGGTTAGATTGTGCCGGAAATCCACGGAGCGCTCGGGGAGGTCCTCATGTCCGTCGTACGGCTGGAGATACGGGACGCCGTTGGCCACATCGTGCTCGACCGGCCGCCGGCCAACTCCTACGACAAGGCGTTCCTCGACGACCTGTCGCTTGCGATCGACGAGGCGCGATTCAACCCGGTGGTGAAGGCGATCGTCGTCCGCAGCGCGTCGGAGAAGTTCTTCTCGGCCGGCGCGGACGTGAAGATGTTCGCGGCGACGGACGCGGACTACCAGTCGGCGTTCGTGATCCACGCGAACGAGATCATGTCGAAGTTCGAGCGCACGGCGAAGGTCGTGGTCGCTGCGATCAACGGCCACTGTCTCGGTGGCGGCCTCGAGATCGCGCTTTGCTGCGACTTCCGGTTCGCGGCCGAAGGCACCTACAACATCGGCCTCCCCGAGGTGACGCTCGGCGTCCTGCCGGGCACCGGCGGGACCCAGCGGCTGCCCCGGCTCATCGGCCGCCAGAAGGCGCTCGACCTGATGGTCCGCGGCGCGTCCCTGCAACCGGCGCAGGCGAAGGAGCTTGGCGTCGTGGATGAGCTGTTCGCGGCCGACCAGCTGCAGGAGAAGGCCCACGCCTACGCGGCGCAGCTCGCCACCGGGCCGACGCTCGCGATCGGCAAGATCAAGCTGGCCACGGTGCTCGGCGGTGGCATGCCGTTCCAGAGCGCGATGCTCTACGAACACGAGGCGGTCGGCCGGCTCTTCGCTTCCGAGGACGCGCGCGAAGGTGTCACCGCGTTCACCGAGAAGCGCAAGCCGAACTACAAGGGGAAGTAAGCACATCCCGGACCAGCGCACCTCGCTGCACGACGCGATCGCGGCGCACGTCCCCGACGGGAGCTCGGTCGCCATCGGCTGCGCGCTCGAGCCGGCCATCCCGTTCGCCGCGGTCCACGAGCTCATCCGGCAGCGGCGGGTCGATCTCGAGCTCATCGGACCCATCTCGGATATCGCGTTCGACATGCTCATCGGCGCGGGCTGCGTCGCGACCGTGCACGCCGCCTGGGTGGGCAACGTCTCGGCGGGTCTCGCGCATTGCTACCGGCGCGCGACCGAGCAGGCCGTCCCGCGCGCGATCCGTGTCCGCGATCACAGCAACTTCACGATGGGCCTGTCCCTGCTCGCCGGAGCGTTGGGCGCGCCGTACATCCCGACGCGCACGCTGCTCGGCTCCGACATCCCGGCCGCGAACGGGACGTTCATCGCGGCGACGTCGCCGCTCGACGACTCGCCGCTCCTGCTCATCCCGGCGATCACGCCCGACGTCACGATCCTTGCCTGCCAGCGCGCGGATATGGACGGCAACGCGCACCAGTGGGGCCCGTGGGGCGTGTCGCAGGAGGCGGCGCTCGCGGCGCGCAACGTGATCATCCTCGCCGACGAGATCGTCGATCGCTCGGTGATCGCGAGCGATCCGAACCGCACCATCTGTCCGGCGACCAAGGTCGCCGCGGTCGTGGAGGTGGCCGGCGCTTGCCATCCTTCACCGCTGCAAGGGAGATACCGCCGCGACCACGAGTTCTTCCACGACTACCACCGTTCGACGCGGGACGTCGAAGGCTTCGAGCGGTGGATCGCGGAGTGGGTGACAGGCCTGCCGGATCACGCGACCTACCTGCGGAAGCTCGGCGATCGCTGGCCGAAGCTCCGCGAAGCCGGCGTGCCCGCCGCGGAAACGCGCTTCTGATGGAGATCTCGCCCGGCGAGGTCATGGTCGCGCAGGCCGCGCGCGAGATCGCGGACGGCGAGACCGTCTTCGTCGGCATGCGCTTGCCGCTCATCGCCTTCGTCGTCGCGAAGCGGACCCACGCGCCGAACGCGATCGGCCTCTTCGAGCTCGGCGTTGTCCGCGACGCGCCCTCGCCCGAGCTCCTGTACACGATGGGGGACACGCCGAACGTCCGTGGGGCCGTCTGGTGTGCGCGCACGGTGGATCTCATGGGGCTGCTCCAGCAGGGTGTCGTGGACGCGGGGTTCATCGGCGGCGCCGAGATCGATCGTTACGGGAACCTGAACACCACCGCGATCGGAGCGGACCGCGCGCACCCTGTGGTCCAGCTGCCCGGAAGCGGCGGCGGCGCGGACATTGCCAGCCTCGCGACGCGGCTCATCGTGATCATGCCGCACGACAAGCGGCGGCTTCGCGAGCGCGTGGATTTCATCACGTCCCCGGGCTACGGGACCGGCGGCGACTGGCGGCGGCGGATGGGTCTGCCGCGCGGCGGACCTGCCGTGCTCATCACGACCCTTGGGGTGTTCCGCTTCCCGGACGGCGAGGCGGTGCTCGAGTCGCACCACGCCCACTCGAGCACCGCCGAATGCATCGCGAACACCGGATGGCCGCTGCGGGCCTCGCCCGCGGTCCGGGAGACCGACCCACCGTCAGCCGAGGTGCTGCATATCATCCGCGGCTATGACCCCGAGGGCTTCTGGACCCGGCGGGGCGAGTAGGACGGACCGGGGATGCGGAGATCGCTCGCGGTGGGGCTCGTGCTCGCGGTCCCGCTCGCGGCGTGCGGAGGTGGCTGTAGGCGTTCACCGCTGCGGCGATCAAGAAATACCTGAAGTCCGACGACGACAAGGGCATGGCCGCGGCATACGACCTGTATAGCGGGACCGTGATGAAGGATCCGCCGCTCCTCAACGTCGCGCAGTTCAGCGGGATCGTGGACGTGGTCGGCCGTGCGAACGACAAGGCGAAGTCCGTCGATCTCGGCGAAGCTCATCGACAACTCGTACGTGCAGAGCGGCCTGGACCGCGGCCTGCTGAAGTAGCTTAGCGCTCCACGACGGCGTCGTAACCGAGGAGCCGGAAGAGGCGGTTCCTCGCGGAGAGCAGCACCAGCGGCTCGTCGTAGTCGTTCACGTGCTCGTGCACGGTGTTCTGCGGGACGTAGAGCACCTGGCCGGGCCCGAATTCCCATTGCGATGGTGTTTCGGCGACACGGGCGTAGTAGCGGCCGGCGATCTCGGCCTCGACATCCCATTGGGAGCTGTGGCCTCGGCCCGAGATGACATAGAGCACCTCATCTGCCATGTGCCAGTGCCGCACCGAGCGTTGGCCCGGTGCGATCTCCAGGACCGCGAGGTCCACGCTCGAGGCGCGCACGCTCGGTCCGGTGAGCTCGCGCATCCGGCCGCCTGACATCTGGCGCCACGGCGCGTCGGCCACCGTCACGACCTTGTTCTTCGTTTCGATCCCGGGCGACCAGAGCGCCGACCAGTCCTCGCGCGGTCCGTAACCGGGCTTCTCGAACGCCGCCGGGCGACCCTGCTGCCAGAGGCCGAGATAGAGCCAGGCGCATTTCGCCTTGGCGATGATGCCGAACGCGCGGCGATCGGGGTCCGCGTTGAAATGCTGGTGGACCGAGTCGGCGTGGATGACCACGAGGTCGCCGGCCCGCCAGTCGTAGCGCTTGCCATCATGGATCTCGTAGCCGCGCCCCTCGATCACGTACAGCAACGCTTCGTTCTGATGGCCGTGGCCCTCGTTCGCGCCGCCGGGAAAGAGCTCGACCGTGTGCAGCTGGATCGTCTGGGTGAGAAAGGGATCATCGCCCGGACCGACGTACCACTGGGCCTGCGATCGATCGGAGAGACCCTCGTATGCGGCGTCGCGCGCGCCGACCACGATGCCGCCGTCCCGCACGCGCGGCGCGGCGCGCTGTCGCGCCCGCTCCTCCGCAAGGGCGTAGCGCTCGGCGGCGAGCCCGCGCAGGAAGACCCGTTCAGCGGACACTGACCCAAACGTATGATGGTTCGACCCTTGATGTCCAGATCGTCCGCGCTCACGCTCGTCGTCCTCATTGCCGTGACGGCGTGCGCTCCGACCGGCAGCGCGGCCGTGGCCCCGACCGCGGCCGGCAGCGCGACGGCCGAGCCGCTCGTGAAGCTCGCCGTCGCGTATGACGGGATCTCGATCAGCACCGGGCCGATGCAGTTCACCTTCGAGCAGGGGATCTTCAGGAAGTACGGACTCGACGTCGAGCTCAGCCCGATCGCCGGCGGCAGCCTCCTCACGGCGGCGGTCGTGGGCGGGAGCGTCAAGCTCGGGCAGAACGGCTACGAGCCCGCGCTCACCGCCGCGCTCCAAGGCGCCGACCTGGTGATCATCGGTGGCATCAACAACAAGCTCCCGTACCAGCTCGTCGTGAAGCCAGCGCTCGCCGCGAGCGGTCTCAAGGGCTCGAACGCCAGGATCGCCATCAGCCGCTTCGGGTCTTCCAGCGACCTCGCCGTGAAAGCGATCGTGCAGCAACAGCTCAAGCTCGATCCGAAGACCGACATCACGGAGCTGCAGATCGGCGGGGAGCCCGACCGCGTGGCCGCGCTCGAAAGTGGCCAGGTCGACGGCACGGTCCTCCAGTACCCGCTGACCGCCACGCTCCTCAAGAAGGGCTACAAGATCGTCGGCGACGCGACGGATCTCGTCGACCTGCCGAACACCGCGTACGTCACCAGCCGGAAGACGCTTGCCGCGGAGCGCGCCACGCTGACGAAGTTCTTCATGGCAATGATCGATGGCGTCCACGCGTACAAGACGAACCCCGACGCGGCCATCGCCTCCACCGCGAAGTTCCTCAGCGTCTCCGTCGAAGACATGCGGCCGGCATACGACTTCTACACGAAGAACGTGTACCCGGACGTGCCGCGGCCCTCGCTCACGGGGATCAAGAACCTGTTCGATACGACGATCTCGCAGACGCAGGCGAGCGCGAAGAACGCGAAGCCGGCGGACTTCGTCGACGTCAGCATCCTCGATGAGCTCGAGGCCAGCGGCTTCGTCAAGCAGATCCTCGCGAAGTAGGCTGGCCCTACCTGCTCTCGCCGTAAATGTAGGCGGCCGGATCGCTCGCGTAGTGGGCGTAATCGCCCGGGACGCTGATGCTCGGCACCTTCGGCTGCCAGTCGACCGCGAGGATGCGATCGGGGTCGCCGTAGCGGGCGGCCACCCGGCGCACGTCGGGGTCGTCGAGCGCGACCATCCGCCCGCGCTCGAGGATCGGGTGCTCGCTGCCGTCCGCCGCGGTGAGCGTGATCGTCGCGAACATCAGGTGGATGTGCAGGTGGCCGTAGACCAGTCCGGCCTCGCCGGCCCAGCGCTCCTCGGGCCCGCGCCACTGCGTGCCGAATCCGAGGTGCACGATCCCGCTGCGCCGCCGCTCCCATTCGAAGCCGCCGGAGCTCAGGAACCGGATGTTACGCGGGCGCGCGATCTTCGGGTTCGTCCCGATCGCCGCCTCCCACATCCAGAACAGGCCAGGTCGGGGGAAGCACGGGTACTGGATGCCCTTCGCCTCGTCCATCAGCTCGCGCCAGAGCTCGCCGTACGGTCCGCCGTCCTCGACGCTCTCGACCCGCCCGTTCAGGACGCGCACGGTGATCGGCGGGTACGGCCGGCCGAAGTGGTTCGTCGTGCCCTTGACCACGCCGGTCGCGCTCTCGCGGGGAGACAGCGGCGTGGGCGGATGGCTCATCAGATGATTCCACCGCGGCACCGGACCGAACATCGCGGTCGGATGCTCGAAATACTCGGGCCACATGTCCCAGGTGACGTCCGTGCCTTCGGGATCGGTGACATGCACCTGTCCGCCCGGTGCGTGCGTCCAGAACGGCTCCCAAGCGCGGCGGTTGATGAGCGTGTGGAGCTCGCGCGGGTAGGTGGTCGCGTCGCTCGCGAACTGATCGGCCTGGAGCCAGGGGAACGCCTCGTAGCGGTGCGGCGTATCCGGGATGCCCCCGCCCTTGCCGTGCACGAGGAGGTCGTAGCCGCGCTTCAGCGCGATCTCCTCGACCCACGGGATGCCCTCCCAGCGCCGCGGCTCCTCAGACCAGGGCCGGCGGCGGATGGCCGCGCGGAGCTCGTCCGCGTCCTCGAACTCGCGATCGGGCTCGGCCTGGGCGACGATGACGTCCACCTTCGCTCCCTTGTCCCGGAGCGCGCGGGCCATCGCGTCGACCACGAGCCCATCGAAATGGGTGTCCGCCGCAAGGAGCACGCGGTCCCCCGGCTTCGTCGCTCCGTACCCGATGAAACCGGCAGCGGTCCGGCGGATCTCGGGCTCATCGGCGACGAATCGCGCGTAGGCCAGGAGGTCGTCCGGCACGATGATCGATGGCGGCCGATGGACGGCACGTCCGGTCGGGGCCGTGCCTCCGTCCGCCGTCGCCTCGCACATCTAGGGCTTGTCCAGGCCCCGCCTCGCGGCGCTCTGCACGAACGTGTCGTCGAGGATCTTCGAGACGTCGAACGTCTTGATCTTGTCGTTGTTCTTGCCGAGCTCGGCCACGATGTCGCCCCATTGGTCGAGCTTAGGCGAAGGGAGCGAAGGGAAGAGCTGCTTGGTCGCGTATTCCCAGGTCCGCTCGAGCGTCGCGACGTCGTCGATCTTGAGGTACTTCTTGTAGACCGAGACCGCGAGCGCCTTGTCGGTCTTGAGTCTCGCGATCGACTGGACGATCGAATCGACGTAGCGCTGGACCACGTCCTTCTGCTCCGTCGCGAACTGCCGCTTGACGATGATCCCGTTGTTCACGATCGGCAGCTTCTGCTCGGCCATCGAGAAGAGGGAATGGAAGCCCCTGCTCTCCAGATCGTAGGAATACGGCGGCTGGTCGAGCCCGCCCTGGATCGCGCCACTGATGAGCGCGGCCGTCCGGTTCTGCGAGGAACCGACGGCGACGATGATCACGTCCTTGTTCGGGTCGATCCCGACCTTGGCGAGACCGACGCGCGTCGCGATGTCCGACGTCGAGCCGGGGTTGCTGACGCCGACCTTCTTTCCCTTGAGATCGGCGAGGGTCTTGATCTCGGCCGGGACCACGAAGGTGTATGGATACACCGGCACGACGTTGCCGATGACGATGAGGTCCGCGCCGCCAACCACCGCGCTCAGCGTCTCCGAGCCGCCGCCTTGGAAGACCTGCGTCTCGCCCGCGAGCAGTGCGGCGATGCCGGTCGTGCTCGCGGTGTAACGAAGGTCGACGTCGAGCCCGTTCGCTTTGAAGATCCCCGCCTCGAACGCTGCCCAGACCGGCAGCTCGCCCTCATAGATCTCGCTGTAGCCGACGACGAGCCTGACGACGGGTCGCGCCGTGGCTGCGGCGGATGGACCGGCGCTCCCTCCGCTCGTGGGTGCCGGTGCCGTCGTCCCGGCGCCGCCACAGGCCGCCGCGACCGTCGCCAGCACGAGCATCAGCGCCAAGGTCGCCCGTTGACGAGCCATCCCGCACCTCCCACGACCGTCGCAGATCCAAGAACGGCCCGACACCGGACAGGCCAGTGGTATAACCATTTGCGCATTCACCTACAAGTCGTTCACACTTGTCTCGCGGATCTGGGTCGGGAGAGATGACTGATGGCGATCGCCGAGCGGCCTACGCAGACGTTCCGTGACCTCCGAGACTGGCTGAAGCGGATCCACGAGCTGGGCGAGCTCCGCGTCGTCAACGGCGCGCGCGCCGAGGACGAGATCGGCATGGCCACGGAGCTCACCGGCCGGGTCCACGGCACGCCGGCGCTCCTCTTCGATGACATCCCCGGCTACAAGAAGGGCTTCCGAGTCCTCTCCAACGGCCTCGGCTGGTTCCCGCGCCTAGCGCTCACGCTCGGGCTCGACCCGAAGGCCTCGCCGCACGATCTCGTGAAGGCATGGCAGGGCCGGATCTCGGCGGGGATCAAGCCGATCCCGTCGACCCTGGTGAAGGACGGCCCGATCTTCGAGAACGTGCTGCGCGGCAAGGACGTCGACATGACGATCTTCCCGGCACCCAAATGGCACGAGGACGACGGGGGCCGCTACATCGGCACCGGCAGCTTCGACATCACGCGCGATCCGGTCAACGGCTGGGTGAACCTCGGCTGCTACCGGGTCATGGTCCACGGCAAGGACAAGCTCGGCTTCTATATCTCTCCGGGCAAGCACGGGCGGATGCACCGCGACGCTTGGATCGCCAGCGGCGAGAAGATGCCGATCGCCTTCTGCGCCGGCGGCGACCCGCTCCTGTTCCTCGCCGCGTGCACCGAGATCCAGTTCGGGCTGACCGAGTACGACTGGGCCGGCGGGGTGCGCGGCGAGCCATACCGCGTGGTGAAGGGTCCGGTGACGGGCCTCCCGCTCCCGGCCGACGCCGAGATCGTGATCGAGGGCTGGGTCGACCCGCAGGAGCGGATCGTCGAGGGTCCCTTCGGGGAATGGACCGGCTATTACGCGAGCGACGCACGGCCCGAGCCGTTCATGCAGGTCGAGGCGATCTACCACCGCAACGACCCGATCATCCTCGGATCGCCGCCGAACCAGCCGCCGGACGAGCAGTCCTTCTATCGGGCATTCCTGCGCTCCGCGCAGCTGCGCCAGCAGATGGAAGCGGCCGGGCTGCCGGGACTCAAGGGCGTCTGGTGCCACGAGGTCGGCGGGTCACGCTTGTTCAACGCGGTGAGCATCGAGCAGCGCTACGCCGGGCACGCACGGCAGGCGGGGCACCTCGCGGCGACCGTGCACGCCGGCGCGTACCTCGGCCGCTACGTCATCGTTGTCGACGACGACATCGACGTGATGGACCTGGAAGAAGTGATCTGGGCGATGGCCTCGCGATCCGATCCGATCGAATCGATCGACTTCATTAACCGCGCGTGGAGCGGCCCGCTCGACCCCCGCATCCCGCGCGACAAGAAGGGCCACAGCTCCCGCGCGATCATCGACGCGACGCGTCCATTCGAATGGCGTGCCGATTTCCCGCCGGTCAATACTCCGAGCGCGGAGACGAAGCGCAAAGCCCGCGAGCGGTTCGGGTACCTGCTGAAGAACGAGCCACACCCCTCGGACGGGAAGCTCGGCTAGACCCGGTGCAGGACCGGTCGGTGAAGCTCGTGGCGAAGAACGTCCTCATCGAGTACTGGCTCGAGCGGTCGCGCTCCGTCTTCACGGCGGTCCAGGGCGTGGACCTCGAGATCCACGATGGTGAATTCGTCGCCATCGTCGGTCCGTCCGGCTGCGGCAAGACCACGTTCCTCAACGCCGTCGACGGGCTCCTGCCCATCGGTGGCGGCAGTCTCAAGCTCGAAGGAAAGGACATCAGCAAGCCGGGCCCCGATCGCGCGATGGTCTTCCAGCAGCCCGGCCTCCTGCCGTGGCGCACCGTCCTCGGCAATGTCATCTTCGGCGTCGAGGCGCAGCGGCGGATGCCGCGCGACGAGGCCGCCGCGAAGGCGAAGCAGCAGATCGACCTTGTCGGACTCGGCGGCTTCGAGGACGCGTATCCGGGGGAGCTCTCCGGCGGCATGCAGCAGCGCGTGAATCTCGCGCGCGCCCTCCTCACGGACCCGCAGATCCTGCTCCTGGACGAGCCGTTCGCCGCGCTCGACGCGCAGACGCGTGAAATTCTGCAAGAAGAGCTGCTTGCGCTGATGGAGCGGCCGGACGAGCGCAAGACCATGGTTTTCATTACACACTCGATCGACGAGGCGATCGTGCTCGGCGACCGCATCACGGTGATGAGCGCGCGTCCCGGCCGCATCAAGGAGGTGCTCGACATGCCGTTCGGATGGCCGCGCAACGCCGACGCGGTGCGGTCCGATCCACGCTTCACCGAGTTTCGCCTGCACATCTGGCACGAGCTTCATACCGCCAAGCCGGCGCGCCTGCGGGCCCCGAGGGAGGTGGCGTGACCACGCTCGAGCAGGCCCAGCTGCCCGACACGCCGCGAAACCTTTCCGGCGACCAGGCGCGCGCCGTGCGGGTCGCGACCGAGCGCCGGCATCGCC
>DASZZF010000017.1:0-20056 GCA_035543375.1 Candidatus Limnocylindria bacterium
CGGCGCTTGCCTTCTTCGTCCACGCCAACCTCCCCGGCACGCTTGTGCCGCGGAACGTATGGCGCGCATGTCGGCCATCAGGCCGACGATGGAAACGATGTGTTGGCGGTCCGCATGGAAACGATGTCCTGTCGGGAACCCCCTACCAATGAGCACGATCGACCTGAACAGCGACCTCGGTGAAGGTGCGGGCACCGACGCCGCGATCATGCCGCTCATCACCTCGGCGAATGTCGCGTGCGGCGCGCACGCCGGGGATGATGGGACGATGCGCGAGACGGTCCGGCTCGCGAAGGCGCACGGCGTCGCGGTCGGCGCGCATCCGGGCTACCGCGACCCGGCGAACTTCGGGCGCCAGGCGGTCGCCCTGCCGCTGGAAGAGCTGACGCTCGACCTCGTCACTCAGATCGAGGCGTTGGCGCGGATCGCCAGGTCAGAGGGCGTCCCGGTCGTCCACGTGAAAGCGCACGGCGCGCTGTACAACACGGCGCAGCACGACCCGGGCGTTGCCGGCGCGATCGCCGCCGCCGTACTACGCGCCGACCCACGCCTGCTGGTATTCGCGTTCCCGGCGTCGGCGCTCGACGTGGCGGCTCGCGCAGCCGGCCTGCGCGTCGTGCGCGAAGGATTCATCGATCGGGCCTACGAGCCCGACGGGACGCTGCGCTCTCGCGCCCTGCCCGATGCGCTGGTCACCGATCCTGGGCGTGCCGCGGCTCAGGCCCTCTCGTTCGTCCGCGACGGCGGGGTGCCGGCCGGCGACGGCAGCTTCCTGCGACTCTCGGTGGACACGCTCTGCGTCCACGGAGACACAGGGGGCGCGGCTGAGATCCTGCGCGCCGTGCGGGCCGTGTTCGATTCGGCCGGAGTGCGGGTGGGACGGGCGGCATGACGGTCCGCGCGTTCGGCGACAGCGCGTTCCTCATCGAGCTCGAGCAGCGGATCGATCCCGCGATCGTCGAGACCGCGCGCGCTCTCGCCGATCTCTGGGAGACGCGCGGGCTGGGCGAGGCGATCCCGGCCTATGCCTCCGTCGTCCTGCGGTTCGAGCCGTCGCACGTGTCGACGGCCGACGCGCTCACGGCGGCGCGCGAGCTCGCGCTGGAACGGCCGCAGCTCGGGGACAGGGCCGCCGGACGGGTGATCGAGATCCCGACGACCTACGACGGCCCCGACCTCGAAGAGACGGCCGCGCTGTCTGGCATGACCGCCGCCGAGCTCGTCGCGGCGCACGCCGGGCGCGAGTACCAAGCGTTCTTCCTTGGCTTCATGCCCGGCCTGGCCTATTGCGGGCTGCTCCATCCCGGGATCGTCGCTCCGCGTCGTGCGTCTCCGCGGGCGCGCGTTCCCGCGGGTTCGGTCGCAGTGGCCAACGGCCAGACCATCGTGTACCCGTTCGCCTCGCCCGGCGGCTGGCGGCTCATCGGACGCACGGATCTGCCGCTCTTCGATCCGAGCGCCGATCCACCCGCGCGCATCCGACCCGCCGATCGCGTTCGCTTCGTGCCGCATTGATCCGGATCATCGCGCCCGGCATGCGCGCCACCGTCCAGGATCGCGGCCGCCCCGCTGGAGCGCGGCTTGGCGTACCGCCCTCGGGTCCGGCGGACCCGACCGCGTTCGCGGCGGCGCTCGCGCTCTGCGGTTGCGACCCGGACCAGGCGGCGATCGAGGTCATCGGCCTGCCGTTCGCGTTCCGGTGCTCCGACCGGCGCATCGTCGCGGCGACCGGACGCGACGTGCGCATTCGGACGCGCGCAGCGAACGTCGGCTGGACGAGCGTGCTCGCGCGGCCCGGCGAGGAGGTCGTGGTTGACGGCTCGCCGCGCACGCGCTTCGCGTACGTCGCGATCAGCGGCGGGATCGACCTGCCGCTGGTCCAGGGATCGCGCGCGACCTACCTCCCGGCCGCGCTTGGGCCGTTCCCACGCGCCCTCGCGGCCGGCGACGAGCTTCCCCTCGGGTCCTCGACGACTGGGGGCGCCGGGATGGAGGTCGCCGGCCGTACCATCGCGCCGCCCGGGTACGACGGTCCAGTGCGCGCGATCGCCGGACCGCACGAAGACCGCTTCGACCGCGACAGCGTGGACCGGTTCTTCGCCTCGGCTTACGTCGTCCTCGCGGAGAGCGATCGCATGGGCGTACGCCTGGACGGTCCGGCCGTCCCGCCGCTGGCCGGCGAGTTGCTGACTTGCGGGATCGTCGCTGGTGCCATCCAGGTGCCGCGGGGCGGCGCGCCGATCGTGCTCCTCGCCGATCATCAGACGACCGGCGGGTACCCGATCATCGGCACCGTCGTCACACGCGACGTCGGCCGAGTGGCCCAGGCCGCGCCCGGGGAGCAGCTCCGGTTCAGCCGCGTGACGCTGGGGGCCAGCGGCCGTTCTCCTTGATAATGGACGAGCGGTTGGCCGCGATAGCCCCCGCGCGCTTGCGGGCGGAGCCGGTCACCCTGTCGCGCCCGACCTCGGTGCTGCGGCAGGCGGTGCGCGTGCGTGACGGCTGGCGCGAGCGTGACGCGCTCTGCGAGATCGACCCCGCGCGGCTCCGGCTGACGGACGCGCGCGGCTCACGCTCGGTCGCGTGGCCCGACCTGCGCGCGATCTCGGTCGAGGGCGATCACGTTCGCATCATCACGCCGGCGGCGGTGCTCGTGCTGGTACCGGCGCTCGATCGCGTGGGTGAGCCCGCGCTTGCGCCGCCTTTCGCGCACGTCCTCGAGCAGGCCCGCGCGGGCACGCTGGATCCCTCGACCGGCGCGCTCCACGATCTCGCGAACACGATCGATCGGGCGCAGGACGCCTTCGCTGAAGCGGACGACCCGGTCGTGCCGGTCGCGGTCGGCGTGTGCACGGCGCTCGTCGGGCTGATCCTGGTCGCGTCCATCCCGATCGTCCTGCAGCTCGTGGCGCGCGTCGCGCCGGCGCCGGGCGCGTTTGTGATCCAGCCGCGGATCGCGCCCTATGACCCGCGCACGCTCATCGCGGCGTTCGCCGGCGCGGCGGCGCTCGCCGCGGCGGTCGCGCGTATCGGCCTCGGCGAGCCGGCTCGCATCTGGGCGCGCGGCACGCTGCGCGGCTGGCACCGGAACGCGCCCGGTCCGGCTGCGCCGGCGCGTCGCGCGATCGCTCGACTCGTGCTGGAGCCGCGGGTCGCGGCGCTCGTGGGCGTCATCGCGCTCGCGCTGCTGCTCCCGTCGGCCTTCATGCGGACGACGGTCGATGCGGCCGGGATCCACAGCGCATCCGGACTTCCGGTGTTGTCCCGCGACCACGCGTGGGCCGACGTGACCGATGTTGTCCCGTTGAGCGTCGGGGTCACCGAGCGCTCCGAGGGCTTCGCCGTGATGCTCGTCTTCAGCGACGGGTCGCGGCTTTCGACAAGAGGCCGAGACCTGTTCGGCGGCTCGGAGCGCATGTTCTTCGACTTCGCACGCGTCCGCGCCCCGTAGACCCGACCTCACGCCGGTTCAAGCGCACCGCCTGACGGCGGGCCACGCCTATGCTCGCGTCCGGTGATGACGGCCTTCAGCGCCCTGGCGGATGGTCCGGCGCAATTACCCCAGGGGCTTCGCGCGCGCGGATGGCAGCAAGATGACCTTGGCCCGATGACGGAGCTTGAGAACCGCCACGCGCGGCCGCTCGGCCGGCTGACGCTTGCTGACGCGCGGCACGCCGAAAGCCTGGCACCCGCCGATGCGTCCCGGCTGCGGGTGGTCGTCGACGATGCCGATGGGACGATCGTCGCATTCGCCTTCGCCGACGATGGGCTCGGCCAGATCGGGATCCCAGGTGTCCTGCGGGCGTTCGTGCGCGTCGACCATACCCGGACCGGTCGCGGGATCGGTCAGGTCCTCGCCGATCGCGTGGAGGCCTACGCCGCCGCCGAGCGCGCGACCAGGATCGTCGCCCTGCTGCGCGAGGACGAGCCACGCGGGGTGTCGTTCGCCCGCAGGCGCGGCTACACGGAATTCCATCGGCGCTTTCGCGCCTTTCTCGATCTCGAGGCCTGCGATACGGCGCGGTTCCCCGATCCCGACGACCTCGCCACGCGGGCGGGCGTCCGACTCCTGGACCACGGCGCCCGGATGCGCGAGCGCGGCACCGATGCGGCGCTCCGCGAGGCCCACGCGGCGCACCGGCGCTACGTCCAGGATATCCCGCGCCCGCGGCTCCGCCCGACGGAGACGTTCGATCAATGGCTGGCCGACGGTCCCGGCAGCCCGACCTTCGCTGCGAGCGCGTCCTTCTATGCGCTGCGTGAGGGGCGGCTCGTCGGCCTGACGCTGAGCGAGATCACGCGCACTGGCGTGGCGCACACCATCATGACCGGCGTCGATCGCGATCAGCGGGGCAAGGGCCTGGCGCTCGCGCTGAAGCTCAAAGCGATCACCGCCCTGCGCGTCGCGGGCGTGCGCTTCACCGGTACGTCGAACGACAAGGACAATCTGCCGATGCTCGCGGTGAACCGGCGGCTCGGCTACGTTCCGGAGCCGGCGATCATCCACATGGAGAGACAGAGACGATGAACGCACTCAAGATGCCGGCCGCGATCCTGCCGATCATCGGGCCGGAAAAGGACATTCCCGCACCCGACGTGAACACCGACGCACAGACCATGGCCTGGATCGTCGACACCGTCCACGATGATGACCGGGCAGCTGTCGCCTGAGGTCGTCACCGGGAAGCCGGTCGACCTTTGCGGATTGCGCGGGCGCCGCGAGGACCTGCCCGGAGTGGCGCGCATCAGCAATGCCGAGCTCCCTGGCCATGGATGTCGACGTGCTCGTCCCGGCAGCGCTCGAGGCGCAGATCACACGCGACAAAGCCTTCCGAAGTGCGCGCTCCCATCCTCGTCGAAGGCGCGAACGGGCCCATCACGGCGGACGCCGACCGCATCCTGACGACCGCGGTGTGGTCATCGTGCCCGATATCCACACGGGCGGCGTCGTCGTCTCGTACTTCGAATGGGTCCAGATTCGGACGCAATGCTATTGGGAGCTCGAGGTCGAGCGCCGGCTCGAGATCTACATGCGCCGGGCGATGGAATCTGTCTCGCGAAGGCCGCCGCGTACGACTGCAGCCGGCGCGAGGCCGCGTTCATCGTCGCGGTCGAGCGGGTCGCGAAGGCGATCCACCAACGGGGGATCCTCCCGTAGGACTGTGCGCGCTCACGACCGCGCTTGGCCCGCGGCGCTTGCATAAATATCCACTCCGCTGCATAATCCCTCAATGGCCACGAAGGTCGCGATCGTCGGCGCCACCGGCTACGCCGGGGGCGAGCTCGCCCGCCTGTTGCTTCGTCATCCCGGCGTCCAGGTCGTGGCCGCCGTCGCGCGCAGCCATCAGGGCGAGCCGCTTCGGTCGGTGCAGCCGCACCTGCATGGCGCATCCGATGGGCTCGTCATCGGCACAGGCGTCGGCGACGCCCTGGTCGTCTTCACGGCCCTGCCAGCCGGAGAGGCCGCGAAGCAGGTACCGGGCTGGCTTCGCGAGGGACGGCGGATCATCGACATCGGTAGCGACTTCCGCTTGACCGATCCCGCGGCCTATGACCGCTGGTACGGCTACGCGCACCCTGCGCCCGAGCTCCTGGCGAGGAGCGTGTACGGCCTAACCGAGCTGGCGCGGACCGCGCTGCCGGCCGCCGCCATCGTCGCGAACCCGGGCTGCTATCCGACTGCGTCGCTCCTCGCGCTGGCTCCTGCGGCGCGTCACGGTCTGATCGGACCGGACGTCATTGTCGACGCCAAGTCCGGCGTGTCCGGCGCGGGCCACGTCGTGGACGACGCGTACCTCTATGGGACGGTGGACGAGAGCGTCCGCGCCTACGGCGTCCCGCGGCACCGGCATACGCCCGAGATCGCGCAGGGTCTCCGCTCGCTCGGCCTGGTACCGCGGCTGACCTTCACCCCGCACCTCATCCCGATGACCCGCGGGCTCATCGCCACGTGCTACGCGCCGCTCCGCGACGGCGTGACCGCGGGCCAGGTGAGCGAGGCCTACGCCCTGGACTACAGCGGCGAGCCATTCGTGCGGGTGACCCCGACGTTCCCGCCGACGAAAGCCACCCTTGGGAGCAATTGGTGCCTCGTGCACGCTGTCGTCGATGAGGAAAACCGCCGGCTGGTCGTGGTCGGCGTCATCGACAACCTGATGAAAGGCGCGGCCGGACAGGCCGTGCAGAACTTCAATGTGATGTGCGGGCTGCCCGAGACGATGGGACTCGAGGCGCTCCCGCTGTGGCCGTGACCGACCCACGAGGCGTCACGTTCGCGCGCGGCTTCGTCGCCGGCGCCGTCGCCGCGGGCGTGAAGCACGCGGGCACGGATCGCCTCGACGTCGCGGTCATCGCCTCCACGGCAGAGCACTGCCACGCCGCGGGCGTTTTCACGACCAACCAGGTGATCGCCGCGCCATGCCTGATCACGAAGAAGCGGGTGAGCCGCGGTCACCTGCGCGCGATCGTTGTGAATTCGGGCAACGCGAATGCATGTACGGGGGCGCAGGGCGAGCGCGACGCGCTCGCGATGAGCGAGGCGGCGGCCACCCTTGTTGGGGTCGGCGCCGACGACGTCGGGGTCGCGAGCACCGGCCTCATCGGCGTCCCGATGCCCGCCGACCGTATCGTGCCCGCGATCGGCCGGATCGCGCTCTCGGCCGACGGCTGGGACGCGGCCTCGCGGGCGATCATGACCACCGACACCAAGCCGAAGGTCGTCGAGCGCGAGGTCAGCCTTGGCGATCGCGCGGTCCGCATCGGCGGGATCGCGAAGGGCGCCGGGATGATCCACCCGAACATGGCGACGCTGCTGTGCTTCATCACGACGGATGCGCACATCGACGGTGCGGCCCTCCGCCCGATGCTGCAACACGCGGCGTCCGAGACATTTAACGCGATCTCGGTCGACGGTGACACGAGTACCAACGACACGCTGCTCGTGCTCGCGAACGGCGCCTCCGGCGTCCGCATCGGCCCGTCCGACGGGCCGGCATTCCTCGACGCGCTCACGGCTGTGTGCCTGGATCTCGCGCGCGCCATCGTCGCTGACGGCGAGGGCGTCAAGAAGGTTTTCGAGGTACGGGTGACCGGAGCCGGTTCCGAAAACGATGCCCGGCTGGCGGCGCGCACCGTCACGACGTCGAACCTGGTGAAGACCGCCATCCATGGCGCGGACCCGAACTGGGGACGCATCCTTGCCGCGGCCGGGCGGTCCGGGGCGCGAGTCGACGCCGCGAAGGCCTCGGTCGCGATAGGCGGGATCTCGGTCTATCGGTCCGGCACGCCGTCGGCGTTCGACGACGCGGCGGTGCGGTTGGTCTTCGGTCGCAGCGAGGTCACGATCGAGGTGGACCTCGGGCTCGGCTCCGGTAGCGCGCGCGCCTGGGGTACCGACCTCTCGGCCGAGTACGTGAGGATCAATGCCGAATACACCACGTAGCGACGGCAGTACTGCGACCACCGAACGGTTGCGCGAGACCGTCGTTCTCAAGCTCGGGGGCAGCGTCGCCGGCGAGGACGACGGCGCGCTCAGTCTCGCCGCATCGCTGCACGACGCCGGACGACCGCTCGTCGTCGTGCATGGCGGCGGTCCGCTCGTCGGCGAATGGACGAAGCGGCTCGGGCTCGAGGTTCGCTTCGAGCGCGGCCTCCGGGTCACCGACGAGGCGACCCGTGACGTCGCGCTCGCGGTCCTTGCCGGCCTGGTCAACACAACCCTCGTCGCGCGCCTCCACGCGAAGGGCGTGCCGGCCGTCGGACTCTCGGGGGTGGACGGCGGGATGCTCCGTGCCGAACGCGCGGAGCCCTCACTCGGCCTCGTTGGCCGCGTCGCCATGGTCGACAGCTCGCTCGTGGAGGAACTGCTCGATGCCCTCCGGGTGCCGGTGATCGCCCCGGCGGCGGTCGATAGCGGCGGCGTCATCGTGAATGTGAACGGAGACAGCGCGGCCGGCGCGATTGCGGCCAGCATCGCCGCGCGCCTGCTCGCGTTCGTCACGGACGTCCCCGGCGTGCGCGGCAAGGACGGCAAGGTCATCACCCGCCTCGACCGCGACCGGGCCAAAGCGCTCGTCGACGACGGCACGATCGAAGGCGGGATGCTCCCCAAGGTCGAGGCCTGCCTCGTCGCCGCCGCGGCCGGCTGCCGCGCCGCGATCGTTTCCTCGCGCGATGTCGACGCGGTCGAGGCGCTCCTGTCGGGGGAGCTCGCCGGGACTGTCTTCGAGGCACGCGCATGAACGAGCTCAACGGACGCAAGCAACACCGGCAGCAGGCCCTGCTTCGGCTCGTGGGAGAGCGGCGGCTCTCGACCCAGCTCGAGGTCGTTCGCGCCCTGCGCTCCGCGGGATTTCCGGCGACGCAGGCGACCGTGTCGCGCGACATCGTCGAGCTCGGTCTCGTGAAGGTCGGGCGCGACGGAGCGCACGTGTACGCGCCGCCGGCCGTGGCCGCGGCGTCAGGAGGCGTGGAGCGCCTGCGCCGGTTCTGTGAGGACTATCCGGTCGCGAGTGCGGTCGCGGGCAACATGGTCGTGCTGCGCTCGCCGCCCGGCACAGCGAACGCGCTCGCCATCGCCCTCGATACCTCCGGGTTCGCGGACATCGTGGGCACGATCGCGGGGGACGACACCGTGTTCGTCGCCGCGCCGGATCCGGCGCGGGCGCGCTCGCTCAGGACGCGGCTGTCGCAGTACGGGGCGGGTGCGCTGGCAAGGAGGGGTCAATGACGATGGGGGAGACCTGTGTGCTCGCGTATTCCGGGGGCCTCGACACGTCCGTCGCGGTCGCGTGGCTGCGCGAGACGCACGGCTTCGACGTGGTGACCTGCACCGGGGACCTGGGCACGGTCAAGGATCTGGCGGCTGTCCAGCGGAAGGCGATCGCGAGTGGCGCTCGCAAGGCGATCGTCCAGGACGCGCGCGAGCCGTTCGTCCATTACTTCGTGTGGCCGGCGCTTCAGGCCGGCGCGCTCTACGAAGGCCGCTACCCGCTCGCCACGGCGCTCGGACGGCCACTGCTCGCGAAGCTGCTCGTCGATGCCGCCCGCGAAGAGGGTGCGCACATCGTCGCGCACGGCTGCACCGGCAAGGGGAACGACCAGGTGCGGTTCGATCTCGCGGTCGGCGCGCTCGCGCCCGAGATGACGGTGGTCGCGCCGATGCGCGGCGGCATGAACATGACCCGCGACGAGGAGATCGACTACGCGAAGGCGCGCGGCATTCCGGTGCCGGTCACGAAGAAGAGCCCGTACAGCGTCGACGAGAACCTCTGGGGCCGTTCGATCGAGGCCGGCGTGCTCGAGGATCCATGGGGCGCGCCACCGCGCGACGTTTTCCAGTGGACGGTCGATCCAGATGAGGCGCCCGAGCGGCCGAAGGAGATCGTCATCGCGTTCCGCGAGGGAGTGCCGGTGTCGCTCGACGGTCACGCGCAGGGCGGTGTGGCGCTCATCGAGAAGCTGAACGCGCTCGCGGGGAAGCACGGCGTCGGACGGATCGACCAGATCGAGAACCGGCTCGTCGGCATCAAATCGCGCGAGATCTACGAGGCCCCGGCTGCCGTCGTACTCCACCTCGCGCACCGCGCGCTCGAGGACATGGTGCTCGCGAAGGAGTCGCTCCGGTCCAAAGCGCGCGTGGCCGACGAATATGCGGACCTCGTATACAACGGACTCTGGTTCACTGCCCATCACCAGGATCTCGCCGCATACGTCCGATCGACGCAGCGCTTCGTCACCGGCGAGATCCGGTTGAAGCTCCATAAGGGCACGGCCACCGTCGTCGGCCGGCGGTCGGACCATTCGCTCTACTCCATCTCGCTGGCCACCTATGGCAAGGGAGACCTCTACGACCACAAGGCCGCGGAGGGTTTCATCGGCGTCTTCGGGTTGCCCCTGCGTAACCAATCGCGCGTCCAGGCCCTCTGGGGCGCCGATACCGAGGCGACGCTCGCGATCCCGAAGAACGTCGCGACGGCCAAGGTGACGAAGAGGAAGACAGGGCGGAAATGAGCGATCTTTGGAAGGGCCGCTTCGCGACGGGGCTCGACCCGCGCATCCGCGCGTTCACGTCATCGCTCGAGCTCGACAAGCGCATTGCGCGTCACGACGTCCGCGGCAGCCTCGCGCACGCGCGGATGCTCGGGAAGCGGGGGATCATCCCCACCGGCGACGCCGACGCGCTCGTCGCCGCGCTCGAGCGGATCGATACCGAGCTCTCTGCCGGCGTGTTCCCGTGGCCTGACGACGCCGAGGACGTGCACTCGGCGGTCGAGCGGGTCCTCGCGTCCCGGCTCGGCGAAGTCGCCGGGCGGCTGCATACCGCCCGCAGCCGCAACGACCAAGTGGCGCTCGACCTGCGCCTCTTCACGCTCGACGCACTTGACGGGCTCGATGGATCGCTCCGGCGACTCGGATCTGCGCTGATCGCCCGGGCGGCCGACGAGATCGATACAGTCATGCCCGGCTACACCCATCTGCAGCGCGCCCAGCCGGTCTCGCTCGCGCACCACCTGCTCGCGCATGTCGAGGCCTTCCGGCGCGATCGCGCGCGGGTCGCCGATGCCCGGACACGCGCCGCCGTATCGCCGCTCGGCGCGGCCGCACTCGCCGGCTCGCCGTACCCGGTGGACCCGCAGGCGGTCGCGACGGAGCTCGGGCTCGCCGCCGTCTTCCGCAACAGCATCGACGCCGTCGCCGATCGCGACTTCGTCGCCGAGCTCGCGTTCGTGGCGGCGCTGGCCGCGGTCCACGCGTCCCGCATCGCCGAGGAGCTCGCGCTCTGGACCGGGGCTGAATTTGGCTTCGCCGAGGTGAGCGACGCTCACGCGACGGGTTCGAGCATCATGCCGCAGAAGAAGAACCCGGATGTGGCCGAGCTCGTGCGCGGACGGGCGGGGCGGATCATCGGCGACCTGGTCGCGATCCTCACGACGCTGAAGGGCCTGCCCCTCGCCTACGACGGCGACCTGCAAGAGCAACGCGTGCCCTTGTATGACGCCGCCACCGTCGCCCCGGCGCTGGACACGCTTGCGCTCGTGGTCGAGGAGCTGCGCTTCGACCGCACGGCGATGCGTCGCGCGACCGAGCGCGGGATGCTCGTCGCCACCGACCTCGCCGACCACCTGGCTCTGCGCGGCGTCCCGTTCCGCGAGGCGCACGAGATCGTTGGCAGAATCGTGCGCGACCGGCTCGCCAGCGGCCTTGACCTCGCCGGCCTCAGCCTCGCCGACCTTCGCGGTCACGACGTGCGATTCGGTGACGACGCGACGGCGGCGCTTTCGATCGAGCGGTCGCTCGGGACACGGCGATCGCCCGGCGGCACGGCTCCCGACCGGGTCCGCGAGGCACTGGCGGAGGCGAAAGCCGCCTTCGCGTCGTGATGGTGCGCGCAGCACTCGGGTCGGACGTCGACGCGATCCAAACGCTCATCGATGTCTACGCCCACGAGGACCGCATGCTGTCGCGGACGCGGGAGTTCCTTGCAGCGAACCTCGAAGACTTCCAGGTCGCTGTGGACGACGACACGTTCGCCGGCTGCTGCGCGCTCGCACCGCTCACCCCGGAGCTCGCGGAGATCCGCTCGCTCGCAGTCGCGCCCGACGCGGGTGGCCGCGGGGTCGGCCGGGCGCTCGTCGCGGCGTGCGTCGCGCGCGCGCGCTCGATCGGGCTGCGCCGGGTGTTCGCGCTCACGCTGGTTCCAGATTTCTTCGAGCGCTGCGGCTTCGTCCTCACCAGCCTCGGGCGGCTGCCCGAGAAGAGCGCCGCCGAATGCCCGGTCTGCCCGAAGCGCCTCGCGTGCGACGAGAACGCGATGCTCATGCATCTCGACGGAACGATCCCGGAGCCGCTCGCGAGCGGCGAGCCCGTCGGATACACGCGGCTCTTCCTACATGCGGAGCCCCAATCATGAACCACGTCGGTCGGACGATCGTCGCGGCATTTGACTCGGCCGCGATGGCGGTCTACGCGTACGTCAACACCGGCGGCTTCGGACATCTGATCCCCGATCTGGTGCTGTGGGGCTCGGCCGCGGCCGCGTCGATCGCCGCGTTCGTCGTCGCGACGGGCGGCCCGGGCATAGTGGGCTGGATCGCGATCGGCTACGTGCTTTTCGCGGGCCTGCTCGTGCTCGAGCGCCCCGAGCTCCTGCTCGTCGCGCTAGCGATCGCGCTCATGTCGGTGGTCCAGCGACCGCGGAGCTCGCTTGCGCTGGGCGTCCTCGTCGCCGCGCTCGCGGCGTTCGGCTGGAGGATCCTAGTCGTCGCGCTCCTGCGCGCGGCATAGGATTCTGCCGATGACCTATCGGCCGACCGTGCGCGCGGCGAACGGCATCGTGGCCAGCGGGCACCACCTCGCCACCGGAGCAGGGCTCGCGGCCCTGCGCGACGGCGGCACAGCCGCCGACGCCGCGATCGCCGCGGCCGCTGTATGCGCAGTCGTGCTCCCGCACCGGACCTCGATCGGCGGTGATGCGTTCGCGCTGGTGTACGACGCCAGGGCTCGGACGGTAACGGCCTACAACGGCTCCGGTGCGGCGCCCGCGGCAGTTGATGCGTCCCGCTTCACGGGTGGCTTCGGCGAACGGGGCGCGGAGCTCGCGACCGTGCCGGGTTGCATCGCCGCCTGGGCGGACATCCTCTCCGATCACGGAAAGCTGGGCCTCGACCGCGCACTCGAGCCCGCGATCGGTTATGCGGCCGACGGTTTCCCGGTGAGCGACGTCCTCGCGGCCGCCATCGCGCATGAGGCCAACCGGCTCGAAGCGGACGAGACCGCGGCCCGGACCTATATCCCGCGCGGGCGGCGCCCGCACCGTGGCGAGATCCTCCAGCAGCCGGACCTCGCCGCGTCGCTGCGAGCGGTCGGCGCAGCGGGCCCGCAGGCGTTCTATCGCGGCTCACTGGGCGACCGGTTCGCGGAAGGGATGCGCGGCCTCGGCGGGTGGATCACGACGGACGATCTCGCGGCCCACCGGACCGACCGGCGTGATCCGATCGAGACGACGTACCGGGGATTGCGCGTCATCGGGCAGCCGCCGGTGTCGCAGGGACACATCCTGCTCGAGGAGCTCGCGATCGCCGACGGCCTCGACCTGCGCGCGATGGGCTGGGGCAGCGCCGACCAGATCCACGCGATGGTCGAGATCAAGAAGCTCGCCTTCGCCGATCGCGACGCGCTGGCCGGTGATCCCGCTTCGGGGACGTTCGTAGTCGAGGAGCTCCTGGAGCGTGCGTTCATCGCGCAGCGCCGCCGTGCGATCGGCTCGCGCGCCGCGAATCATATCGAGGCCGCTGCATTGCCGGCGGACACCACATATCTGGCCGTCGTCGACCGTGACGGGAACGCCGTCTCGCTGATCGAGAGCGTCTTCTCGGCGTTCGGTGCCGCGACGATCATTCCGGGCACCGGGATCCTGCTCAACAACCGGTTGTCGGGCTTTTCGCTCGACCCACGCTCGCCGAACGTGCTCGCGCCCGGCAAGCGGCCGGTGCACACGCTGAACACCGTCATGGTGCTCGACGGCTCGGCCCCGCGCTTCGTCTACGGAACGCCCGGGCGGCACGCTCAGGTGCAGACCAACTTCCAGCTCGCGGTCGGGCTCATCGACCACGAGCTCGAGGTACAGGAGGCGATCGAGATGCCTCGGTGGTATCACGATTCGGGCAGATCGCTGCAGCTCGAGTCGCGTTTCTCCGCGCAGGTGCGTAAGGGTCTTGGCGCGAAGGGCCACGAGGTGCAGATGCTTGCCGAATGGGCCGAGGTCACCGGCGGCGCGCAGGCGATCGCCATTGACGCGAACGGCGTGTTCTCCGGCGGCGCCGATCCGCGGCGCGAGGGGCACGCGGCCGGTTACTGAAAGGTGACCAGCATGGCTCGCGCGCTCGCCGTCCTGCTCGTCTTCTCGTCACTCGCCTCCGCGTGCGAGCAGGCGTCGCCTGAGCCCGATCCCGTCGCGCGCGCGTACGCGGCGGGATGGGCCAGGGCCGACTACGTCGCGATGTGGGCGCTGCTCACCGACGAGAGCAAGGCGAAGGTGGGAGAGGACGGCTTCCTCAAGCGTCTCCCACGGATCTCCGAAGAGATGACCCTCGCCTCGCTTGATGTCACGGTCGGCGTGGCGACGCGTCCGACGGGCGCCGACGGCAAGCCTGACCCGCGCCACGCGACCGTGCCGCTCAGCGCCACGTTTCACACGACTCGGATCGGTGACTTCAAGCGCAACACCCTGCTCGCCCTGGTCCTGATCGGCGAGAAGGACAAGGCCGTCTGGAAGATCGACTGGACCCCCGAGGCGTTGCTGCCGCGCCTCGCGACCGGCCGGCTCGTCCGGATGACCCGCCTCGCGACGAGCCGCGGCCGGATCCTGGCGCGCGACGGCAGCGAGCTCGCGACGTTCGTCGACGCCGCCGTCGTCGGCGTCGTGCCGCAGGACATCAAGAGCGACAGCGGACTGCTCGCGAGCCTGTCAAGCGTCCTCGGTCTGCGGCCGGAGGACATCAAGGCGAAGTACACCCAGGCCTGGGTCAGGCCCGACAGTTTCGTCCCCATCAAGACGGTCGCGGCCGACGCGCTCGTCGCCTTGCGGCCGCGCCTCGCCGTGATCGAAGGGGTCCAGCTCCAGGCCCAGCGGGTCCGGAGCTATCCGACCGGGGTCGCGGCGCAGCTCATCGGCTTCCTCGGCGAGGCGACCGACGCCGACGAGCAGAAGCTCACGGCGAGAGGCGTCCAGGCGGGCGACCTCATCGGTAAGAACGGCCTCGAGTCGACGCTGGACGAGGTACTCGGCGGACGGTACGGGTGGCGCCTTTCCATCGTCGATCCCGACGAACGACCGGTCGAGAGCCTGGCTGAGGCGGGGCCGGTCGCCGGTCAGGATGCCGTGCTCGCGATCGACCTCGCGCTCCAGGCCGCCGCGGAAAAAGCGCTCGGCGAGCAGAAAGGCGCGATCGTCGCGGAGGATCCCTGGAGCGGTGAGATCCATGTCCTCGCGAGCCGGCCGTCGTTCGATCCGGGCGTCTTCGTCAGGGGCGATGGCGCCGCAATCGCCCGGCTCAACGCCGATCCAAAGCGTCCGCTCGTCAACCGAGCGGTCTCCGGCACGTACCCCACCGGCTCGTCGTTCAAGCCCATCACCGCCGCTGCCGCGCTGAGGAGTGGTGTCTATCGCCCGGGCGAGCGCGTCGACTGCCCGGCCGCGTGGAAAGGATACGGCATCGTCCAGCTGAACCACGAGACCGGGAACCTTGGTCCGATCGACCTACGGACGGCGCTCGCGCGCTCGTGCAACACGTTCTTCTACGAGCTCGGCAAGCGCCTGAACGATAAAGACACCAAGCTGCTGCCGAACGAGGCCTCGAGCTTCGGATTGGGGAAGGCGACCGACATCGACTTCGTCTTCGAGGCCGACGGTAACGTGCCGAGTCCCGCGAACAAGCAGTGGAATCCGGGCGACGCGACGAACCTCGCGATCGGTCAGGGCGAGCTGCTCGTGACGCCGCTTCAGATGGCGAACTACACGGCCGCGCTCGCCAATGACGGCGTCGTCTGGAAGCCGCGGCTCGTCCTCGAGCTGCGCACCCGGGACGGCACGACGGTGAAGAAGTTCGATCCGGTGAAGGCCGGCACCGCGAACACGACGCCCACAGATCTGTCGCTCATTCGGGAAGGGATGCGGGCCGTGGTGAGCGACCCGAACGGTACCGTCTACTTCAAGTTTCTGGGCTTCCCGACGGCCGTCGCGGGAAAGTCCGGGACGGCGGAGACCTCGTCCGGCAACCCGGACGCGTGGTTCATCGGCTTCGCGCCGTATGACGGCCCGAAGCTCGCGATCGCGACGCTGTTCGAGGAGAAGCCGGGCCTGCTCGGCTCCCAGGATGCCGGGGCGGCCGCCCGGGCGGTGTTCGCGGCGAAGTTCAGAGGAACTCCCTAACCTTTAGGGCATCCCCGACAGCCGAGTCTTCACCGACCTGCCCGCGACCCGACGGCTCGACAACGGTCTTGTGCTGCACGCCCTCGAGGCGAGGCACGCCCCGGTCGTCTCGCTGTGGGTCTGGTACCACGTTGGCGGTCGCAACGAGGCCCCCGGCACGACCGGCATGTCGCATTTCCTCGAGCACATGCTCTTCAAGGGCACCCCGACGCACCCGAAGGGAGACCTCGACCGGCTTCTCGCCCGCTATGGCGCGCAGTGGAACGCCTTCACGAACGAGGACATCACCTGCTACTTCGAGACCGTGCCGCGCGACCGCTACGAGGTCGCCCTCGCGCTCGAGGCGGATCGGATGCGGAACGCGCTCATCGCCGCTGACGAGGTAGAGGCCGAACGGTCGGTGATCGTGAGTGAGCGCGAGGGCTATGAGAACGACCCGTCGTTCCTGCTCGGCGAAGAGCTTCAGGCGGTCGCCTTCTCGCGCCACCCGTACGGGCAGGGCGTCATCGGGAGCAAGTTCGACATCAAGCTCATGAGCCGCGACGGTCTCTACGCCCACTACCGCCGGCACTATGCGCCGAACAACGCGTACATCGTCATCGTCGGCGATGGCACGGCGGATGAGCTCCTCGACCGCGCGGAGCGTGCGTTCGCCGGGCTCGACACCGGCGCGCCGATCGCGCCGCCGCTTTCGCCGGAACCGCCGCAGCTCGGCGAGAAGCGGGTGACCGTCCGGCGCGCGGGTGGAGCGCTCGCGATCGTCCAGATCGGTTTCCACAGCGTCGCGGCCTCCGATCCGCGTGCCGCAGCGCTCACCGCGCTCGGCGTCGCGCTCGCTGGCGCGTCCGGTGGCGACGGTGCCTCCGGCCGGTCGTCGCGCCTCTATCGCGCGCTCGTCGAGAAAGAGCTTGCGACGGACGTCGACGCGAGCTTCCAGCTCGCGAAGGATCCGTTCCTGTTCCTCATCGAGGCGTCGTTGCGCCCGGGCGTCCCGCACCGCGCGGTGGAAGAAGCCATCCTGCGGGAGCTCCAGCGCCTCGCCGAAGAGCCGATCGATCGCCCGGAGTTCGCGCGCATCCAGCGGGTCCTCCTCGCGGGCGTCGCCTTCCCGAGCGACACGATCACCTGGCGGGCCTATCGCCTCGGGCAGCTGCTCTCGACCGGTGCGGCGAGCTCCGTTGGTGCCTGGTACCACGCCCTCGCGCGGGTCACGCCGGAAGATCTCCGCGTGGTCGCCCTCGAGACGTTCGTCGAGCGATCGCGCAGCGTCGGCTGGTTCGAGCCGCAGCCCTCGGCCGGGGTGACCGAGTGAGGCAGATCCACCGCCGGGCGCTCTCGATCGGGCTACGCGTCGCCGTCGTGCCGATCGAGGGTCTCCGCTCCGTCGCCGCGCTGCTCGCCGTACGCGCGGGCCAGTGGTTCGAGCCGGACGGCCGGCCCGGCGTCGCTCGGCTCACCGCCCAGACGCTCCTTCGCGGTACGATCGACCGCGATGTGACCGCGTGGTCCGACGCGATCGACGCGCTAGGCGCCTCGGCCCGGCTCGACGTGGGGTCCCACAGCGCCATCTTCTCCGGTCAGTGCCTGGGGGACGACCTCGGCGCGTTCCTCGGCATCGTCGCCGAAACGGTCGCGCGGCCGGCCCTGACGCTGGAGGGTCTCGAGTTCGTGCGCGCGCAGACGATCGCGGATCTCGAGGAGTCGGCGAAGGACACGCGCAGCGTGGCCGATCGCGCGTGGCACGAGCTCGCGTACCCAGCCGGGCATCCGTTCCACACGCGTACCGTCGGCGACGAGTCGGTCATCCGTGGCGCGACGCAGGGCGAGATCGTGGACTTCCACCGGACGGTGATCCGGCCGAACGGATCCGTCCTCGTGCTTGCCGGCGCGCTCGAGCCGGAGCGGGCGTTCGACCTGGTGGAGCGCGCCTTCGCGACCTGGACACGCGGCCCCGCGCACGACCGGCCCGCGCTCTCGGTCGCGTTGACCACCGCGCTGCGACGCGCGGTGACAGTCACGGACAAGACCCAGTCTGATGTCGTCCTGGGATGGCTCGGCCTGCCACGTACGGATCCCAGGTTCACTGCGGCGCAGGTGACGAACATGGTCTTCGCCGCCGATACGCTGGCCAGCCGCGCCGGTCACGTCGTCCGGGACGAGCTCGGTCTCGCCTACTACGTCTTCAGCACGATCAGTGGGACGCTTACACAGGGACCGTGGGTCGTCCGTATGGGCGTGAACCCCGAGCACGTCGAGCGCGCGATCGCCGAGACGTTCAAGGAGCTCGGAAAGATCCGCGAAGGCGACATCGCCGACAACGATCTGGCGCTGGCCCGTGACAAGCTTGTCGGTGAGCTCGAGGTCGGGCAGGAGAGTCCGAGCGGCGTCGCGGGCATGGTGCTCGAGGCGGAGCTCTTCGGCCTGGGCGATGACCACTTCGAGCGCTACGTGCGCGAGCTCCGCGCCGTTACAAAGGACGACGTCGTCGCGACCGCGCGCGACTTCCTCTCTCTCGATCGATATGCGCTCGCGATTGCCGGCCCGGAGCTCCGCTAGATCGGAAGGCGGAAGCGACGGCCGGCGCGCTCGATCAGTCCGTCCGACACGAGCGCGTCGGCGAGACGCGGCACGCGCGGATCGCCGATCTCATGCTCGAGCGACCGGATCGTGAGGCCCGCCTCTTCTTTGGCGAGCACCCGCACGATCGCGCCGCGCACCCGCCGGTCGCTGTCTCGGTACGCTGCCGGTCGGAGCGCGCGACCGGTCCGCTGCCGGCTGGCGACGGTGTCCTGCGCTTCCTTCGCGTCCCCTGCTTCCCCTGGACCGCGCGCCGCACAACGGAACGCGAGAGGACAGACCTCGCATCGTGGGTTCGTCGCTACGCAGATCGTCGCGCCAAGATCCATGAGCGCGTGATGCCAGAGATCGGCCCCCCGTTCCGGCATCTGCTGGAGGTCCAGCGCGATCGCCTCGCGTTCGGTTGCCACGCGACCGAGGAAGATCCGTCCCAGCACCCGCTTGATGTTCACATCGGCGAACGGCACGGCTGCTCCGTAGGCGAAGCACGCGACTGCGCCCGCGGTGTACGCGCCTATTCCCGGTAGCGCGTCCAGCGACGCGACGTCCGCCGGGAGTCCGTCCGGGCACGCCTGGGCAATCCGGTGGAGGGCGCGGGCCCGGCGGTTGTAGCCGAGGCCCGACCATTCGCGTAAGACGGCGCCGAGCGGCGCCTTACGAAGCGTCGCCAGGGTGGGGAAGCGACGCAGGAAACGCGCGTACGCGGGCACGACACGCGAGACCTGCGTCTGCTGGAGCATCACTTCGGAGACGAGCACAGCGTAGGGGTCGCGCGTGTCGCGCCAGGGCAAATCGCGCGCGGTCCGCCGGAAATGGCGCAGGATCGGCCCGGCGACCGTGTATGATTTCTGCACACATCCACCGTACGCGGCTGGAGCGCTGAGGGCCAAGGCAGCCTTCAGTGTTCTTTTTTTCACCGCGAAGGCGCTTTCGGAGGCATTTCGATGAGCCCGGACAAACCGGTCCCGATCTCCGCGGAAGGTCTGAAGAAGCTCGAGGCCGAGCTCGAGGAGCTTCGTACGGCCAAGCGACAGGAGGTCGCGGAGCGGATCCACGCCGCCATGCAGTTCGGCGATTACTCCGAGAACTCCGAGCTGGAGCAGGCGAAGAACGACCAAGCATTCCTCGAGGGCCGGATCCTCACCGTCGAGCAGATGGTGAAGAACGCCGAGATCATCGACGCGCGCGAGCACCACGACATCGTGGAGGTGGGGAGCCACATCACGATCGAGGCGAACGGCGAGAAAGAGCAGTACCAGATCGTCGGTTCGGCCGAGGCCGCGCCCGCCGAGGGACGGATCAGCAACGAGTCGCCGATCGGCAAGGCGCTCATCGGCCACAAGAAGGGCGATCTCGTGCGCGCCGCGGTCCCGCGCGGCGAGGTGGAGCTGAAGATCCTCGCCGTCCGCTAGATGTGATTCCCAGACAGGTTGTTGACGCCGAAGAAGCGGCAGAGCGGGGTGTGGCCACCGAGTGTTGGCGAGCGACGGTGACGATACTCGCTGAGGAAGTCCGGGAGGGCCGCGGCCCGCTCGGCGCTCGAGCGAT
>DASZZF010000018.1:0-2578 GCA_035543375.1 Candidatus Limnocylindria bacterium
GCCGAGCGCTGGAGCAGCTCACGTTCGGCCGGTGGCAGCTCATCGAGTCGCGCGGCGATCGCGCCGCGGAGGTTGATCGGCAGGTCACCTGCCGCGACGGCCCGCGAGCGAGCGAGCTCGACGATGAAGAGCGGATTGCCCTGAGCACGCTCGATCCCGCGCCCATCCATCGCTCCGGCACTTCGCGCGAGCGATTGCGCATCCACCTCATCAAGTTGCTCGAGCTCGAGCAGGACCCGGTCCGCGCCGGGCCGCAACGCAGGGCTGTCGGTGAACTCGGGCCGCGCGGTCCCAAGGAGAAGGAGCCGCATCTCGCTCGCGAAGGTCAGCCGATCGAGCAGCCGGACGAGCTGCGGCTCAGCCCAATGCAGGTCCTCGACCCAGATGACGATGATCCCGTCGCCGGCGAGCGCTTCCAGATACCGCCGCCAGCCGTTCGCGATCTCGTCCTGCCGTTCGATCGGATTCGTCGGCAGGACGTCCGCCCCGCCGAGGCCGGCGCTATGCGTGAGCACGGTCCCGATGCGCTCCCGCGCCCCGGGGTCGGTGAAGAGCTCGCTCAGCCGCGCCGCGATGAGGTTCGGAGTGACCTCATGGAGGTCACTCGCCAGGATCTGCCGAAGCGGCGTGTGCGCTCCGGTCTCCGCACCGGGACGGCAGCGCGCTCGAAGCACGCGGCAAGCCGGACCGAGAGCGGCGATGAACTCGGCCGTGAGGCGCGTCTTGCCCTGTCCCGGCGGGCCGGACACGACCACGAACGTGCTCTTGCCCAAGCGTGTGCGCTCGAGCGCAGCACGTAGGGTCTCGAGCTCGCGTTCGCGGCCGACCAGCGGCAATCCCATGGCCGAAGGGGTCTCGTGCACGGCCAGGAGACGCCAGGCCTCGACGCTGCCGAGACCCTTGAGCTCGAGCGGGCCGGTCGGCTCGAGGTCCGCGTTCTCCGCCGTGGCTTCATGGCAGTTCGGCCCGATGAGGATCTGGCCGGGCTCGGCGTGCGTCTGAAGGCGCGCGGCGATGTTCACGCACGACCCGACGGCCATCCGCTGCCGGTCGGACTCGGTCGCGCCGAGATCGACCAGCGCGTCGCCGGTCTCGATGCCGACGCGGATAGCGACCTGCCGGCCGCGCGATGCCGCCCACGCCGCGCACGCTTCCGCCGCACGGAGTGCACGGAGCGGGTCGTCGGCGTGCGCGGTCGGCGCCCCGAAGAGCGCGAAGATCGCGTCACCGACGTACTTCTCGACGGTGCCGGCCTCGCGCCCGATCAGCGCCGTCAGCTCCGCGAACGCCTCGTCGAGCGTGCGCTTCATCCGCTCGGGGGGACCCTGCACCGTGAGGGCGGTCGACCCAACGATGTCGATGAACAGGCAGGTGATCACGCGGCGCTCGGCGCGTTTATCCAGGCCGGCGACCACGGTCCCTCGCATCAGGCGACCCATCATAGGTTCGCGTGCGAGGCCACGAGCCCATGATCCGGCCGTCCGGCCAGGACAACGCGACGAACGATGGCAGGCTGCGGCGGCGCCAGAGGTCCATCGGGTCCGCCCCGGCATGTCAAGCGACGAAGAGCGAAATGATCGTGCCGTGCGCGACGATCGCACAAGCGTCGCCGGTAGTCGTGGCGCTCACGCTGGCGACGGCATCACCGAAGCGGCGCGCGCCGGGTGCCGACCTTGATGCCAACGCCGATACCGGGCGGTTCCGCTCCATGCATCTGGGTGCCGGATTCCCTGAATGAATGCCGCTCGATGCAGCCCGGTGCAACGGCCATTCTGATTTTGTAAACCGCAGGTTCCGGCTTCGATTCCCGAGGTCCGACCTCGCGGGCGTCTCAGCGCCGGCGCAGGGCATTGAACATCGCGAGATAAAGGTCGTCGACTCGGGCGGCCTGGGCCGCGCCGGAACTCGCATAGTTGTCGAGGCCGGGGGTGGCGTTGATTTCGATGACCGCGTAGCTGGCCGGCGGATCAGCGAGCGATCCGCTCGGCAGCAGGAGGTCGACCCCGCACAGCCGCAGGCCCATCTCGGCGGTGATCGCGACCGCCAGCTTGACGAAGCCGGGGTGGATCGTGTCGAGCGCCTCGACCGCGTCGCCGCCGGTAGAGAGGTTCTTATTCGCCAGGAGCGCGGCGGCCGTCCCCGGCGGCAGGACACTGCCCCAGCGAAGGCGCTGCTCACGAAGATGCATCTCGATCCGGAAGTCACGGCCGTCGAGCTTCGTATCACGACCGGCACGAACGAACGCCCGCTGCTTGCGGTCGAAGAGCTGCCGGATCGTGGAGCAGCCATCGCCGACGACGGACAGCGGCAGCCGCTCGTACGCCGAGATGACCGCGTCATCGAGCACCACCAGCCGGTAGTCCCGGCCAATGATGAACCGTTGGACGAGCAGGACCTTGTTGTCCCGCTGGATCGCCCGGGCGGCGCGATAGAAATCGGCGCGGGTCGAAACCTTCGCCACGCCGCGGCCCTGGCTGCTGCTGTTCGGCTTCACGATGACGGGCCAGCCCAACGAGCGGGCGTAGCGATACGCGGCATCGATGTTCTGGTCCGAGCCGAGCATCCGGCCGAGCTTCGC
>DASZZF010000019.1:0-65644 GCA_035543375.1 Candidatus Limnocylindria bacterium
ACTCGACCTCGAACACCGGCTTGCCGAGGTTGATGAAGGAGCTGAACCCATTGCACTCGGCGTACTGGAAGCACTGCTCGTCCAGGGCCATGTCGAACACCGGCGCGAGCGCGGTTGCGATCCCGGGGCCGTTCTTCAGCAGGCGGGCTGCTCAGGGCGAGTGGCATAGGAACGACCGAGATGCTGACTGCGTGACCCTCGGTAACGTTGAGCGCGAAAGCCAAGCGAGCTGGCGGGCGCGCTCACCCCGTGCGCGTCCCAGCCTCGGTGGCTTCGGTATCGGCCCCGGAGCGCTCGCCCCGCGCTTCCCAGTCCCGCTCCTCACCTTCGCGTTCAACACGGTCGCCGACATGCCGGCGCTCCCGCGCTCGCGATCAGCGCACAGCGGCCTCGGGCGGAGCCGGTGACGCGGCCGGCCGTACCGGCAATGTAAAGACGAACGTGCTGCCGGCGTCGGGCGTGCTCTCGACCCAGATGCGCCCGCCGTGTAGCTCGACGAACCGCTTGGTGAGCGCGAGTCCGAGGCCGGTGCCCTCGGCCGAAACACGTTTCGCCGAGCTCACCTGGTGGAATTCGTCAAAAATTCGGTCCTGCTCGCTAGGCGCGATGCCGATTCCGGTGTCCTGCACGAACACACGGATCCCCTCGTCCTCGCGCCGCGCGCTCACCGCCACGCGACCGCCACTCCGCGTAAACTTCACCGCGTTGGTCAGCAGGTTGAACAGCACCTGCTTCACCTTGCGCTCATCAGCCTGAATCTCGCCGATGTCCGGCGCAACATCCACGACGAGTACGACGCCGCCCCGCGTGGCGCGGTCCCGAACCATGGTGACCCCGTTCTCAACGGCGTCGCTGAGCGAAAAGGTCGAGAGCTCGAGCTCCATGCGGCCCGCCTCGACCTTCGAGAGATCGAGGATGTCATTGATGAGCGCGAGGAGATGGCGCGCAGAGCCGAGAACGTCGTCGATGTACTCGCGCTGCTTCTCGTTCAGATCGCCGACCATCCCCTGCTTGAGCACGTCTGAGAAGCCGATGATGGCGTTCAGCGGCGTGCGGAGCTCGTGTGACATGTTCGCGAGGAACTCGCTCTTGTGCCGGCTCGCAATCTCGAGCTGCGTGCTCGTATCGCGGACCTCCCGCACGAGCAGCGCATTCTCGTCGCGCTGACGGAGCACCGCGCTCGCGGTGCTCGCCATCAGGATGCTGCCCGCGAGGAGGACTAGGACCAAGAGCAGGCGGCTGAAGAGCAGCTGGGTGAGGGTCGCTTCGACCTGATTGCCCACGGCGCCGGTCGAACGCATCGTCAGGACATACCAGCCGAGCTGCGGGACCGCGCGGCTCGCGACGAACCGGTGGCCGCCGCCGAGCGGGTCGTCGGCTTCGACGGGCAGCGGCCGTCGGGCGAGCACCGCCGCGATCACCGGATCGCCGCTGAGATCGTGTAGTGCCTCATGTTCCGGGGCCGCAGTGTGGGTGATCAACCGTCCCTTGGTGTCGACGATGTATAGGTCATCACCGGAGGCGACGACCGGCACGAGCCACTCTAAGACGCGGGCGAGATCGAGCTCCGCGATGAGGTAGCCGCGCGTAAACGCGTCACGGCTGAGGGCGAACGCGGCGACCCCCGTGGCGACCACTGGAGGATGGCCTGGCGAGTCCGACCGGTACACCGCGGAGTACCCCGGAAGCTCACCGCTGATGCCGCGTTGGATGAGAAACAGGAAGTCCGGGTCGATCGTCGGCCGGTCGCCGACCACGCCTGCCGCCGGATCGTCGGCTCGCAACCGAAGGCTTGTGTCGAGGACCATCAGCCGTGCGACCTCGGCGGTCATGAGCTTCCGCGACCGGCGTACGAAGTCGGCGGCGATCTCGTTGTCGGCAGAGGCAAGCCCCGTCGAGAGACTTCCCACGCCGATCGCGAGCAGGATCTGCAGGCCCACGCCGTCAGCGTGAGCCCTGATCTGGTCTCCTGCGCGGATGGCGGTCGCGTTCGCGGCGGCGATCTGCTCGCTCCGCAGCCGCTCGCGCGTGTCGGCGGCCGACAGTTCACCGAGTACGAGAATGGGCAACGCGATGAGCAGCCCGACGAGCAAGGGCAACCGCCAGCGGTCGGCGAACAGCCACTCGAGGCGGCCGAGCACGCTACGGGTTCGCGGGATCGAGAATCGTGACCTCGCCTTCGATCAGCGTGCCGGTGAACGTGGCCTTTGGGCCAAAGATTGCGAAATTCACCGGCGCATCCTTCTCGTCGAAGAATGCGGTATAGGCGAAGCTATCGCCTGCCCTCGCGCCTCCGATGCCGCCGTCGACGGCCTCAACCTCGAACGTGGCGTCCTCGACGGCCGAGCGCGAGCCGATCTTAACGCCGCCCTGTGAGACCTCGGTGGAGCAGCCGAGCCCGCCGCGCATGATGAGCCGACGTTTGCCATCCGGGTCACGGCTCACCTTGAACTGATCGATGGTCGACGCGGTCATGGCCATGAAGAAAGAATTCGCCGCAATGAGCACTTCGCCCATCTTGTACGTCGCCATCTTGAACGCCTGCGGATTCGTCTCGACCCGGCAGAACGCATGGTATCGGTCGAAGCTAAACACTTCGGCGAGCGGAACCGTGGGCTTTCCGGTCAGCGGGTCGGGCATCTGCTTCAGGTTCACGCCGCCACCGGATGCCGTGTTGTACGAGAGCTTCGCGAGCTTGGTCCGCAGATCGTCGTCGACCGGCGTGGACGCCACGGGCACACATGCCACGGCGGCCGCTCCGGCGATCGCGACCGCGAACTGGCGACGCGTGGAGCGCATCGTGCTCACCGGCGGATGTGCAGGCTCTCGGGGTTCGCGCCGCCGAGCTCGATACGATCGATCGTCTTCCACGTGCCGAGCTCGATGACCGCGACCGCGTGCTCCTGAGTCAGCATGACGTAGCCGTACTTGCTCGCGTTATCCACCACCGCCTGACGAGGATACGTACCGAGCGGGAGGCGCTGAACCTCGGTGAAGGTGTGCGCGTCGATGACCACCATAACGCCCTCGCGGCGGTGGCCGATGAACGCGTATTTCCCGTCCGGGCTAAAGCTCGCGGCGTAGGGGCCCTTCCCCGTCGGGAAGCGCTTGACCACCTCGAGCGTGACCGGGTCGACGATCGAGTTGCTGTCGGACCCGTCCTCCATCACCCAGAGCGTCTTCTTGTCCGGCCCGGCGGTCAGCATCCACGGCACGACGTTGGGTGCGAAGGAGGCGGTTGCGACAGGCTTGCCGGTCGCGGTATCGACCGCGACGAGCGTGTTGCCCTCGCGCGTCGGGTAGTAGAACCGCTCGATCCCGTCCGCCGGTGTCTCGACGTCGGCGTCGCAGAGCACCCCCGCGCCTACGGGTACGTCCCACGTGCTCACGATCTGCCCGGACTTCGGATCGATCCCGATGACCTGAGCGCTGGACATCTTGCTCACGTAGAGAATGCCCTTCTTCGAGGCCTTGCCGATGAACAGGTTGAGCTTGTCCTTCCCCAGCGCGACGCGGTACGTGACCGTCAGCGTGTCGAGGTCGAGGGCGATGACCTCGACGTCCTGGAAATGCGCGGCGTCCCGCACGTCCGGATTGCGCATCCCGAGCCAAACGTTCTTACCATCGATGTAGTTGTTGTCGTCGTTCGGCGTCCAGGCCGTGAACTGGGGGATGTCGACAGTCTTGACGACCTTGCGGGTCGCGCCGTCGATCACCGTGACCTGGGGCGAGCTGTTGCTCAGCACGTAGACGAAGTTGCTGGAGGCGACCGTCGGTGAGGGACTCTGCCTCGCCGGGGACGCTGTGCAGGACGCAGCGACCAGGAGCGCGCAGCAGAGGACTCGAGCGAAGCGGAGTGTCAGGTGACGGAGCCTATGCAGGCGCCCGTTGGGTGTCCAGGGTCGCTTTTTTGCCCTCTTTGGCGAGGGACACGACCGCGCTGCCGGATGCCGCCCCCGGCGGCGACGACGACCTGGGCGGTCCCCTCGTTCGGCGGCGCGGCGAAGCTGATCGCGGCGTGCCCGGCGGCGTCGGTAATGGCCCCGCCGATCGCGATGACCCCGACCTGGAGCGCGTCGAACGATCCGGACCCGGTCGCGCGCCGAGATCCGATCCGTCATCGCTCGCGAAACCAGACGCTTGGCGGAACAACTCCGCCGGGCGTCGTTCGCATGGTCGCGTGTGATCTAGCGAGCGACGACGAGCTCGGGTTCGCGCGTTGTCCCAGTCCTCCCGATCCGCCCAGCCACAATGGTCGGCGGCAGAACGTTGCCCGATCGTCGACGCCGGCCTCTAAGACCGGGACATCGTTGAGGAGGTGATCCGCCTGCGACGATCAGCGCAGCGAGTCGGCTCCGCTGCCGCGTGGCGTCGCAGCACGCTGGCTGTTCGCAGCCCTCCGTGGACGCGCGGGCGCTAGAGGAACGTTTCGGCGCGTGGCTCGCAGATGACGTCGTTCTTCCCGCGACTGAACGCGCGCGGCTCGCGGCGCTCGTGCGGGCGAAGGTGCGAAAGGGAGCTGACGCTGTGAAGGCCGACAAAGTCCGGTCGGCGATTAAGCGGTTGACCGACGCGTTCACGTGGGGCGGGGTCGGTGAAGCCGACTACCGCGAGCAGCTCCACGAGCTGCAGACTCAGCTCGCGGTGTCCGAGCGCGCTCCCGATGAGCGTCGCACGATGGCGGCCATCCAAGTGGCTCAGGATCTTCGGCGGCTGTGGCAGCTCGCAAAGCCCGAACGACGGAAGCAGCTGGTCTGGTCTCTGCTCGAGCGAGTCACGATTCTCGGAGGCGAAGTGACGGCCGTCCGGCCGCGGTCAGAGGTCGCTCCGCTGCTGGCGCTCCGACTTCACATGTGCGGTCCCGACCGGATTCGAACCGGCGATCTCGTCCTTGACAGGGACGTATGCTAGGCCGCTGCACCACGGGACCATGCCAAAAAGAGGCGGAAATCGCCGCACTCCCCTTGTGCAGCGTCCATTCTGCCATTTCCCGCCGCCGGGCAAATAAAGAGGCGGCGAGTGCGCTTCCTTTCACTCGCCGCCCCTGCCGGTGTGGCCAACGTCATGCGGGCTAGCCCGCCGCCAGTGCCGCCTCTCGCCGCATCGATCGCGTCACCTCGGTGGCCACGCGGCTCGTCCGGGCGAGCCCCACGAGCGTGAAATCGAGGCCGGCCTCGCGTAGCTCTTCATAGCCGAGGCCCTTGTACAGGCGATTCCCTGCGACGTAGCACATCTCGTCGTAGAGCTGTGGCCAGTCGACGGAGCGGCGGTTGAAACAGAAGGCGATGAATTCGATCGCGAGCGCAGCCACCCGCTCCTCCGTCACCCTGCCTAGCCCCTCCCTGATGCGACCTGCGCATCATCGGTATCACCGGCCGGCCGAACAAGGCGCTTTGTCCACGATTGCGTCCACACGTTCGTCCACATCGCGGACGCTGCCCGTCCACAGTCCGTCCACAAAAAACTCACCGCGGGCGACGGTCGGAGAGCCGCTTCTTCGTGTCACCTTCGCGCGCGCTCGCGCGATCGAGCGCGGTATCACCGAAGCGCGAGCGCACCGCGTCCATCGCGGCGTTCAGCCGCGCGACGCGGGCGCCGGTGAACAGGTCGAGCTGCTCGCCGCCACTGAATCCGCTCAGCGTCACGCCGATGAGACGGACCGGGCTGACGCGCCCGCCCGCGCGATCGGCCGCGAGCGCCTCACGCAGCAGCGCCCGCGCGGTCTCGTAGATCCGCAGATCGTCCGCGGTCGCCTCCGGCAGCGTCCGCTGGCGTGATCGGGTCTCGAACGGCGCCACCCGCAGCTTCAGCGTGACCGTGCGTCCGCGAAGGTCGTGCGCGCGCAGCCGGCGCCCGACGCCTTCGGCGAGGCGCAACAGCGTCGATTCGATGTGCGCGCGGTCCAGCGTGTCGCGCTCGAAGGTGTGCTCGTGCCCGATCGACTTCGCCTCGGACTCGGGCACGACCTCGTTGTCCGTGTCGATCCCGCGGGCGCGCTCGCCGATCGACCGCCCGTGCTCGCCGAACCTGGCCGCGAGGCGTGCCCGGTCGGCGTGCGCGAGGTCGCCGATCGTGCGCATCCCCATGCCCTCGAGCGTCTCCCGCGTCTTCGGCCCGACGCCCCACAGACGCGCCAACGGCAACGGGGCGAGGAATTCGGCTTCGGCCCCGCGCGGAACGATGACCAGCCCGTCTGGCTTGCGGAGATCGGAGGCGATCTTCGCGCAGAGCTTGTTCGACGCGATGCCGATCGACAGCACGAGGCCCACCTGGTCGCGGACCGCCTGCTTCAGCGCACGCGCGCAGGCTTCCGCGCCGCCGAAGAGGTGGGCCGTCGCGGTGACGTCGAGGAACGCCTCGTCGAGCGAGATCGGCTGCACGAGCGGCGTGCGGTCGGCGAAGAGCGCCATGACCCGATCGGATGCTTCCTCGTACGCCGGGAACCGGCCCGGCACGAAGATCCCCTCCGGGCAGAGCTTGCCCGCCTGCCGCAGGGGCATCGCCGACCGCACGCCGAAGCGGCGCGCCTCATACGAGGCGGCACTCACGACCCCCCGCTCGTTCGGGCCACCGCCCACGATGACCGGCTTGCCGCGGTACTCGGGGTGGTCCCGCTGCTCGACCGACGCGTAGAACGCATCGAGGTCGCAGTGGAGGATCGTGCGGTCGGTCACACCGCCACGACGTGGTGCGCCTTGGCTTCGGCCATCGCGAATCGCGCGAGACGCTCGCCTTCCTCGACGAGCGCCAGGCGATCGGCCTTGGCGAGGCGGCCGAACGGTGTGAGCGTGAGGATCGCCTCGCCGCGTTTCAGCGCAAGCTCCCACGTCCCCGCGACCGCCCCGTCGACGAGGAACGTCTGGGCCACGTCGCCGTTCTTTCCGATCACGACCTTCCGGTGGGCTTCGGCGAGGATGCGGACCCGATCGGCCGGGACGTACGCGAGGAGGGTGCTGTCCCACTTCGGTAGAAAGCGGGGCGGTGCGCCGCTGTCGGCTGGCGGGCGTGGCGCGCGCGCGAGGTCGTACAGCGCGCGGCCGCGTTCATCGGCGAACGGACGGACCGCTGCCCCGAGCTGCTCGATCGCCGCGCGGATCGCCGGTGTGCGGAGCGAGCTCCACGACGAGACGTCCTCGATCGAGGCCGGCCCGAACGCGCCCAGGTGGCGGCGCACCACGTGCTGGACGGCTACCGCGACCGACGGCGTCCGGATGCCCCGCAGCCACAAGCTCGCGGCGATGAGGTCGCCGGACCGGCGATGGCCAAAGGTCCCGCTCGGTGGGACGTGCACGAGCCAGCCCCGAGCGGCGATGAGCCACCAGAGGAGCGACGCCGGTGGAACGTCCGGCAGGCCGGGCTGCGTCCCGATGAAATCGGCCAGGGCCTCGCGCGTCCGCGCCCTCCGCGCGAAGCGCAGCACGCTCTTGTGGAGCCGGTCGACGTCCGCGATCCGGCGGCCTGCCGAGATGAAGCTCGCCGACCGTGCGTCCGCGGCCGCGAGCGCGACCGAGAGGTGCGGATAATCTCCGGCGCTCAGCAGATGCAGCGTGCCGCGCATGGCCGTCGCCTTGACGACCGTCCGCTCCGCGAGCGCCCGCTCGAGGTCGGCGATGGTGAATCGGGTCAGCCGAGACCAGAGCCCGACATACGGCGCGGGCGACCACTGCGCCTGCAGGCCCGCGAGCCGCTCGATCGCGTTCGCGGGCGAGAGGGGTGCGCGCCTCAGCAGCAGCTGCCGCGCGAGCAGCGCGCGGTTCAGCTCACGGAGGGAGAGGACGCGGACCGGGGTCCCCACGAGCGAAGGTTATGAGAGCCGGCGGATGACCCCGATCACCTTGCCCTGGATCTTCACGTTCCGGGCATAGATGGGCTCCATCTCGCTGTTGGCGGGTTGCAGCCGGACGCGGTCGCGCTCCTTGTAGAAGCGCTTCAGCGTGGCCGTGTTGTCGTCCAGGATCGCGACCACGATCTCCCCATCGCGCGCGGTGTCCTGCTGTTGGATGACGACGTAGTCGCCATTGTCGATGTGGTCCTCGATCATCGATTTTCCGCGGACCCGCAGGACGAACGTGTCGTGGCCCGCCGGTGCCAGCTCGGCGGGGAGGGTCATGGTCTCCGTCCGGTCCTCGTTCGCGTAGATCGGCTGGCCGGCGGCGATCTCGCCCATGATCGGCGCGGTCACGACCCGTCCGGCGTTCCCGCCCGGGAGGCTGAGCGCGCGGGACCGGGTCGCTTCCTTGGTGAGCCGGCCATCCTTCTCGAGCTTGGTCAGGTGGTGATGGACCGCCGACGTCGAGGCCAGACCGACCGCCTCAGCGATCTCTCGCACGGTCGGCGGGTAGCCGCGCTCGTCGATGGCCTCCCGGACGTAGGTGAGGATGCGCTCGGCCCGCTGCTGGTCCTGTTTCGTCACTCGGTCCCGACCGTACCGAACGGATGTTCAGTTGTCAAGCGGCCTCCTACCATCCCGCGGTGGTGCCAGATGCGACCGTCCTGCGGGATACCGTCATCGACTACGCGATCCGGACGCTCTGGGCGGCCGTCGTGGTGGTCATCGCGATCGTCCTCGCCCGGGCCGTCCGGCGGACGGCGATGCGGGGCCTGACCCGGCACCGGGCCCACGCGAACGCGACTGTCCTCCTCGGCAACCTGGCGCAGCTTGGGGTCATCGTCCTTGGGATCCTCATCGTCCTCGCGATCTACACCCAAGGCGCCTTCGGCTGGATCCTCACCTCGTTCAGCGTCATCGGCATCGTCGTCGGCCTGTCGCTCCAGGACATCCTGCGGAATTTCTTCGCCGGCATTTGGGTGCTGGTGGAGCGCCCGTTCCGCATCGGCGACACCATTGACGTCTCGGGGTTCTCCGGGGTGGTGAGCGAGATCTCCTTTCGGACCACCCAGCTGCACACGCCGGACGGCCGCGAGGTGATCATCCCGAACGGCGACTTCATGACGAAGCCGGTCGTGAATCTCACCCGGTTCCCGGTCCGTCGCGCGGAGATCCTGCTCACCGTCGCCGCCAACACGGAGATCGCGACCGACGCCGTACGCGCCGCGCTCGCCACGGCGACAGGCGTCGCGGCAGATCCCGCGCCGATGGTCGAGCTGCGTCGCGTCGCCGACGGCCGGGCCGGTTACCGGGTGACCTTCTGGGCCCCGGACCACGATGCGGGCGTCGTCGCCGCGATCGCCGCGATCCGCTCGCATTTCCCGGACGGCGACGTCCGCGGGGTCTGACCGTCCCGGCGACCCGGTGATCCGGCCGTGCGGTAGTTGCTTGCGTCGGGCTACTCTTGAGAACGTTCGCAAAGGGGGGCCAGATCTGCATGAGCGATCGCGATAACGGCAACGGGTTCTTCGGCGCCATCGAGGCGGTCCTTGCGATCGTCGGCGCAGTCACGGTGATGGGCGTCCTCGCCGTCGCCGCTTCCGTCCTCGCCTGGGAGATGGAGCTGCGCAAGAGCGAGCAGGAAAGCGCGCTACCGGAACCGCCAGCCGTCCCGACCGCGTAGTCCGGCACCGATGCGCGTCGTACTGAGGAAGGAAGTCGGCGGACTCGGCCGCCCCGGTGACGTCAAGGAGGTCGCGGATGGCTACGCGCAGAACTTCCTGATCCCGCGCGGCTACGCCATCGAGGCAAGCGCCGGAGAGCTGAAGCGCGTCGCGCAGGAGCGCGCGAGCGTCCAGGCGAAGCAAGACCGGGCGCACGGAGACGCGGAGGCCCTCGCGAAGCGGCTCGACGCGGTCACGCTCGTCTTCAAGCTGAAGGCCGGCGACCAGGGCAAGACCTTCGGCTCCGTCACGACGAAGGAGATCAGCGACGCGCTGAAGCGCGAGCACCGCATCAACGTCGACCGGCTGAAGATCCACGCCGAGCCGCTCCGCGCGCTCGGCGTGCACAAGGTCGAGGTCCGCTTGCTGACCGACGTGCGCGCGCACGTCGCGGTCGCGATCGAGCCCGCTTAGGCCCCGGCCCCCGTCGGGCGCGCGAAACCGACCACGCCCCCGGTGTGGTCATCCCTATACGTCCGCCCGTGATGCGCCAAGATCGCGGAACCGGGTGAGCTCCGCTTCGAAATGCAGATCGATGTCCCCGGTCGGCCCGTTGCGGTGCTTCGCGAGCTTCAGGCGGACGAGGCCGTCCTTGCGGTCCTGCTGATCCTTTTGCCATACGAACATCACGATGTCCGCGTCGGCCTCCAGGGCGCCTGACTCGCGCAGGTCCGACAGCATCGGCTCCGTGCCGCGGGTCTCGATCTGCCGCGACAGCTGGGACAGGGCGACGACCGGTACCTCGAGCTCACGGGCGATGGCCTTGAGCGCGCGCGAGATCTTCGCGACCTCCTGCACCCGGTTGTCGTCCTCGCCGATGCCCTCGATGAGCTGCAGGTAGTCGATGACGATGAGGTCGAGCTTGCCATGTTCCGCCTGCAGCCGGCGCGATTTGGCCATGATGTCGGTCACCGTCAGGCGGCTCGATTCCTCGACGAAGATCTGCGCCTGCTGGAGCCGGCCCGACGCGTCGCTGATGGCCTGCAGCTCGGGGATCGAGAGCCGCCCGCGACGGATCTGGTTGCCGTCGATCTCGGCGACCATGGAGATGAGCCGCTGAACCACCTGCAGCTCGCTCATTTCCAGCGAGAAGACCGCGCAGGTCTTGCCCGCGAAGACGGCCGCGTGCTCGACGATGCAGAGCGCGAGGCTCGTCTTGCCGAGACCTGGCCGACCGGCGATGAGGATGAGATCCGACGGCTGCAGGCCGCCGGTCAGCTCATCGAGCGTCTTCAGGCCGGTCGGCACGCCCGAGCGGTGGTCGTCGCCCCGCGCGGCGATCTGCTCGGCGTACCGCTGGAGCGCGACGTTGAGCGGGACGATGTCGCGATGGAGCGAGGTCTCGCTCACGGCGAAGAGCTTCGCCTGCGCCTCCTCGACCGCTCCCTTCGCATCGTCGCGCACGAGCGCCAGCCGCGCGATCTCGTTCGCGGCGCCAATGAGCTTTCGGAGCTGGGCGGTGCGGGCCACGATCGTCGCGTAGGTCTCGGCGTGCGCGACGGTGGGCACGTTTTGCATCAAGCCGACGAGGAATTGCGCGCCGCCGACGGCCTCGAGCTCGCCCGTCGCGATGAGCTCGTGCTGGACGGTCTCGAACGAGATCGTGGCGCCGCGCGCGGCGACGCGCTCCACTGCTCCTAGCACCAGCTTGTGGTGATCGCGCGACAGATCCGGTGGCGCGATGCGTCCTTTGACGAACGGCGCGAAGAGCGAGTGATCGATGAGCAGCGCGCCAAGCAGCGACGCCTCCGCCTCGGGGTTCTCGGGGGGCGGCTTCGGCTGGCTGCGATCGAGGCTGATCGTCAAACCGGCATCCCTTCGTCGTCGCTCCGGCTGAAGAAGCGGGCCTGCTGCGCTTCGAAATAGAGCTCGAAGCGCCCGGTGGGCCCGTTGCGGTTCTTCGCGATGCTGCCGCGGATGAGCCGCGGCGCGCCCGGAGGCGTCTCCTCCTTGTCCTTCCAGAGCATGAGGACGACGTCGGAATCCTGCTCGAGCGCACCGGAATTGTGCGACACGATTCCGTCGGCGAGCCATGACGAGGTGGCGGGCACGGTGAGGTCGTAGACGTCTTCGTCGCCTGCAGGTTCGATCGCTACTACGCGGTCCCAGAACAGATCGCTCGTTGCCAAAGACGAAAGCGCATCGCTGTGCAGCAAGGACGCATATTCGGACACCATGTCTCGCGAGGGCGCGAACGTGAAGCTCGCCGACCCGTCTGACGTGCCGCGCAGCGTACTCATCGCGCGTCTCGTGATCCCGCGCTCTAGCATCGCGGTGCGGACGTCCGCGAACACCTCGCGTGGGATCGTGTCGACGTTGGTGTTGCGTGCCCGGCCACGCAGACGCTCCCGGACCAGCATCGCGGGCAGCTCACGGGGACCGAACGCGCCGACGACGTCCAAGAAGCGGCTCTGATCCGATCCTCCTGAGACTCGCACGTGGTATCCCGGTAGGTAGTTCTCCCCCTCATCCACCAGGCGCGTTCGAGCGACGATGCCGATGCGCAGCAGCAACGCCGACACGTCCGCCGCCAGACCCGGACTGTTGGTCGCGTAGTAGATGATCGGGTTGTCGTGCTTGTACACGCCGACAGAACCGTCGGTGGCCCACAGATGCTTCAACAGCAGCGCGATCTGGCGATCCGAGAGCCGGAACGCGTCGCGCGGCACGCGTTTCTGAAACGAGCGCTGGCCGAAGATCCCGAGCTCGCGTAGCCACGCGTTGACGCCGGCCGGATGCCAGCGATTCCCGTTCCCGGAGATGAAGAGTTGATGCCAACTGCCGACGTGTGACGTGCAGGTGACGGTCGCGCCGAACTCGAGGGTGGCCGCTTCGCTGACACACTCGCTGTTCTCCATGGAGCTCGTCGTGTACCGGAGCGGCTGGTGAATCAGGTAGCTGCCGTCCCCGATCAGCTGCCCAAGCAGCGCGACTCGTCGGTCTGGCCACTCGACCGGGTCGAGCGGCTCGGGAAGCCCGCGTGCGATCGCCAGACGGTCGTCGACCTGTAGCTGCGACACGGTCCGCCAGCCGCGGAAGGCGTAGAGGCGATGCTCTGCCGTCGCGCGGATCGAGCGACCGCTCGCGAGCTTCAGGTTGAACACCGGTCGCCGCCCGACGGGCCACACGCGGTCGCTCGTCGCGCGAACGACGCGCCCACCTTCATCGATCGAGAGAACTTCCGGTGTCATGCCGAGGAGTTCGTCGATGGGCAGTCGGCGCCCATCCGCGAGACAGACGAGCGTGTCCCCGGTCACGCATTCCCTCAGTGTCGACAGCTTCGGCTCGTTGCCCCCATCTCCTGCTGCGCGCGAAAGCTGCGAGAGCGCGACGATCGTGACGTCGAGCTCGCGGGCGAGCGACTTCAGGTTCCGGGTGATCGTCGCGAGCTCCTGCACGCGGTTCTCCTCGTGTTCGCCGGTGCGGATGAGCTGCAGGTAGTCGACGACGATGATCCCGAGGCCGCCTGAGATCTGCGCGATCGCGCGCCGGGCCTTGGTGCGCAGCTCCATGATCGAGATGCCCGGCGTGTCGTCGATGAGGATCGGCAGGCCGATGAGCGCGGTGGCGGCCTCGGTGTCCATGACGTTCCCGATCCGCAGGGCGAGGAGATCGGTACGCGAGTGCAGCCCGAGCAGGCGCGCGACGATCTGCTTTGTGTCCATCTCGAGCGAGAACATGAGTACGCCGGTGCCGCGCCGCGCGACGTGATGCGCGATCGCGAGCCCAAGGCTGGTCTTGCCGACCGAGGGGCGGGCGGCGAGGATCACCAGATCGCCGCGGGTGAAGCCTTCGGTGTACCTGTCGATCTCGCGGAAGCCCGACGGAATGCCGCTCACCTCGGTGGGGTGCTCCATCCGCTGGGTGATGTGGTCGTAGTTCTGCCAGAGCGCGACCTGGATGTGCCGGAGCTGGGCGTTCGTCGCCTCGTCACGGAGCGCGAAGATCCGCTGCTCCGCGCGGTCGAGGGTGACCTCGACGTCCGCCGGCTCGTCGTACGCGTCGGCGGCGATATCCTTCGCCGCCCCGAGCAGCCGCCGCAGCAGCGATCGGTCGCGGACCACGTGCGCATGGCGCTCGACCTCCATCGCCGTGGGCGTGGAATCCACCAGCTCGCGCAGGTAGGCCGGGCCGCCGACCTGGTCCAGCTGCTCATTCCGGGCGAGCTCGACCTGCATGGTCAGCGGGTCGATCCGCTCGCGGCGCTCGAGCAGCGCCAGGGCCGCGCGGTAGACCCGCTGGTGCCGGGCCTCGTAGAAGTCCTCGGCCCGGAGCAGGTCCGCGATCTTGAAGATCGCGTCCCGGTCGATCAGGAGCGCGCCGAGCACCCGCTGCTCGGCCCCCTGATCGTGGGGCGTCGTCCGCTCGGTCGCCTGTTCCGCCTGGGTGGGGGTCACTTAGGCATTTAGAACGTTTGTTCGGGTTGTGTCAAGCCACCTCACGGCGCCAACGCTAGGCCGCGACCGGCGGGCCGGCGAGGGCTTTCCTCCACCGCCTCATCCACACTCTTGTCCACAGCCACAAGGAGGTCGCCGTGAAGATTCTCGTCACCGGCGGCGCCGGCTTTTTCGGCAGCCACATCGTCGATGCGCTCCGCGCGCGCGGCGACGACGTCGTGGTGCTCGACGATCTTTCGACCGGCGATCGCGCGAATCTCGACCCATCCGTCCGCCTGGTTGTGACCGATGTCAGCGATCGCGCGCGGACCCGCGGCGCGCTCGGCGGCGAGTCGTTCGACGCCGTCGTGCACTGCGCGGCCAAGACGAAGGTCATCGAGTCCATCGAACAGCCCGATCGCTATCACGATGTGATCGTCGACGGGACTTCGAACGTTCTCGATCTGGCCCAATCCGGCGGCGCTTCGGTGTTCGTGAACGCGAACACCGGCGGCGCGTTGTACGGCGAAACGCCCGTCTGCGCAACCGAGGACGCCCCGCTCGCTGCGCCGTCGCCATACGGCCGCTACAAGGCCGAGGCGGAACGGCTCGCCCTGTCCACCGCGGGCCTGCGCACCGTCAGCCTCCGATTCGCCAACATCTACGGGCCGCGGCAGCGGCAGGACCTCGAAGGCGGCGTCGTCGCGATCTTCATCGGCTGCTGGCAGCGGCGCGAACCGCTCCGGCTCTTCGGCGACGGGACCGCGGAGCGCGATTACATCTACGTCGGCGACTGCGTCGAAGCGGTGCTCTCCGCGCTCCAGACCCCAGACCGGGGCGCGTACAACGTCGGCACCGGCGTCGCGACCTCGGTCAACGCCCTCGTGGGGTCGCTGCGGGCCTTGCTCGGGCCGCCGCCGGGCATCGAACGCGCGGCGGCGAAGGCAGGCGAGCTCCAGCGCAGCTGCCTGAACGTGTCGAAGGCCGCGCGCGACGGCCTGTGGCGGCCGCGAACGGCGCTCTCGGAGGGTCTCGCGCGGACCGTCGCCGACCAGCTCGGCTAGTGCGCCGATTCCTGGCCGGCGTCGTCGTCGGCATCGCCGCGACCTGCGGGGCGCTCGCGGGCGTTGGGCACCTGCTCGACATCGAAGATCCGCTGCTGCCCGCCGACGCGATCGTCGCGCTGTCGGGCGACACTGGCGCGCGGACCGCCACCGCGGTCGACCTGTGGAAGCGCCGCTATGCCCCGTTGATCATCTTCGCCGGAGCCTCCGAGGATCCCGAGTCCGTCTCGAGCGGCGAGCTCATGAAGCGCGAGGCGACCGCGGCGGGCGTCCCGGCCGCGGCGATCCTCGTCGAGCCGTCGTCGGCGACCACGGAGGACAACGCCAGGCGTGTCGCGGCCCTCATGTCGACGCGCGGCCTCAAGCGCGCCATCCTCGTGACGAGCCCCTACCACCAGCGCAGGGCCGCCGTTCTGTTCGGGCGCGCGTTCGCACCGGCGAAGCTGACCTTCCGCAACTATCCGGCGCGCGATCCCGAGTGGGACCCGAACACCTGGTGGCTCCATGAGCCCGCGCGCACGTTGACGGCCGTCGAGCTGGCAAAGCTGTCGGTCGAGGTGGCCTCCGCGCCCTTCCGATAGCATCCCGTCACGTGCCGGTGACCGCCATCGTCGGGGCCCAGTGGGGCGACGAAGGCAAAGGCAAGATCACGGATCTCCTCGCGCAGGAGGCGGATCTCGTCATCCGCTACCAGGGCGGCAACAACGCCGGGCACACTGTCGTGAACGACCACGGCACCTTCAAGCTCCACCTCGTCCCATCCGGCATCTTCAATCCGAACGCGATGTGCCTGCTCGGCCCGGGCACGGTGATCGACCTCGCCGTCCTCGTGACGGAGCTGCGAATGCTCGAAGCGCACGGAATCTCGACCGTGAATCTGCGAATCTCCGACCGCGCCCACCTTCTCATGCCGTGGCACATCGCGTTCGACCGGCTCGATGAGCGCGAGCGCGGCCGGCAGAAGCTCGGCACGACCGGCCAGGGTGTCGGCCCCGCGTACGCGGACAAGGTCGCGCGGCACGGGATCCAGGTCTACGAGGTCCGCGACGCGCGGACCTTCCGCATGCACGTCGCGCACGAGCTCGAGACGAAGAACGCGATCCTCGAGCGTCTCGGCGAAGAGCCGCTCGACGCGACGGTCGTGGCCGACGGCGTGCTCGCCGCAGCAGCGATCCTGGGCGATCGCATCGTCGATGTGCTCCCGATCGTCGAGCGCGCGGTCGCGACCGATGCCCGTGTCCTGCTCGAGGGCCAGCTCGGCGCGATGCGCGACCTCGACTGGGGCATCTATCCGTACGTGACCTCGAGCAATCCGCTCGCCGGGTTCGCGTCGATCGGCGCCGGGATCCCGGCACGCTTCATCACGCGCGTCATCGGCGTGGTCAAGGCGTACAGCACGGCGGTGGGGGAGGGTCCGTTCCCGACCGAGCTCAATGGTGCCGCGGCCGACTCGCTCCGTGAGCGCGCCGAGGAGTACGGCGCGACGACGGGCCGGCCGCGGCGCATCGGCTGGTTCGACAGCGTCGCGGCGCGCCACGCCCAGCGCGTGAACGCGTTCACCGAGATCGCGGTCACGAAGCTCGACATGCTCGGGACCTACGACGAGATCCCGTTCTGCACCGCCTACGAGCTCGACGGGGCGCTCACCGCGGACATGCCGCCGACAAAGCTCCTCGATCGCGTGACCCCGCGGTACGAGAAGCTCGCGGGCTGGTGCCAGGACATCAGCACGATCCGCGAGCGGGCCCGCCTGCCTGCGGCCGCGCGGGCGTACCTCGAGCGCATCGAACAGACGGTCGGCGCGCCCATCGGGATGGTCGGGGTCGGCCCGGAGCGGAGCGCCACGCTCCTTAGTTAGGGGGATCGACCGGCGCCGGGGATGGCGCATCATCTGCAGCGATGAGCCTCCGCGACATCGCGTTCCCGTACCGCGCCAAGCGTAATTTCGGCGCGGCGTCGTTCGCCCTGGTCTTCCTGATGCTCATCCTCGAGATCGAGCTCCTGGTCGCGATCGCCCTCGGGGTGGTCGCGCACCGCCTCGACCTGTTCCGGGACCTGCAGACGGTCGTGTTGCCCGGGGCCGTCCTGATCAGCCTCGCGACCTCGACCGTCTTCGCTTGGCGGGCCCGCAGCTGGACGAAGTCCCGGATCGCTGGTCTCGCTGACTACGGCAGCGCCAGCGCCGGCTACGCCGAGCGCCTCGCCAAGTCCCGGCCCGGCAGCTAGTCCGACCGTCGTCGCGGCCTCACCCGAACGGGTGAGCGGACCTCATTCGGCCCCCGAAACTCATACCAACGAAGGACCCCTTCTCCCCCTAGACGAGGATGGCTCGCCTGCCTCGAGCCGCACATATTCCCCTTGTCAGAGCCGCCCGCGAAGCAAATTCCGAGGCGGAAGGAAAGGGCAGCCACAAGATGCGTAAGACCACCGCCCTCCTCGCGGGCATGGCGCTCTCAGCTCTCGTCCTCATTGGTCTCACGGTCACCGCCGACCGGTCATCCGCGAGCTTCACCGCGACGACGACGAACCCGGGCAACCAGTTCGTGTCGGCCACGCTCTCGATGAGCAACGACAAGAGCGCGGCGGCCTCGCTCATCTCGATCTCGAACCTCGTCCCCGGTGACACCGCTGCCCGAACCGTGACGATCACCAACTCCGGCAACGCCGCCTTCACCTACACCGCTGCCGCGTCGGCGACGGCGAACGCGCTCCTCTGGACGGACACGACGAACGGCCTCCAGGTCACCGTGACCCGCGGAGCGTCGACCCTCTACAGCGGCGCGCTGAAGAACCTCTCGCTCGCGGCTTCCGGCACGATCGCTCCGGCGGGCATCGACACCCTGAGCTTCGCCTTCTCCCTCCCGGCTGCGGCCGGCAACACGCTCCAGACGCTCACCCAGGACTTCACGATCACCTACACCGGCACGCAGCTCGCCGGTACCGCTCGCTAACTCTACCAACGGGGCGGTCCCGAAAGGGACCGCCCCACCCCCCCAATGAATAGGAAAGGAGCACGATGATGAAGAGCACCAACAACGCAGCGACGCTGATCGGTCCGCTGAAGCTGGCCGCGACGGCCTCGGTCGTCGTGCTCTTCGCGTTCTCGCTCTTTTTCGTCGCGATCCGCGTCGCCGGCCTCGCGACCTTCGTCGTCACTGGCGGCTCGATGGAGCCCACCGTGCACAAAGGCTCCCTGGTGATCGACGAGGCTGTCTCTCCGGCCGCGCTGAAGCTCGGCGACCAGATCACCTTCGAGAACCACGGCCAGCTGGTCACCCACCGCGTGGTCGGCCTCGACGGCAGCCCGGACGCGCTGCTCTTCACCACGAAGGGCGACGCGAACCCGGTCGCCGACCCCGAGCCGGTCTCCTTCCCGGGCCAGGTCGGCCGGGTCAAGATGGCCGTCCCGGCCATCGGCTACGCCGTCGCGTGGCTGCAGTACGTGTGGCGCCTCGGCGCCACGCTCGTCGCGGCACTCATCTTCTTTGCCTGCGCCGCCCTCACCCTCCTGCGCCGCGACCGCCCGGCCCAGACGGCGACCCCGGTCGTCACGATGGCCGCTCCGGTCCAGCTCCGCCGCGCGAAGCGCGCGAGCGAGGCCGACGCGGTGTGGGCCGAGCACCTGAGCTGGTTCGGCCAGAACGGCCGGACCGGCTAGAAGGTCCGGGCCGCCTGATGGGGATGCCAGGCCGTCTCGGAATCCTGAGCGACCGCGCCATCGCGGTCGCCTTCGTCGTCCTCGTGAGCTCCGCGATCGTCGGTCTCTCCGCCGGAGAAACCGGCGCGACCTTCACCGCTACGACGACGAACCCGAGTAACTCGCTCAACACGCTGAACGTGCTGCCGCCGGCCGCGCAGAGCGTGCCGACCTCGAGCCCGGCCGGCACTGTGAACCTCTCCTGGTCCGCGACCCCGACGAGCCCGGGCGCACACATCCTCACCTACCTGGTGTTCCGGAACGGCACCCAGGTTGGCTCGACGAGCAGCCTCACCTTCGCCGACACACCGCCGGCTGACGGCACCTACGCCTACACGAGCCAGGCGAAGATTGCGCAGGGCGCCGGGTTCTTCACCAGCGCCAACAGCACCTCGCAGAACGGCATCTCCGACCGCATCGCTCCGACGATGTCGATCACCTGCAACGGCGCCGCCTGCGGCGGCTGGAAAAACAACTCGACCGTCACGATCTCAGGCGTCGACGGCGGCACCGGGATGAGTTCGGTCACCTACAGCCTCGACGGCGGCGGCAACGTCACGACCGCGGGCTCGACGAAGTCGATCACCCCGGCCGACGGGACGCACACCGTCGCCTACTTCGGTACCGATGTTGCCGGTAACGTCCAGAGTACCGTGACCCAGACAGTGCAGATCGACACCGTCGCGCCGACCGTCGCGACGAGCGTCACCGCGACCAGGGGCGTGGGCGCCGGTCAGATCGACCTCACCTGGACCGCCGGGACCGACGCGCGCTCGGGCGTCGCGGGCTACACCGTCCTTTACGTCCAGGCCAACGCCTGTCCTGCCGCGACGCCGGCCAACTACCCGAGCACCGTCACAGTGGGTGCGGTGGCGAGCACGACGGTCGGCGGGCTCACCTCCGGCCGCAGGTACTGCTTCTATCTCACGACGACCGACAACGCCGGCAACGTGAGCGCCGCGAGCGCGATCGCGGGGCCGACAAAGGCTCGGTAGCCGACCCGCCCCGCTCGGTACACTGACGCGGGTGAGGGCGGTAGCGTGACCCCAGAGGAGAAGTTCGGACAGGAAGGGCTCGCCTTCGACGACGTCCTCCTCATCCCCTCCCGCAGCGACGTGCTTCCCGGCCAGGTTTCCACCCGCAGCTTCCTCACCCGCGAGCTGGCGCTCGACATCCCGATCCTCTCTGCGGCCATGGACACCGTCACGGAGTCGCGGATGGCGATCACGCTCGGACGGCTCGGCGGCATCGGCGTCCTTCATCGGAACCTCACCGTCGACGCGCAGTGCGCGCAGGTCAGAGAGTGCAAGGCCGCGGGCGTCCGGGTCGGCGCGGCGGTCGGCGTCTCGGACGACGCCGACGAGCGCGTGAGCGCGCTCGTGGCGGCCGGGGTGGACGTCGTCTTCGTCGACATCGCGCACGGCCATTCCGCCGGCGTCATCCGCATGGTCGAGAAGATCAAGGCCCGCCACCGCGTGCAGGTCGTCGCCGGCAACGTCGTGACCGCCGCCGGCACCGAGGACCTCATCGCGGCGGGCGCCGACGGGGTCAAGGTCGGCGTGGGTCCCGGCGCGATCTGTACGACGCGCGTCGTCGCGGGCGCCGGGATGCCGCAAATCACCGCGATCTACGACTGCGCCGAAGCGGCCGCGAAGGCTGGCATCCCGATCTGCGCTGACGGCGGGATCCAGGAGTCCGGGGACATCGCGAAGGCGATCGGCGCCGGTGCGCACACGGTCATGCTCGGCGGCCTCCTCGCGGGCGTCGACGAATCGCCGGGCGAGGTCGTCGAGACCGACGAGGGGTGTTTCAAGTCGTATCGCGGGATGGGCTCGCTGGGCGCGATGGAGGCGCGGCAGACGTCGCGCGACCGCTACGGGCAGGGCGACGTCGCCGAGTTCAGCAAGCTTGTGCCCGAGGGGATCGAGGGACGCGTGCCGGCGCGCGGCGCGCTCGAGCCCTTCGTGTATCAGCTCGTCGGCGGCCTGCGCGCGGGCATGAAATACAACGGCGCGGCGACGATCGAGGATCTCCGGACGAAGGCGCGCTTCGTCCGCATCAGCGGCGCCGGATTGCGGGAGTCACACCCGCACGACGTCCGCATCACCGTCGAGGCACCCAACTACCGGGTCCGCACCTCCTGATGCTGGGTTCCGTCGAACGGGACCTCGCCCGACGCGCGCTTGACACCGCCCGCGTCCGCGGCGCGACCTACGCCGATGCGCGCTTCGTGCGGCGGGTCGTCGAGGATGCCGCGGTGAAGAACGGGAACCTCGACACCGTCGATCGCTCTGACAGCTTCGGCTTCAGCGTGCGCGCGATCGCCGACGGGGCCTGGGGCTTCGCGGCGTCCCCGATCCTGTCGGCCGCGGAGGCGGACCGGGTCGCGGCGCTCGCGGTGGAGGTCGCCCGGGCTTCGGCGATCACGAAGCGTGAAGAGCTGCGTCTCGCTCCGGTGCGGCCCGTGACCGCGACGTACGTCACGCCGATCGAGATCGATCCGTTCGGGCTTACGTTCGATGATCGCGCGAAGCTGCTTCTCGAGGCGGACGCGGCCATGCGCAAGGCGCAACCGTCGCTCCGCACCACCCGCGCGTCCTACGAGATCTGGCGCGAGGAGAAGCTCTTCATCTCGACCGAGGGCGCCGACATCGCCCAGACGCTCTTCGAGACCGGCGCTTCGATCGCCGCCGAATCCGTCGGTGACGGCGAACAGCAGATCCGCACCTATCCCGGGTCCGGCGCGCGCAGCCAGAACACCGCCGGCTGGGAGTACGCGCTCAAGTGGGACTTCGCTGCCAACGCGCCGCGCATCGCGGAAGAGGCGGTCGCGCTCCTCACGGCCAAGCAGTGTCCGCAGAACATCCGCACCAACGTCATCTTGAGCTCGAACCAGCTGATGCTCCAGACCCACGAGAGCTGCGGGCACCCGATCGAGCTCGATCGGGCACTCGGCACGGAGGCCGCGTTCGCGGGCACGTCGTTTCTCACACCCGACCGCCTGGGGTCATACCGCTACGGCAGCGACCAGGTGAACATCCGGATCGATTCTGTGAGCAAGGGCGGACTCGGCACGTTCGGCTACGACGACGAGGGCGTCCCGGCGAGCGAAGGTTGGGCCGTGAAGGACGGCATCTTCGTCGGCTACCTCATGTCACGCGAGACCGCGGCAGTCCTTGGGACGACCTCGAACGGGACGATGCGCGCGGACGGCTGGGCGCGCCTCCCGCTCGTCCGGATGACCAACGTGTCGGTCATGCCGGGCGATGCCGGCACGCTCGAGGAGCTCATCGCCGACACCGACGACGGCATCTACATGGACACGAACCGCTCGTGGTCGATCGACGACAAGCGCTTGAACTTCCAGTTCGGCACGCAGGTGGGATGGGAGATCAAGAACGGCAAGCGCGGCGCGATGCTGCGCAATCCCACATACACGGGTATCACGCCGGAGTTCTGGGGCAGCTGCGACGCGGTGTGCTCGGAGTCCGAATGGGTCATGTGGGGCACCCCGAACTGTGGGAAGGGCCAGCCCGGCCAGGTCGGCCACACCGGCCACGGCGCGGCACCGGCGCGCTTCCGCAACGTCCAGGTCGGGGTCGTGAAATGAGCGAGATCATGTTCGGCGAGCGCGAGCTGCGCCTGATCGCGGACAAGGTGCTCCAGGCGTCGGACGGCGATCAGGCCGAAGTTCTGCTGGTCGCCCGCAACGTCGGCCTGACGCGTTTCGCGAATGCCGCGATCCATCAGAACGTCGTGAGCCGTGAGGCGGACCTGCGGGTCCGCGTCGTGCGCGGCACTCGGGTGGCGATCGTCTCGACGGACCGCCTCGACGACGAGGGGATCCGGACCGCGGCGCGCGCGGCGTCCGAGCTCGCGAAGCGCACGCCCGAGAATCCGACATTCGGCGGCCTGCCCGGCGATCGCGATCTCAAGCCCGCACCGAGCGCGTTCGTCAAGCGCACCGCGGCGGCGACGCCGCTCGACCGCGCGCACGCGGTGCAGCGGCTCTGCGATGCCGCGCGCGCGGCATCGCTCACTGCCGCCGGGTACGTGTCGACGAACGTGCAGGAAGTGGCGATTGCGAATTCGCTTGGGGTCTGGGCCTATGCGCCGGAAACGACCAGCGAGGCGCAGCTCACCGCGATCGGTGACGCGGGTTCCGCGTTCGCGCAGCGGATCTCGCTCGATTTCGGGAGTCTCGATGTGGACGGCTGCGCGCGCGAGGCTGTCGCGAAGGCCAAGGCGGCGCAACGGCCGCGCGATCTGGCACCTGGTGAGCACGAGGTCGTCCTCGAGCCCTATGCGGTCCGGGACCTCGTCTCGTTCCTCGGCTCGCAGCTCACTGGGAACGCGATCGAGGAGGGCCGCTCATTCGTCGGGGGCAGGCTCGGCCAGAAGGTGACCGGCGACATCACGCTGGTGGACGATCCGTTCGACGGCGCCGCGCTGGCTCGCGCATTCGATCTCGAGGGCCAGCCATCGCAGGCCGTCACGCTCATCGAGCGGGGCGTCGCGCAGGCCGTCGTCTACGACTCGGGCACCGCGCACCGGACCCGCCAGCGCAACACCGGGCACGCGCTGCCGGCGAACCCGTTCCAGCCGTCGGCCCCGATGCACCTGCGTCTCGAGCCGGGGACGAAGACCCGCGAGGAGCTCATTCGCGACACGAAGAAGGGCATCCTCGTCACACGGTTCTGGTACACGCGCTGGGTCCATCAGCTCCGGACGATCGTCACCGGCATGACGCGGGACGGCACGTTCGCGATCGTGGACGGCGAGATCGCGTACCCGGTGAAGAACTTCCGCTTCACGCAGTCGTATCACGACGCGCTCGGCGGCACGCTCGGCGTCGGGAAGGACCTCGCCCTCCTCGTTCCGGGCGAGTCGTTCGGCCTGCAGGTCAGCTCGTACCGGATGCCCGCCCTACGGCTCGCATCGTTCCGGTTCACGGGTGCGACCCAGTACTGAGATGAACACCACCGGTGCGAGCTCCGTCACGAAGGCCGGGGCCGGACCCGGTGTCGCGCGCGAGACGATCGCCGTCTTGGATTACGGCGGGCAATACGTCCAGCTCATCGCGCGACGGGTGCGCGAGTCCCGCGTGTATTGCGAGATCTTCCCACACGATGTGACCGCGGCCGAGCTCGCGTCGCGTGGCGTCGTCGGCGTGATCCTCTCCGGCGGACCGGCGAGCGTGTACGAGCCCGGCGCCCCGCAGATCGATCCAGCCATCCTCGACGGGCGCTTCCCGCTGCTCGGCATCTGCTACGGCATGCAGCTCATGGCCCACGTGCTGCCCGGCGGGGAGGTCGTCGCCGGGGGCAAGCGCGAGTACGGTCCGGCGACCGTCGAGCTCACCGATCGCTCCGGCATCTTCGACGGTCTAGCCGGCGCCGAGCGCGCGTGGATGAGCCACGGCGACTCGGTGAGCGCGCTGCCGATCGGATTCCACCAGGTCGCGCGCACCGACCGCCTGCCGATCGCGGGCATGAGCGACGGCGCCGGGCGGTTCGGCGTGCAGTTCCATCCCGAGGTCGTACACACGCCGCATGGCGGCCTGATCCTCCGCAACTTCGTGCTCCACGTGTGCGGTGGCAAGGGCGACTGGACGCCCGCGGCATTCGTCGAGGAGGCCGTCGCCGAGATCGCCCGGGTCGTCGGCGACCGGCGGGCCATCTGCGCGCTGTCGGGCGGCGTCGACTCCGCCGTGGCCGCGGCCCTCGTCGCGCGTGCCATCGGCGATCGCCTGACCTGCGTGTTCATCGACACCGGCATGCTCCGCGAGCGCGAGGGCGAGCAGGTCGTCGCGACGTTCGGCCCGCGCCTGCGGCTCGTGCCGGTGAACGCCGAAGAGCGCTTCCTCGGGAAGCTCGCGGGCGTGACCGACCCTGAGCGCAAGCGCGCGATCATCGGCGAACAGTTCATCCGCTGCTTCGAGGAGGAGGCCGCGCGCGTCGGTGCCGTCGAGGTCCTGGTGCAGGGGACGATCTATCCCGACGTCATCGAATCGCGCTCGAAGGACAGCAAGACGAGCGCGCGCATCAAGACCCACCACAACGTCGGCGGATTGCCCGAGGTGATGTCGCTCGAGGTCGTTGAGCCGCTCCGCCGCCTGTTCAAGGACGAGGTGCGTCGCGTGGGCGCCGAGCTTGGGATCCCCGAGGCCATCCTCTGGCGGCATCCGTTCCCCGGACCGGGCCTCGCGGTGCGCGTCATCGGCGAGCTCACCAAGGAGCGCCTCGACATCCTTCGCCGCGCCGACGCGATCTTTCTCGAGGAGCTACGGACCGCGGACCTCTACCGACGCGCAGCGCAAGCCTTTGCGGTGCTCACGCCCGTCCAGAGCGTCGGCGTGATGGGCGACTTCCGCACCTACGGCTTCCTCATCGCGTTGCGCGCGGTCACGACCGAAGACTTCATGACGGCGGACTGGGCCCGCCTGCCCTACGACGTGCTCGCGCGGATCTCGACGCGCATCGTGAACGAGGTGCCCGAGGTGAACCGCGTCGTGTACGACATCTCGTCGAAACCGCCGGCCACGATCGAATGGGAGTGAACGAGCCGTCGTGATCAAGGACATGCTTCTCGGCCGCGACCGGGTCCACAAGATCATTCGGGAGCACCGCGCCCAGCGGAGCCCCGGCCGCGCGCCCGGCGCCCCCGGCTTGAATTGCCTCGTGCTCGGCGGCGGCGGCCGCGAGTACGCGATCGCGTGGCGCCTCGCGCGCTGCAACAGCGTCTCGACCATCGACGTGCTGCCGGGGAACGCCGCGATGTCGCTGTTCGCGCGGGTCCTCGACTTCCGGCCCGACGATGCCGCGCGGCTCGAGCAGCATGTCGCGGCCGCGCACATCGACCTCGCGATCGTCGGTCCCGACGACCTCATCGCCGCGGGCATCGCCGATGTGCTCACGCGTACCGGGGCGAGCGTCGTCGGGGCGTCGCGCGATGCCGCCAAGCTCGAGTGGAGCAAGTCCTTCGCGAAAGAGATGATGGTCCAGGCGGGCGTCCCGACAGGCGGATATCACGCCTTTCCCGACGCGCGCGCGGCCCGCGTGGCCCTTGGCGACGGGCCGATCGTGGTGAAGGCCGACGGCCTTGCCGCCGGGAAGGGCGTCGTCGTCGCCCGGACGCGTGCGGAGGCCGAGGCCGCCCTCGCGCTGAGCGCGATCTCGTCCGGACCGGTCGTGCTCGAGGAGCTGCTCGAAGGCGAAGAGGCCTCGCTCCAGGCGCTCGTCGACGGCGACACGGTCGTCGCCCTGCCGCCTGCGCGCGATCACAAGCGGCTCGGCGACGGCGACACCGGGCCGAACACCGGCGGGATGGGTGCCTGTTCGCCCACCGTGGTGCTCCCCGACGACCAGGCCCAGCCGCTCGCCGAGCGGCTCATCGCGCCGGTCGCGCGACTGCTCGCCCGACGTGGCACGCCCTACCGCGGCGTGCTCTACGCCGGTGTCATGAAGACCGCCGGCGGCTGGCGGGTCCTCGAGTACAACGCCCGCTTCGGAGATCCCGAGGCCCAGGTCGTGCTGCCGCGGATCGGCGGCGACTTCGCGACGCTCATGCAGGCGCTCGGCGAAGGCCGGCTCGCCGAATACGTCGCCCAGTATCCGGTGCGCTTCAGCCAGCGCGCCTACGTCGACATCGCGCTCTGCGCGCAGGGCTATCCAGGTTCGCCGCGCCAGGGCGACCGCATCACGATCGCCGATCTCCCGGACGACGTCTGGACCTTCCACGCTGGCACGGCTCGCGGGCCCGATGGCGCGTTTATCACCGCGGGCGGGCGCGTGCTGCACGTCGTCGCGCAGGGCGACACCGTCGCGCACGCGCGCGAGCGCGCGTACGTCGGTGCCGAGCGCATCGCCTGGCAGGGCAGGTTCTATCGTTCGGACATTGCAGCGGATGAGCGGGCGGGGGTGGCGCAGTGAGCGTGCAGGTCGGGATCGTCATGGGCTCGAATAGCGATCGCGAGATCATGGCCGTCGCCGAGGAGACCCTCACCGGCCTCGGCATCACCTTCGAGACACGCGTGCTCTCGGCGCATCGCACGCCTGACGAGCTGCACGACTGGGCGCGCGGGCTCGCGCCCCGCGGCGTCAAGGTCGTGATCGCCGGCGCCGGTGGCGCGGCGCACCTCGCCGGCGCGGTCGCGGCGAATGTGACCCTCCCAGTGATCGGCGTGCCGCTCGCGTCGCCGAACGCGATCGCGGGCGGGCTCGATGCGCTCCTTTCGACCGTGCAGATGCCGCGCGGCGTGCCGGTGGCCACCGTCGCGATCGGCGAGGCCGGTGCGGCCAACGCGGCGATCCTCGCGGCCGAGATCCTGGCCCTGTCCGACGACGCGCTGCGCTCCCGCGTCCACACGCTTCGCCAGTCGATGGCCGCGCGGGTGCTGTCGCCTTGATCAGCGGGATCAGCGGGATCAGCGGGATCAGCTCGCGCTTCGATACGATCTCGCCTCTCGACTCGCGGTTCTACGGCGGCGACCCGGGCCTCTACAGCGCCCTCCATCCGTACCTCTCCGAGGAAGGACGCGTCCGCGCGCAGGCGAAGGCCGAAGCCGCGCTCGCCCGAGCGCTCGCCGAAGAGGGCCTCGCCCCGCAGAGCGCCGCGGACGCGATCGCCGCGGCCGCCGAGCGCATCGGCGCGGCGGAGGTCTACGCCGAGGAGGCGCGCATCGGCCACGACGTGCGCGCGCTCGTGAATCGCATTCGCGCGCAGCTGTCCGAGGACGCCCGCCGCTTCGTGCACCTGGGCGCGACGTCCATGGACATCGTCGATACCGCGAACGCCTGGCGCTATCGCGAGTGCGTCGAACGCGTGGTGGCGCCGCGTCTTGGCGTGCTGGTCGCGCGGCTCATCGCGCTCGCCGAGGGCGAAGCCGAGACGGCCCAGGCCGGACGCACGCACGGGCAACACGCGGTGCCGATCACGTTCGGATTCGCGATCGCCGAATACGTCAGCCGGCTCGGAGGCCGGATCCTCCTGCTGCAGACCGCAGCCCGGGCCCTGCCCGGCAAGCTGAGCGGCGCCGTCGGCGCGTACAACGCGCCGGCGCTCCTTTCAACGGACGCGCGGGCGCTCGAGCGCCGGTACCTCGCGCAGCTCGGGCTCAAGCCGGCGAGTCACGCGACGCAGATCGTCGAGCCCGAGGGCTGGTCCGATCTCGCGCACGCCTGCACGACCGCGCTTGGCGTGATGGCGAACCTCGCCGACGACCTGCGGCAGCTGCAGCGCACCGAGATCGCGGAGATCGCGGAGGGCTTCAGCGAGCAGCAGGTCGGCAGCTCCACGATGCCGCAGAAGCGCAACCCGGTGTCGTTCGAGAACGTGAAGAGCATCTGGAAGGCCTACGTGCCGCGCGTGCTCACGACCTACCTGGACCAGATCAGCGAGCACCAACGCGATCTCACCAATTCCGCGTCGCAGCGATTCAGCGGCGAGATCCTGGCGGCGACGGCCTACGCCGCGACGCGTCTCGCGAGCTCGCTCGATGGCATGCGGATCGACCGCGATCGGATGCGCGCCAACATGGGCATGTCGCGCGGTGGCATCATCGCGGAGGCGCTCTACGTGCTCTTGGCGAAGCACGGGCACGCCGACGCGCACGAGGCCGTCCGCCGGCTGACGCTCGAGGCGGAGCGCAGCGGCAAGTCGGCGCTCGAGCTGGCCGCGCTCGACGACGAGCTGAAGCCGTTCCTCGCCGCTCTCTCACCTGAAGAGCGGCGGGTGCTGGACCAGCCCGACGAGTATCGCGGCCTGTCCACCGAAGTCGCGCGCGAGGTCGCGGCCCTCTGGCGCGCGAAATTGCATGGGATCTTGCCGGAATGAACACGCTGGCGCGCTCGACCGTGCGCGGCGCGACGCTTTTTCGCGAGGGCAAGGTCCGCGACGTCTACGAGGCCGGCACCGGGCAGCTCGTCATCGTGGCGAGCGATCGGCTCTCCGCGTTCGACGTCGTGTTGGCCACGCTCTTCCCGGACAAGGGCCGCGTCCTCACGCAGCTGTCGAGCTTCTGGTTCGCGAAGACCGCGCACCTCATCCCGAATCATCTTGTGGAGACCGACCTCGCTGCCTTCCCGGCGCCGTTCCGGGACCATCCCGAGCTCCGCGGCCGCTCCGTGCTCGTGCGGCGCTGCGAGCGAGTCGATTTCGAGTGCGTCGCGCGCGGCTATATCTCCGGCTCCGCCTGGTCCGAGTACCGGAAGGACGGCACCGTCGCCGGCGAGCGGCTCCCGCGGGGCCTCGAAGAGTCCGCGCGGCTCGACGATCCGATCTTCACCCCGGCAACGAAAGCGCTCACCGGTCACGACGAGAACATCTCCCGCGCCCAGCTCGCCGCCGCGCTCGGCCGCGACCGCGCGAAGCAGCTCGAGGAGGCGACGATCGCGCTCTACCGGTACGCCCACGCGTATGCGCTCGGCCGCGGGCTCATTCTCGCCGACACGAAGTTCGAGTTCGGCCTGCTCGACGGTCAGCTCGTGCTCATCGACGAGGCGCTCACGCCCGACTCGTCGCGCTATTGGGATAGCGCGACGTACCGGCCGGGCGGCTCGCCGCCGTCGTACGACAAGCAGTTCGTTCGCGACTTCCTCACTGCGGCCGGGTGGGACCGCGAGCCACCGGCGCCGGCCGTGCCGCCGGATGTCGTCCGCGGCACGAGCGAGCGCTACCGCGATTGCTTCCGGATGCTGACCGGGATGGAGCTCGCATGAGCCGCTTCGTCGCGACGATCCGCGTGCGCCCGAAGGCCGAGGTCCGCGATCCGCAGGGCGAGGCCGTCGCGGGCGCGCTCCGCTCGCTCGGGATGGACGTCGCCGACGTGCGGACCGGCAAGGAGATCATCGTGCGATTCGTCGCCTCGGACGAAGGCGCCGCGCGCGTCGCTGCGACCAAAATGGCCGATGAGCTGCTCGCGAATCCGGTGATCGAGGAGTTCGCGGTCAAGGTGGCGGCCGAATGACCGTCGTCCTCCGATGTGGCGAGCTCGCGTACCAGTGGGTCGACGGCTGGGGCCCCGCCGCGGATCCGACGGCATGGCCGCACCGTGGGATCGTGACGCTCACGTCGGGCGATCTGGTGCTGTATGAGGCCGGCCGGCCACGGCTCCAGGTGATCGCCCCGGACGGCACGCTGCGGCGTACGGTCGCAACGCCCGTCGCCGAAGCCCACGGGATCACCTACGACCGGTCCACCGGCGAGGAGCGGCTGTGGCTTGCCGATGCCGCCAATCAGTTGCGACCCGACGCTGACGCGCGCTACAAGTTCCCGCAGACGTGGGACACGGCGGCGGTCGTCGCGATCACGCTCGACGGGCGGACGGTGCAACGCATCGAGCGGCCAGACCATCCGGCATACCGCGTCGGCGATCCGGCGGCGGCGTATCGGCCAACCGCGGTCGCCGTCGTGCCGGGGAGCGGTGACATATGGGTCGCCGACGGATATGGGCAGAGCTTGGTGCATCGATTCGCGGCGGACGGCGCGTACCGGGGGACGCTCGACGGCACCGATGGCGCCGGCCGGTTCGACACTTCGCACTTCGTCTATGCGGACACGCGTCGCGGCGAGCCCGAGCTCTACGTCTGCGACCGCGGGAACGCGCGCATCCAGGTGTACGGGCCCGACGGGCGCTACCGCCGGCTCATCGATACGGGCGCGCTCGCGGCCCCGACCTGGATCGCGCGCGACGGGGATCACCTGGTGCTGGTCGAGTTCAAGCCGCCGCAGCTCACGATCCTCGACGGTGATGACCGTGTGCTGGGACACCTCGGTCTCGACGAAGCCGCTCCGTCGCGCGTCGGTTGGCCCAATGACACGGACGCCGAGGGCCGTCGGGTGCGGACCAAGGCGCTGACGCCCGGCCGCTTCAACAGCCCGCATGCGGTCGCCGTCGGCCTCGACGGCTCGCTCTACGTGACCGAGTGGCTCATCGGCGGGCGCACGACGAAGCTCGCGCGGACGAACTGAAGACGCCTCAGCCCGCGCTCAGGTGGCCGCGGCCGATCGGGCGGGGGCGAGCGCGCCGACGTACACCCCGGCCACCACGAGCACCGCGCCCAAGATGAACGCCGCGCTCACGCCTTCGTGCGCGAGCGCGGCGCCGACCGCCAGCGTGACGACCGGGAACAGCACGACCGCATACGACGTCGCCGAGGCGGTCCAGCGACGCACGACGTAGAAGAAGCCGACGAACAGGACGCCCGAGCTCACCACCAGATAGGCAAGCGCGATCCATGTTTCGGTCCGCGCCGGTACGACCGCGGGCTCGCGCGCGACCGCCGCGATCGCGAGCAGGAGCGCGGCGCCTGGCGCCATCGCCACGGCGTTCGTGGCGACGGGGTGGGCCCGCGGCAGCCGTTTCGCCCAGATCGTTCCCGCGGCGATCGCGACCGGTTGGAGCGCGAGTGCGACGAGCGCGGCCGTCGGGATCTCGTGCACCTGCTCGAGGAAGATGACCGCGATCCCGGCCACGGCGATGCCGCCTCCGGCGATGCCCCGCCAGCGGAACGGCTCATCACGCAGGGCGACCGCGCCGAGGAACGTGAAAAGCGGCGTGAGCGCGGCCAGGGTCGAGGCGAGCGCCGCCGGCGCGGTCTGGAGCCCCCAGTACGTCAGGGCGTATGTCACGCCGAAGTTGATCGTCCCGAAGGCGAGGGCGCCCGCGAGCGGCCGGCCGCGGGGCAGCGACAGGCGCATCGCCCGGGACAGCGCGAGCAGCAGGAGCGAGGCACCGACGAATCGGATGCCGGCACCGTAGAAGGGCGGGAGCTCGCGGTTGCTGAAGCGGACGGCGACGAAATTCGAGCCGCCGACCAGCACGACGAGCGCGAAGACCAGCAGCACCGTGGTGTCCGGGCGACGCATCGGCGGAGGGTATCGCGACGTCTACGATTGTGCCAAGTGAGGATCGCCGTGCTCCGCTTTCCCGGGACATGGAGCGAGCGTGACTTCGCCCACGCGCTCACGCTCGTCGGTGCGGAGCCAGAGATCGTGTGGCACGCGGACGCCGACCTGCATGGCTATGACGCCGCGATCGTGCCGGGCGGCTTCGCCTACGGCGACTACGTCCGCGCGGGCGCGATCGCGCGCCTGTCGCCCGCAGCGGCGGAGCTGCGACGCGCCGCGGCCGAAGGCATGCCGATCCTTGGATCGTGCAACGGGTTCCAGATCCTCTGCGAGATCGGTCTCCTGCCGGGCGCGCTCGTCCGCAACACGCACCTTGAGTTCCGCTGCGACTGGGTGCACCTGCGGATCGAGAGCGATCGCACGCCATTCACACGTGGGCTGCGCGGCGAGATCGCGCGCATGCCGATCGCGCACGGCGAGGGCTGCTGGGTCGCCGATCGCGAAACCGTGGCACGCGTGGAGGCGAACGGCCAGGTCGTGTTCCGCTACACCGATGCCCGTGGTACCGCGACGCTCGAAGCCAATCCGAACGGCAGCACCGCGAACATCGCCGGCGTGGCGAACGAGGCTGGGAACGTGGTCGGCCTGATGCCGCACCCGGAGCGGTGCTCCGAGGAGCTGTTAGGCGGGACCGACGGGAGACCGGTGCTGGAGGCCTTGACCGGTGTTCGACACACCGACAGGGCCCCCGCTTCCGTTCAATAGGCAGATGGATCTCTTCGAGAAGCAGGCCCAGCTGCAGCAGATCTTCGGCGCGGCCCCGGTGGACGCGGCGTACGCGAACGGCACGGCGTCCGCCCGCAAGCTCGCCGGCAATTTCGCGGACCTCGACGTGGGCGTGCTCCTCCTCGACAAGATCAAGACCAGCGAATACTTCGACTACCAGGTCTATTTCGTGAGCGAGCTGTCGAAGGCGCTCGAGACCGGCGATCTCGACGTCGTCATCCTCAACAACGCCTCGCTGCTGCAGCGCGCGCAGGTGATCCGTAGCTGGTCGCTGCTGTTCCAGCGCGATCACAAGCGCCGGGTGCAGTTCGAGGCGCGCTCGACGATGGAGTATCTCGAGTTCAAGAAGTACGACGAGCTCCAGTCGAAGGCCCTCGCCGAGCGCGTGCGCGGCGAGCGGTTCGCGATCGACCTGGACTACGTGAAGGCGCGGCTCGTCCGGCTACGCGAGTACGTCGGCCTGCTCGAGGACCTCCGCGGCGTCGATCGCCAGAAGTTCAAGAGCGATCCGAAGCTCTACGGCCTCGCGCAGTGGTACCTCCAGCAGGCCGTCGAGCTCACGTTCGGCACCGGGGCGTACCTCATCGCGGCGCTCGCGCTACCGAAGCCGGAGGCGTACCACGACATCCTCGACGCGATCGCGCTGCACGGGATCATCGACCGGCAGCTGGCGTATCGTTTGGAGCACCTGGCGAACCTGCGGAATCTCCTCGCGTACGACCGCGAACAGACGGACATCGACGAGGTGTACGGGCACATGCAGACGCGGCTCACCGACGTTTCGGCGTTCGCCGACCAGGTCGATGCCTTCCTCGGAGGCGGCAGCCCCGCATGAGCGCGTCCCCGATGACGACGGGGACGACGACGGCGCAGCCTAACTCGGACCTGCCGCGCGAAGCCGGGCTCACCGACACCGAAGCCGCTCGCGTCCGCGCGCTCCTCGCGCGCGAGCCGAACGCGCTCGAATGGGCGATGTTCGGTGCCATGTGGAGCGAGCACTGCGCGTACAAGCACAGCAAGGCGCTGCTCCGCACGCTCCCCACCACGGGGGCCCGTGTCGCGCTCGGCCCCGGCGAGAACGCCGGCGCGGTCGATCTGGGCGACGGCCTGCTCTGCGTGTTCAAGGTCGAGAGCCACAACCACCCGTCGGCGGTCGAGCCCTACCAGGGTGCCGCGACCGGCGTCGGCGGGATCCTGCGCGACGTCTTTGCCATGGGCGCGCGGCCGATCGCGGTGCTCAATGCGCTGTTCTTCGGGCCACCGGACGCCGAGCGGACCCGCAGGCTCGTGCGCGGCGTCGTCGGCGGGATCTCCTTCTACGGGAACTGCGTCGGTATCCCCGATGTCGGCGGGCACGTGAGCTTCGCGCCGGCGTATGCCGATAACCCCCTGGTGAACGCGCTGTGCGTCGGGCTGGTCGAGCGCAAGGACCTGCGTTCTGCCGCGACCGCGAAGCCGGGCAGCGCCGTGTACCTGGTCGGCTCCGACACCGGGCGCGACGGTATCGCGGGCGCGTCATTGCTCGCGTCATTCGAGCTCGGGAGCGAGGCCGACGCGTCGAAGCGGCCGTCGGTTCAGGTGGGCAATCCGTTCGTCGAGAAGCTCCTGCTCGAGGCGACGTTGGAGCTCGTCGCGCACGACGCCGTCGAGGCGATCCAGGATCTCGGCGCGGCCGGGCTGACCTGCGCTACGAGCGAGGTCGCCGCGAAGAGCAACGTCGGGATGCGGATCGATCTCGCCCAGGTACCTCGCCGGGCCACCGGGATGGTGCCGTACGAGGTGATGCTGTCCGAATCGCAGGAGCGGATGCTCGTGGTCGCGCGGCCGGGTCGCGAGGCGGACGTCGAGCGGGTCTTCGCCCGTTGGGAGCTGCACGGTGTCTGCGTCGGGGAGGTGATCGCCGAAGAACGCCTCGACATCCGCGACGGTGACGTGGCGGTCGCCTCGCTCCCGCCGAAAGCCCTCGCCGACGACGCGCCCGAGTACGACGTGCGGGAATGGGCGAAGGAGCCGCAACGAATCGCGCGCCCAAAGGCCGCGACCTCCGTCGATGACGGAGCGGAAGTCAAAAAAATAGGGCTCGAGCTCCTCGAGCTGCTCGCCTCTCCCGATATCGCCTCGCGCGCGGTCCTCTATCGCACGTACGACCAGATGGTCGGCACCGACACGGTCGTCGGTCCGGGTGCCGATGCCGCAGTCATGCGGATCAAGGGCCGCGCCGACGGCATCGCGATCGCGATCGACGCGCAGCCGCGCCTGGCTGCGGTGGACCCGTTCGCCGCCGCCGCGAGCGCGGTCGCCGAGGCGACGCGCAATCTCGTGTGCGTCGGCGCGGAGCCGCTCGCGATCACCGACTGCATCAACGTCGGGAACCCCGAGCGCCCCGAGGGCGCCTGGGCGCTCGTGCGCACGATCGACGGCATCCGTGCCGCTTGCGACGCGCTCGGCGCGCCCGTCGTCTCCGGCAACGTCTCCCTCTACAACTCGACCGCCGGCCGGGACATCTGGCCGACGGCGACGATCGGCGCGGTCGGGCGCCTCGCCGACGTGGCGAGGCACATTCCGCTCCGCACCGGCGAGCGCGGCGATCTCGTCCTCCTCGCGGGCAGCGCGGTCGTCTCGCTCGGTGGATCCACGTATGCGGCGGGCCGGTCGATCGACGACGCCCCGGCCGCGCTCGATCTGGCCCTCGAGGCGCGTCTCCAGCGCTTCGTCCTCGCGGCGCACGCACGCGGCGCGATCCGCGCGGCGCACGATCGCGCGGAGGGCGGTCTCGGGGTGGCGCTCGCCGAGCTCGCGATCCGCGACGGCGTCGGCATGCAGGTGACGCTGCCGGCCGTCCGGGGCATCGACAAGCGCGTGATGCTTTTCGGCGAGGGTCCCTCCGGGATCGTGCTGGTCATCGACCCGAAGCGCGAATCGGCCGTGCGGGCGCTTGCGAGCGAGCACGCCGTTCCCCTTTGGACCCTTGGCAGCATCGGGGGTGACATCCTTGAGATCACGCCCGTGCTGGGCGCGCCGGTCGCGGCCCTTGCCCGCGCGCATCGCGAGGGCCTCGGTCACGCGCTGGGAAGGGAGTAGGACATGTGCGGCGTCTGCGGCATCTGGTCGCCAGGCGGCTCCGACCCCAGCGAGCCCGCGCGGCTCATGTTCTTCGCGCTCTACGCGCTCCAGCACCGCGGCCAGGAGTCGGCCGGCATCGCCGCGACCGACGGCAGCGACCTCCGGGTCGTGCGGCGGATGGGCCTCGTCGGCCAGGTCTTCGCGGAGCAGGATCTCGGCGCGCTCGGCGGGCGCGGCGCGATGGGGCACACGCGCTATTCGACGACGGGCTCGTCGCGCATCGAGAACGCGCAGCCGATGGTCGTCCGCGACGACGAGCTCGGCGAGCTCGCGATCGGGCACAACGGGAATTGCATCAACGCCCGGGAGGTCCGCGAGGAGCTCCGCCTCCAGGGCCGGCAGTTCGAGACCTCGAGCGACACCGAGGTGGTGGCGCAGGCGATCGCCGCGGCGCCGGGCGCCTCATGGGACGAGCGCGTCGTCGCGGCCCTGCCCACGCTCGCCGGCGCCTGGTCGCTCACGCTCCTCACCCCCAAGGCGCTCTACGCGATCCGCGATCCGCTCGGCGTCCGCCCGCTCTGTCTTGGCCGGAAGGACGACGCGTGGATCGTCGCGAGCGAGAATTCGGCGCTCGAGACCATCGGTGCGACGTACGTGCGCGACCTGCGGCCGGGCGAGGTGCTGCGCATCGACGATCGTGGGCCCGTGTCCATCGCCGACCTCGCCGCGGACCGGATGGGCCTCTGTGTGTTCGAGCATGTGTACCTCGCGTCGGCGTCCAGCGACATCGGTGGCCGGTCGGTCTATGCAACGCGCGAGCGCATGGGGGAGATCCTCGCCGACGAGCATCCCGCCGACGCGGACGTCGTCATCCCGGTGCCCGACAGCGCCATCCCCGCCGCGGTGGGTTACGCGCGGCAGAGCGGCATCCCGTTCCGCGAGGGCCTCATCAAGAACCGCTACATCGGCCGGACCTTCATCCAGCCGACGCCTGAGCTGCGCAAGCACAGCGTCGCGCTCAAGTACAACGCCCTGCGCGAGGTCCTCGACGGCAAGCGCGTGGTCGTGGTGGACGACTCGATCGTGCGCGGATCGACGAGCGGCCCCATCGTGCAGCTGCTGCGACGCCACGGTGCCCGCGAGGTCCATGTCCGGGTCTGCTCGCCGCCGATCCGCCACCAGTGCTTCTTCGGCGTGGACATGGCGAAGCGTGACGAGCTCATCGCATCGCGTCTCGACATCGAGGGGATCCGCCAGCACATCGGCGCCGATACGCTCGGCTATCTGTCGCTCGAGGGCATGATCGCGGCGACCGACGCGACGGGCGGCGAGCTCTGCACCGCGTGCTTCACCGGCGACTACCTCGTGCCGGTGCAGCTCGAACTCACGAAGGACGTGCTGGAGAGCGTGCGCTGAGGTACCAGGACGCGGGCGTCGACATCTCTCGCCGGGACGATGCCCTGAGACGGATCGGCGATCGCGTCCGCGCCACGAACCGGCCTGAGGTCATCGGCGACATTGGTGCGTTCGGCGGGCTTTTTCGACTCGCAGGGACGGACACGGTCCTCGTCGCGACCACCGACGGCGTTGGCACGAAGCTCGATCTCGCGCGCCTCCTCGACCGCCACGAGGGCGTCGGCACTGACCTGGTCCATCACTGCGTGAACGACGCGTTGGCGATGGGCGCAGAGCCACTCTTCTTCCTCGACTACTTCTCGACGAGCGTGCTGGACCCGGCGATCTTTTCCCGGGTCGTCGGCGCGATGGCTGACGCCTGTCGGGCGCACGGCTGCGCGCTCATCGGTGGCGAGACGGCTCAGATGCCTGGCATGTATGCACCGGGCGTGTATGACCTCGCAGGGTTCCTGGTCGGCGCCGTGAAGCGCGCTGACCTGCTCGATCCGGCGTCCGTGCGCGAGGGGGATGTCCTCATTGGGCTCCCATCGACCGGCTTGCACACCAACGGCTACTCGTTGGCCCGCGCGATCGTCACGAAGCGCGCCGCCGTAGAGGAGCGCGACGACCGTGCCGTGCTCGACGCGTCGCGATCCGAGCTGCGCGGCGGCACCCTCGCCGATGCGCTGCTCGCGACGCATCGCTGCTATCTCGAAGAGATCCGCGCACTTCGTGCGTCGGCCACGTTGCGGTCGATCGCGCATCTCACCGGTGGCGGGTGGGAGGGAAATCTGCCGCGCGCGCTGCCGCCGGGGCTGGGCGCGGTCGTCGATCGCGAGAGCTGGATCCTGCCGCCGCTCTTCAAGCTGCTGCTGGACTGGGGCGGCGTCGCCGATGGCGACGCCTTCAGCACCTGGAACATGGGGATCGGCCTCGTCGCAGTGGTCGCCGACGGCGACGAGCGCGGGGCAATGCGAGCGCTGCCTGACGCGATCCGCATCGGCGCGGTCGAAACGGCTGCGGCCGGCGCTCCGCGGGTCCGTTGGCGGTGACCCTTCGCGTCGGCGTCTGCGTGAGTGGACGCGGCTCGAACCTCCAGGCGATCCTCGACGCCTGCCGTGAGGGCCAGCTCGACGCGCAGGTGGTCTATGTTGCATCGAGCCGCAAGCACGCCCCGGCGCTCGAGCGCGCGAACGCGGCGGGCGTGCCGGCCGCGGCCTTCCCGCCCGCGGCGAACGGCGGCCGCGATGCGGCGCAGCTGCTCATGGCCGCCCGGCTCGTCGCGGCCGCCGTCGAGCTCGTCGTGCTCGCTGGGTACGACCGGATCCTCTGCGACGGCTTCTTCGCCCGGCTCGGCGAGGTCCCGGTGATCAACATCCACCCGTCGCTGCTGCCGGCGTTCGGCGGCCTGAACGGGCCAAAGGTCCACGAGGCCGTCCTCGCCGCGCGTGCGAACGAGTCCGGTTGCACCGTCCACCGCGCGCACGCCGGCCAGCTCGACGCGGGCGAGATCCTCGTCCAGCGCCGCGTTCCGGTCCGTCCGAGTGACGACGCCGAGACGCTCGCCGCGCGGGTGCTCGCGGAGGAGCACCTTGCGATCGTCGAGGGGGTCCGCATCTTCGCCACGAGGGCCCGGGCGGTCTAGCTACCGCCCCTCGCGCGGCTCCTCTCTGTCGTTCCCCAAATCGTGACCCGGCGCCGTCGCTCCGCCGACGAGGCGCGCCGACGGACTGCGGCAAGGTCGGGCCGTGAGGACTCACAACGGAGTGCGCTGTCTCCGTCGCCTGTTGTCCCAGCTGTTGTCGGCGCGTTCTCCGCGCGTCTCCGTCGGGTGACGGCCGGAATCGCGATAGCCCCAAGCGGGCGTGCGCCGATCGCTCGCGGTCTGCGCTGAGTTTCTTATCGAACGAGTTCTCTAATTCATTCATGTAAGGGGGCGTCCCATGCGACCGATATCGAGAGAGACAGAAGCGCTCCTGCAGATCGCCGAATTCCGCTACCTGACGCGGAGCCTGGTGGAGGCCTTCCTCCTCGACGACGACCAGCGGGTCAAACCCGTCTCGCGCAAGAAGGTCTGCCTGCGGGTGCTCTCCCGGCTGCGGGCCGAGGGGCTCATCGCGACGACCGGCCGGGTGGTGGGCGGCTTCGGTGGCGGCTCGAGCCCGAGCGCGTATCGGCTCACCGCGAAGGGTGTGGCCGCCGCCCGCGTCCTGAACCCGGGATTGCCGCACCGGCGGCCCGCGGAGGGTGGCACGTTCCTGATGCAGCACGGCCTCATGACCGCCGAGGTCGCACTCGCCTTCCGCCGGGCGGCGCGGACCCACCCGGGGCATGCGCTTGACGAATGGGCCTGCGACTGGGCGGTCGCCGAGAAGCTGGGATCCTCGTTCGTCGTGCCCGACGCGTCGTTCGTGTACCGCACCGGGACATGGACGGTCGACGTGTTCCTCGAGGTCGATCTGGGCACCGAGGGGACGCGTTTCTTCACCCGCAAGATCGGGCGGTACTTTCGACCTCTACCGCGAGGGCTCGTGGCGATCGCACCTGCTGATCTGGCCGATCATCCTCACAGTCACGCACACGGAAGCCCGGGCCGCGGCGCTGTACAAGGCGATCGAGGTGTTCCTTGCGGAGCGCCGCGGGGCCGGTTGGAAGGATCCGGGAGCCGCCTGCGGATTCGCCGGGATCGAGGCGCTGCGCGGTCCGGGACCCCTCGCTCCGGTCTGGTGGATCACGGGTCGAAGCGGACCGCAGTCGCTGCTCCGCGACGCCCCTCCGGCCGCGGCCGACCCCCTGCCGGATGTGCCCGCGCCCCCGGCGACCCCCGGCTTGGGCTGATCCGCTGCGCACCTGCGGGCCCGATACGACGGAGGACGTGCGACATCGAGTCGTCGCGAGCGGCCCGTCCGGGGAGTCCGCCGCCGCGGAGGGGTCCGTCCGTGATCCTCGAAACGCCCGCCCGCTTCGCCCGTCGCGTCGCGCGCGGGTCTAGGCGTCTTTCCGGACGGGCCCGCTCGTCCCGCCGAGCCACCGGCCGAGCCGACCGCCGACCGTCGAGCCCAGCGCTGCCGCGAGCGTCCCGATCGCTATCGCAGCCAGCGGCCAGGCCGACAGCCACGGCCGCGCGAGCGCCTGCCCGTAGTACTGGAAGAACAGCTGGCTGCCGCGGTCGGGTCCGGCGACGAGCGTCGTCGGCGCTGGCGCGGGGAAGAGCGTCATCCGCGCCCACTCCGCCGCGACGAACGCGATCGCGAACGCGGCGCCGAGCAGCAGCGGGGACGCGGTCCGGCGGCGCAGCAGGTCCACCGCGATCGCGCCCGCGACCACGAGCGGTGGGAACGCCGGCGGCCGCCACCCCTCGAGCTGGAGGCCCCCGATCACGAGGAGCGATACGCCGGTGTACCAGAGCGCGATCTTGGTCCGCGCGTACGGCTCCCCGGTGACGACGTCGCCGGCCGCGAGGACGAGCGGGATCACGGCACACACCAGGACCGGGTAGAAGAGCGCCTCGCGGGTCACGGCCATGAAGTAGTAGAAGTTCGTCGCGAAGATCGCCATGCCGGCCCACGCGCCGAACATCGCGACGCGGAGCACACGCCGGAGGCGCTCGCCGATCGGGAAGACGCCCGGGGCGAGCGCCGTGCCCCACCCGAGGTAGATGAGCGACGATGCGGCGATCGCAGCGAGGTGCGGCGGGCTCCAGATGTCGACGTCCGGTCCGATCGCGCGATGCCACGCGTCGTCGAATGGGGCCGACAGGATGATCAGCGCCGTGGCGATCCCGACGAACGCGACGCCCAGCTCCGCGCGGAGCGCACCGATGCGCAGCTCACGCCCGCGGACCCGGCGACCGGCCATCGCGGTCGACGTCGCAAGCAGTGCGGCGATGCCGTTCAGCATGGCGCCGGCATACGTGAACACGTGCGGGAGGATCCAGAAGCTGTCGCGGCCGATCGTCCGATGCCAGGAGACGTCCCACGCGGTGCCGACGACGCCGCTCATGAGGCCGGCCATGCCGACGAGGAGGACGAGCAGCGGGATCGACGCGGTATTCAGCTCACGTCGCGGAACTGCCAGCGTGGCCATCGCGATGACATGGTAGGTCGGCGCTTCTAGTCCGCGGCGGCCACCCGCTCGCCCTCCATGACCGAGGGACGCGAGGCGTCGAGCCGCCGCGATACGCGGAGGCCGATGAGCCCCCCGGCGATCGCGATCGCGCACGCCGTGGCGATCCCGGTCGCGAGCGGGAGCCCGCGCGCAACAGCGATCGCGATCGCCGCACCGCCGGCGCCGGTCCCGAGCGCGGTCCCAAGGTTCTCGAGCACCTGCATCGCCGCGCTGCTCGTGCCGCTCGACCCGGCGGGCGCGAGCCGCAACACGAGCACGGAGATAGCGGCATAGCCGAAGCCCATCCCGGCGCCGCTCACCGCCCACCCGGCGTACGCGACTTCGACCGGCACCGGCGTCGCGGCCACCGCCAGGACGCCGAGCGCACCGGTGACGACGAGGGCGAAGGACGTCGTGACGATCGCGCGACTGGTGAGCCGGGGTGCGAGCCGCTCGTGCAGCCACGCGCCGCTCGTCCAGGTGACCGCGCCGAAGGTCAGCACAATCCCCGCGAGCGCTGGGCTCAGTCCGCGCCCCTCGCGCAAGAGGAGCGGTAGGAACGCTTCCGCGCCAAAGAACACGAACGTGAGGAGTCCTCGCGCGAGCACCGCCGCGCCGAGCCCGGTGCGCGCGGTGAGGGTGCCGGCGGGCGTCACCCGGCGCAGCGCAGGGATCGCGATCGCGCAGCCCGCGACGACGAGGCCGAGGGCGAGTACCGGCGTGCCGTTCGAGAGTCCGGCGAGCAACAGGCCGCTCCCGGCCGCGACGAGCACCGCGTCCCGCCTGCGGATCGGATCGGCGGCGTGCGCCGGCGGGCCGAGGCGGCGCAGCGCCGGGACCGCGAGCGCGGCGGCGAAGACCGCGAACGGCAGGAGTCCGACGAAGACCAGGCGCCAGGAGAAGGCGGTCGCGATGAACGCGGCGGCCGCCGGTCCGACGATCGCCGGTACGACCCACGCGGTCGAGAGGATCGCGAACATTCGCGGCCGCTCGATCTCGGTGTACCCGCGCGCGATGCTGGCGTACGTCGCGGCGAAGATCGCGCCACCGCCGATCCCCTGCACGAGCCGGCCGGCCACGACGACGGGCATCGTCGGCGCAGCGCCCGCGATCGCGAGGCCGACGGAGAACGAGCCAAGCCCGATCGCGTATGGAAGCAAGGTCCCGCGCGCATCCGCGATCCCGCCGGCGACGATTACCGCGGCGAGGCTGCCGAGGAAGTACGCGCTGAACACCCACCCGTACAGCGCGACGCCGCCCAGCTCGCCGGAGACGATGGGCAGGATGGTCTCGACCGCGAGCGCGGAGAACGCCACGAGCGTGATCGTGAGGACGAGGCCGACCGTCAGGAACCGGATCGAAGCACCTCGATCTTCGCCGGCGCGCCCTTCTCGTACGTGATGCGCGCTCCCTCGAGGAAGCCGAACGACGGACCATCGATCGCGACGCGCAGCTGCTCGGCGAGCGCGACGATCGGGAGCTCGATGATCCCGCCGTGCGAGATCGCGAGCACGCGGTCTCGATCCTTCACCCGTCCGGCAAGACGGGCCCACGTGGCGAGCTGTTCCAGGGCGAAGGCGCCCGCTTTCGGGTCGGCGTGCAGCAGCGCGCGCCAGTCCGCGAGGGCAGCCATCGGTCCGAAGACGCCGGCACCGCCGATGTCCGGCAGGAGCCCCGGCTCCATCGCGTCGAGCCGGCCGCCGGCAAGCTCCGCGGTGCGCTTCGCCCGCTCGAGCGGGCTCGAGACGACGAGCGCGTAGCGCGGCCCCGCGAGCGCTGCAGCGGATCGTTCGCCCCGCTGGTTCAATGCCGTCGACGCGCCGCGCTCGGCGTGGCGGCGCACGTCCAGGACGGTCACCGGCTGCCGGGCACGCTTTCTCGGTGAGCGAGCGAGCGCGGCATGGCCTTTGCTAGTCTGCCTTCGCAGTGCGCGTGCTTATTACCGGTATCACCGGCATGGCCGGAAGTCATCTCGCCGAGTATCTCCTTGCCGAGCATCCCGATGTCGCGGTGTACGGCACGTTCCGTTGGCGGTCGCGGATGGAGAACCTCGAGCCGCTTCGCCGCGCCGGGAAAGTAGACACCGTTGAGGGCCGCTTCACCGGCGGGCACGGCCTGCGCGACGACAAGAAGAAGGGCCGCGTCACGCTCCTCTACTGCGAGCTCACTGACGCCGGCGCCGTTGAGCACCTCATCTCCTCGGTCGAGCCGCACCGGATCTTCCATCTCGCGGCGCAGTCGTTCGTCCAAGAGAGCTTCGACGAGCCGGCCTCGACCTTCCACATCAACGTCCAGTCGCAGATCAACATCCTCGAGTCCATCCGGCGCCACGACAAACAGGTCCGGATGCACGTCGCCGGATCGAGCGAAGAGTACGGGCTCGTTCATCCGGACGAGGTCCCGATGAAGGAGACCAACCCGCTGCGGCCGCTCTCGCCGTACGCGGTGAGCAAGGTCGCGCAGGACAAGCTCGCGTACCAGTACTTCAAGTCGTACGGCCTCCACCTCGTGGTCACGCGCGGCTTCAACCACACCGGTCCGCGCCGAGGCCCGGTCTTCGCCGACAGCTCGTTCGCGAAGCAGATCGCCGAGATCGAGGCGGGCTTCCACGCGCCGATCATCTATCACGGCGATCTGACCTCGAAGCGGGACCTGTCCGACGTGCGCGACATCGTGCGCGCGTACTGGCTCGCGCTCGAGAAGGCCGAGCCCGGCGAGAGCTACAACGTCGGCAGCGGCCGCACCCATACCATCCGCGAGATGCTCGATGTGCTGCTCAGCTGCTCGACCGTGAAGATCACGACCGAAGAGGATCCCGCCCGGCTGCGGCCGAGCGACGTGCCGATCCTCTGGGCCGACCCGACGAAGTTCCGCGCGGCGACCGGCTGGGAGCCGAAGATCTCGTTCGAGCAGACCTTGAAGGATGTTCTCGACTACTGGCGTGATCGCGTGAAGGCCGAAGGCCCGACCGCGCGCGCGGGGGTGTAGCGATGCCCGATCTCGGCGTCATCTGGGGCGGGTTCGTGAACAGCGCGATCGTGCAGTTCGGCGTGCGCTTCGTCGGCCTCTACCTGTTCGCGCTCTACATCGCGATGATCTTCTGGACCTACCGCGACGCGGAGAACCGGACCGAGAACCGCATCCTGCCGATCCTCGCGGCCCTCCTTGTCACGCTCATCCCGGTCCTCGGGCTCTTCATCTATCTCATCGTCCGCTCGCGCGAGACCCTTGGCGAGGCATACGAGCGCCAGCTCGCGGAGGAGAGCCTGCTGTCCGAGGCCGAGCAGCGCGTCGTGTGCCCGACCTGCCACGAGCGCGTGGCCGAGGACTTCATCCTCTGCCCGACCTGCCGCACACGCCTCAAGCGCGTGTGCCCGTCGTGCGCGAAGCTCATCCGGCCCGAGTGGAACATCTGCCCGTACTGCGCGAAGGACTTCGACGAGCGCGACTGGACCGTGCATACCGGCGGCAAAGCCGAGGTCTCCGCGGTCGGTCAGAAGGCCTCGACCACCACGTAGGTCCGCACCGGTTCGTTGACCTCGCCGGTGCATGTGCCGCCGCAACACGCGGCGATAGGCGGCGTCGCCGGTCCAGGGCTTGCCGTGGCGGTCGCCCGCGCCAAACGAGCCGGAACGACCGCCGAGAAGATCGTCGCGCTCCTTCCTGGACGGCCCGTGCTCGACGTGAAGTCGGCTGCTCAGGCGACCGGCGTGGTCTACGAATCTGCGCCCGCCGCGATCGATCAGCTGGCCCGCGCTGACATTCTCCGCGAGGTCAGCAGTCGCCGTCGCGATCGGGTGTTCGAGGCGCCTGAGGTATTCGAGCTCGTCAATGGATTCGAGCGGCACCTCGCGAGGGCTCGATCAGGCGCGCCGTCGGATCGTCGGGTTCCCGCCCGGCGGTAGGGCAAGAACGCCGTTTGGCCACAACCACCCCTCGGGCGATCCGGAGCCCTCGGGCGACGACATCCGGACAACGCGCGACGCTGTCGTCGATCACGTGGTCATCGGCGCTGGCCGCCACGTGAGCTTGCGCGAGCGGGTGTGTTGTAGCCACCCATAGAGTCCGGCGCATGCGACGCCGCGTCATGCTCGTTCTCGTCGCCATCGCGATCGTGCTCGCCTGGCGGCCGTTCATCCAGCCCGCGGGACGCGGGGCGGTCGTGTTGCTCGATCTGTTCTCCGGGCTCATCGGGGTCGACCTCGCGGGCCTGGTCTCGCCGATGCCGCGCGAGGTCGAGACGCGCGAGACCTTCGCCGGCACCGAGATGCGCATCTCGTGGTGGCGGCCGGGATGGGGCGACGGCCACCCGGCGATGATGGTCGTGAACGGCGCGACGCCGCTGGGGAACGACAACACGGCGACGCGCCAGCTCGGCCGCGCGCTCGCGCGCGGCGGCTTCCTCGTCATGCTGCCCGAGTTCCCGTTCCTGAAAGCGGGGACGTTCGAGCCCGGTGCGGCGCGCGAGCTCGACGCGGCGTTCGCCTACATGCGCTCGCTACCCGAGACGGCGGGCCACCCCGCGGGCGCCTTCGGGTCATCGGTCGGCGGCGGCGCGCTCCTCGCCGCAGCCGGTCGTGAGCCGGCGCTGCGGTCCGCGGACCACCTCATCGTGCTCGGCGCGTACTTCGACCTCGATACGTATCTCGCAAGCGTCGCTGCGCGGGCGCAGCCGAGAGGTGGGGCCGTCGTCCCGTGGGAGGCGAGCGATGAGGTGCGCACCCGCCTTCCGCCGGCCGCGCTCGACGCGATGCCGGGCGATGACGCACGCACGCTCCTGCAAGCCGCGCTCGATGCCGGCGCCTACGATGCGGTCCTCGGCCGGCTGCGCGCGCTGCCGCCGTCCGCGCGGGCGGTCATCGACGCGCTCTCACCCGCGCGCGTCTGGGCCACCGTCGCGCCTCCCGTCTTCTGGATCCACGACCCCGACGACGCCTACGAGCCTCTCGCCGAAGCCGAGCAGGCGGAGGTGGCGACACGTGTGGGCGCCTTCCGGCTCGTGGTACCGCGCATCGTCCAGCACGCGGAGGTTTCCCCGGAGGCGCGTCGCCGGGGCCCGCTCGCGGCCGCGGGCGAGCTCCTCGGGCTCCTCGGCTTCGCGATCGAGGTGATGCGCCGGGCGGGATGACCCTCGGTGCGCGCTCATCGCGCGCCGGATCAGCCCCCACCCGTGCTCGCCGTCGCCGAGCGGATATAGTCAGCCCGATTTTCGACGGGGAGAACACCGTGGAGCGCAGGCTCGACCCGATCATCTCGCGCAGACGATTCCTTGAGGCCATCGGGGTCGTCGGTCTCGCGGCGGCGTGTGGGCCGAGCGGCGGATCGAGCGCCGGACCGAGTGCGAGCGCGAGCGGTGGCGCCGCGAAGCCGGTCAGCCTCGAGTGGTGGCGCCGGAACTACACCCCCGGAAGCCAGAACGCGGAGACGGTCACGTCCGACGCGGCGACGAAGGCGTTCCAGCGGCGCGCGCCGAACGTGGCCTTCACGATCCAGGGCGGCCCGTTCGGACCGGAGACCGACCAGAAATTCGACATCGCGATTCTCCAACAGAAGGCCGGTCCTGATGTCTTCCACACCACCGGGGGCGACGTGCTCAAGTACGCCGCCGCGGGTCAGCTCTCCGAGCCACCGCTCAGCGACGCGGAGCGGCGCGACTTCAACCCGAGCGCGCTCGGGGCCACGACGTACAAGGGCAAGGTCGTCGCCTACCCGCTCTGGATCGTGCCGTGGTTCGAATACCTGAACCTCGACCTGTTCAAGGAGCGCGGCGTGACGCCGCCGAAGGACGGGAACTGGACCTTCGACGAGTTCTTCGACGCGGCGAAGAAGCTGACCTTCAAGCGGGCCGATGGGAAGCAGGTGTACGGCTTCGCGCACGCGAACGACGAGTTCGCGTTCATGCTCGTCGACGGTGGGCGGCCGTTCGACCAGGACCTCAAGAGCTGGACCTTCAACAGCGCGGACGCGGTCAGCGGCCTCGAGAAGTGGGTCGGGCTCGCGCAGGCGAAGGTCATGCCGCCCGATTTCCTCACCCTGAACCCGAACGATGCCCAGGCCCGTTTCCTCAGCGGCGACGTCGCGATCCTGCAGCGGCCGAGCGCGATGATCAACGTCCTCACTGCCGACAAGAAGTTCGATTTCGCGAAGAACTGGGACATCGCCAACTTCCCCAAGGGCAAAGGCGACCAGACCGCCTGGGGCGGCGTCGGGTTCATCGCCGTGCGCGAGCAGCAGGACGCCGACAAGAAAGCTGCCGCGCATCGCTTCGCCAAATACCTGACCGGACCCGATATCGGCCCGGACCTCAAGGCGATGACCCCGCCGGTCGAGTACTGGCTCGCACCCGCGGCTCGCGCGACGGCCGCCGGGATCTACGGCGATTACCACCCGGCCAAGGCGAAGGTGGCAAAGATGGGCGTCTTCACCTACGTCCTGCCGAACGTGCGGACGTGGTCGGAGATGGACCAGAAGTACCTGCGCCCGGCTCGTGACGCGGCGCTCGAGGGCAAGAAGACGCCGAAGCAGGCGTTGGATGAGGTGGCGCCGGCCGCGCAGCGGCTGCTCGACGAAGCGAACAAGTAGCGTCCGCGTGGCGCTCCGGCGTCACGGCTGGTCCTACGCCTTCGTCCTACCGACGTTTGCGCTCTTCGTCGTCTTCACGCTCCTCCCGGTTCTGCAAGCGTTCGCGCTCTCGCTGCAGGACGCGACGATCGTCGGCGGCGAATGGGTCGGGCTCAGGAACTTCGCCACGCTCGCCGCCGATCCCGTCTTCCGCCAGGCGCTTGGCAACACCGTCCTCTACACCGCGATCGTCGTCGCGGCCCAGGTCGCCCTCGCGCTCGTCGTCGCGAGCCTCATCCAGCCGCTCGGGACCAGGAGCCGGGTGTTCTACCGGGCGCTGTTCTATCTGCCCCTGGTGAACTCGGCGATCCTCGTCGCGATGGTCTGGCGCTGGATCTTCAACCCGAATCCGTTCGGGCTCGCGAACACCGCGCTCGGGGCGATCGGCATTGGCCCGTTCCTCTGGATCGGAAGCTCGGACCAGGCGCTCACCGCGGTCATCCTGAGCTCGGTCCTCATCATTCCGGGCGGCGGCGTGGTGCTGTACTCCGCCGCGATCGGGTCTTTGCCGCGCGAGCTCTACGAGGCCGCGGACGTCGACGGCGTGGGCTGGCTCGCGAAGTGGCGGTACATCACGGTGCCGCTGCTCAAGCCGACGACGCTGTACCTGCTCGTCGTCTACACGATCCTCGCGTTCCAGGTCTTCGAGCGCGTGTACGTCATGACGAACGGCGGCGGCCCGAACAACGCGACGATCACGATCGTGCAGCTCATCTACGCCACCGCCTTCCAGTTCGGACGCTACGGCCTCGCGAGCGCCATGGCCGTCGTCCTCTTCGTCATGGCCGTTGCCGTCGCGGTCGTGCAGTTCCGTTCGCTCCGGTCCGATGTCGAGTACTAGCGCCCGGCTGTCCGTCCACGCGCTGCTGCTCGTCGCGGGCGTGCTGTCGCTCTTCCCGCTGTACTGGCTGTTCCTCACCTCGCTCAGCCCGGCCCAGTACGTGGTGAAGGTGCCGCCGGAGGTCATCCCCCGCGAGCTGACCGTCGCGAACTATCAGCGGCTCTTCGAGACGACGCCCATCGTCCGCTGGCTCGTGAACACCGTCGTGATCGCGGGCGTCATCACCGGCTTCCACCTGCTCTTCGACAGCATGGCCGGCTATGCGTTCGCGAAACGGCGCTTTCCCGGGAAGAACGTCATGTTCTGGCTCATCGTCAGCACGCTCACCGTCCCGGCGCAGGTCACGCTCATCCCGGTGTTCTTCATCCTCCGGACGCTCGGTCTGCTGGACACGTATCCCGGCGTCATCCTCCCCGGGCTGGCCGACGTGTTCGGCGTGTTCCTGATGAAGCAGTTCATCCAGACCCTGCCGACCGAGCTCGAGCATGCCGCGCGGCTGGACGGCGCATCGGAGTGGCAGGTGTACCGCCACGTGATCCTGCCGCTCTCGCGGCCCGCGCTCGCGGTGCTCGCGATCTTCACGTTCCAGCGCTATTGGAACGCGTTCATCTTCCCGCTCGTGATCCTGCGCGATCCCGCCAAGTACCCCGTCCAGGTCGGTCTCGCCACGCTGCAGGGCGAGTTCAACACCGACTACGGGATGCTCATGACCGGCGCGGCCGTCGCCGCGCTTCCCTTGATCGCGGTCTTCCTCGCGTTCCAGCGTCACTTCATCGAAGGGATCCGGGTCGGCGGCGTGAAGGGCTAGGCCGCTACCGGCTGTAGGGGCCGAGCGCCTTCACGGCCTCGTCGGCGAACGACAGGTCGACGACCGCCCTGATATCGATCGGCGCGGCCTGCGAGCCCTTCGCGACCATGTAGTCCTGCGTCGCGATGAGCGCGTCGACGTTCATGCGGCCGTTCGGATCGATGCCCGGCATCGTGACCTTCTCGAGCTGCGCGCTGTCGAACCCCGTCGCCTTCGCGAGGATGGCGATCGCCTCGACGCGCTTCACGGCATCCTTCTTGTCGAACGCGTCGGTGAAGAAGCGCGCGCCTTGCAGGTACGCGGTCATGAACCGCAACGCGAGATCGTGCTGCTTCGCGAACTGCTCGGAGTAAAAGACGACCGCCGTCTGGAAATTCGGCGTAACCATATCGTCGCGCGTGAGCAGCTTCGCCTTGCCGCTGTCGAGGATGCCGGTGAGGAACGGTTCGATGGGCAGGCCCGCGTCGATGCCGTTGCCGGTGAAGCCCGCGAGCATCTGCGCGTGCGGCACCACGACGACGTTCACGTCTTTGATCGTGAGACCGCCGGTCACCAGATACGTGTTGAGGGTCACCTCGGGCGTGATGTCGCGGGCCGCGAGCGCGATGGTGCGGCCCTTGAGGTCTTTCGCGCTCTTGATCTGGTCCGCGAGATCGCTGCGCACCACGAGCCCCTCGTAGCCGTGACCGGGGACGAGGGTCCCCTTGTCCGCCACGATCCGCATCGCGGTGCCGGTGCGGATCGCGTTGAAGATGCCGGCCCCCGACGCGCCGCCACCGACCATGAGGTCGCCGCGGAGGAGCGGCGCGACCATGTTGGCCGCCGAGGGGAACGAGCTCGACTGCAGAGTGATGCCCTGCTCCTTGAAGTACCCTTTGGCGTCGGCGATGTAGATTGCGGCGTCGCTGATCCCGCCGACCTGACCAATGGTCACGACAGCCGGCGTGAAGGTCGGCCGCGCGGCGGCGGATGCCGTGGCGACCGGGGCCGGCGCGGGATGATCGACGACACCACCGCACGCCACTAACAGGGCCGTCAGCGCGAGAGTCACCGTCCGCATCGCCGTCACCCGTTATTTCACGCCGAGCACGCGCCGCGCGTTGTCCTCGTAGATCGCCTTGCGCTCCGCCGGGGTGAGGTCGATCGCCTCGATGTTCGCGATCGCCTCGCGGATGAACTGCGGTCCCTTCTCGGGATCGAACGGCATGTCCGAACCGAAGAGGATGTGGTCGACGCCGAAGAAATCGATGGCGCACCGGAGCGCGTGCTCCGCGCCGAAGAGCGCCGTGTCGCCGTAGAACATCCGGTAATAGTCGTACGGCCGCCGCAGGAGGCCGATCTTCGTGAGGTCCTCGTCCGGGGAGCGCGCGCCGAGCTGATCGAGGCCCGGACCGATGCGGCCCGCGAAATGGGGGACCATCCCGCCGGCGTGATGGGTGAGGATCTTCAACTTCGGGTGCCGGTCGAGGACGCCCGCGAAGATGAGCCGCGACATGAAGATCGCGGTCTCGTACGGCCAACCGAAGACCCACCAGAGCTCGTAGCGCGAGCGGTCCTCCATCGTGTAGTCGGGGTGGGTCGCGCCGCGTGCCGGGTGCACCCAGATCGGCTTGTCGAGCTCGGCCATCTTCGCGAAGATCGGCGCGAAGCGCGGCTCGTCGAGTGGGTGCCCGTTCACGTTGGTGAAGATCTGGATGCCGAGCGCCCCGAGCTCGCCACAGGCGCGCTCGATCTCGCGGACCGCGCCATCCGGATCGTTCATCGCGAGCGACGCCGCGAAGCCGGCGAACCGGTCAGGATGCGTCCGCCAGAGCTCCGCGAGCTCGTCGTTCGCCAGGCGCGCGAGATCGCGCGCGACGGCCGGCTCGCCCAGGGTCTCGATCGGTGGCGACGCGAGGGTGAGGATCTGGCGGTACTCGCCGAATCGGTCCATCACCGCGAAGCGGGCGTCCAGGTCGTAGAGGACCGGGATCGCTGACACGCGCTTGCGCATGAACGACGCCTCACCGCTCGCGTGGTCGAACATGCGGTCGAAGAAGCGCCTCGGCAGGATGTGAGGGAAGGCGTCGATCTTCACCGGGGCGGAGCCTAGCGGGACGGTGTTGGGCGGTCTCGGTCGTTCGGCTGACCTAACGGGCGCTCGCTCGCCCCGCTGCCCAAGCGGGTTGGGGAATCCGTTCGCGCACGTCCTGGTCCGTGGCGTGGTCACGTCCGCGCTGGCGCTCGCGATGCTCGCCCCGGCTGTCCAGGCCTGTGGCGCGTCATCGGCCCCCGCCGCGGTCGCTCCGGTCGAGGTGAAGGCGGCCTCTGGCGCCGACCGACCGGCGACCCCGCTCCAAAAAGGCTTCACTGACGAGGTCGCGAAGGTCGGGTTCGATCCGCCCGTCGGCTGGGAGCGCGGACCGGCGACCTCGCTGAACCCGGTGAGCGATCCCCCCGACCCGGCGCAGGAGATCGTTCGCCTCCCGCTCCGCGTCGGTGACCCGTCGCTGTACGTCCAGCCGCTGCCGCTCACGAGCGGGCTCATGCGGGACGCCGGTGCGGTGATCTCGATCGGCCTGGCGCGCGAGCGCGGCGAGCTCAAGGACCAGGGACGTGCCGGCGCGCAGCGAACGCACCGGCGTCATGGCCGTCGCCGGCTTCTACGTCGTGGAGGAGGAGCGCACCTACCAGGGCCAGCACGTCCTCACCCGCTACTACCTCGCGCGCGACACCAACCGCCGGCTGGTGGCGCGTGCCGTCACGACCGAGGACGACTGGCCATCGCTCGGGTCGATCGTGCGCGCGTCGCTCGACTCGCCCGCGCGCGGACCCGAACGGACCGAACGCGCCGCGCGCCCGAGGCCGTCCCGTCCTGCGTTCCGCCGGACCCGGCTTTGTCGACCCCGGGCGAGCCCCCTCATAAAGGACGAGTCCCTGGCCGTGCGCGACGACATTTTCGCGCGCGCGGCGTCGATGCTCGGCACCTCCTACGTCTGGGGCGGCAACACGCCCGGGCGCGGGATGGACTGCTCGGCCTAGGTGAGCGCGGCCTGGGGCGTCTCGCGATACACCACGGACTCCATCGGCTGGGTAGCGCTGGCGATCGCGAAGGACGAGCTGCGTCCGGGCGACGCGATGAACCTCACCGTCGGCGCGATCCCGAGGGCGACGGCCACATCGGGATGTTCGAGGCCTGGGCGAACGCGGCGCACACGCTCGTCTGGGTCTACGAGGAGACGCCGCCGCGGGCCGTGCATCGCGTCGTCGTCTACGACGACGGCTCTCAGCCGATCCGCCTCGACGGCCTCTCCGGCGCGGGGCTCGCACCACTTGTCCCGGCCCCGCTCCCGGCCCCCGAGCAGGAGCTCGTGCCTGGCGCGCCCCGCTCGTTGCACACCTGGATGCCGCCGCCGCCGCGGCCGCCGCGTCCCGCGCGCACGCCTAGGCCGACGGTGCCTGCCAACCTACCCCCCGATCCTTGGACCGGGGGGACCGGGCACGCGGATCGTGAATCCGACGACGCGACCGTCCGCGCCCCGACCAACCGTGCGGCCGACAGCCACGCCGCGGCTGCTACATACCCCCACACCTACCCACCGCTGACGCGACGGGGCTCTATCCTCAAGGCCCACCACCGCCGGTTCTGAAAGGGTCACCTCTTGTTCGAATCGATTTGGGGTCTCTTCTCGCGCGACGTCGGCATCGATCTCGGCACCGCGAACACCCTGGTCCACGTCCGTGGCCGCGGGATCGTGATCAGCGAGCCGTCCGTTGTCGCGAAGGACACGCGGACTGGCGCGATCCTCGCCGTCGGCGCCGAGGCGAAGCGCATGGTGGGCCGCACGCCGCACAACATCGTCGCGATCCGGCCGCTGAAGGACGGCGTCATCAGCGACTTCGACATCACCGAATATATGCTCAAGCACTTCATCCACATGGTCCACGACCGCGTCGCGCTGTTCCCGCGTCCGCGCGTGATCATCGGCATCCCCTCTGGCGTGACCGAGGTCGAGAAGCGCGCGGTGCAGGAGGCGGCCCTCAACGCGGGCGCCCGCTGGGCGCGACTGGTCGAGGAGCCGATGGCCGCCGCGATCGGCGCGGGCCTTCCGGTGCACGAGCCGTCGGGCTCAATGATCGTCGACATCGGCGGCGGCACGACCGAGGTCGCGGTCATCTCGCTCGGCGGGATCGTCGTCGCGCGTTCGATCCGCATCGGCGGCGACGAGATGGACCAGGAGATCGTTGGCTACGCGCGGCGCGAGTTCAACCTGCTGATGGGCGAGCGGACCGCCGAGGACATCAAGATCGCGATCGGTTCCGCGTATCCGTTGGACGAAGAGGTCTCGACGTTCTTCCGCGGGCGCGACCTGCTCACCGGCCTGCCGCGCAGCATCGAGGTGACGAGCGCGCAGATTCGCGAGGCGATCGACCCGTCGGTGCAGCAGATCGTTGACGCGGTGAAGGACACCCTCGAGGAGACGCCGCCGGAGCTCGTGGCCGACATCATGGATCAGGGCATCTACCTGGCCGGCGGCGGCGCGCTCCTGCGCGGCCTAGACACGCACATCGCCGAAGCGACACAGATGGCTGTGCACATCGCCGACGACCCGCTCACCTGCGTCGTGCGCGGCACCGGCATGGTCCTCGAAGATCTCGTGAAGTACGACCGCAGCCTCGTCACCGAGAGGTACGCGGTCATGCCCCGCTAAGCCATGTCGACCGTTGGACGGGCCCGCAGGACCCACGGCGTCGCGCGGCCGTTCATCGCGCTGTTCGCCGTCTCGCTGCTGTTGCTCCTGTTCCGCTCGAACGACGTCGTCCGCGTGGCGGCTACTGCCGGCACGCAGCTCCTCGTGCCGGTGCAGCGCGTCCTCGCTGAGACGGGCATCACCACGAACCGGTTCGCGCAGGCGATCGGCGAGATCGACCGGCTGCAGGGACAGAACGCACGGCTGCGCGCGGACAACGATCGCCTCACCATCGAGAACGCGCGGCTCGCGGAACAGGTCGTCGCGGCGCAGCAGGACGGGAAGCTCGACGCGCTCCAGCGGTCGCTCCCATACACCACCGTTCCCGCACCGGTCATCGCGCGCGACCCGAGCGGCGTAATCCGGTCCATCGTCATCGGCGCCGGCAGGGACTCGGGCGTCCGCCTCGACGGCGTCGTGCTGTCCGACCAGGGCGTGGTCGGGCGGGTGAGCGAGGTCGGCTCGAACTACGCGAAGGTCCTGCTCATCACCGACTCGTCCTCCACCGTCTCCGCGCTCGTGCAGTCGTCGCGGTCCAGCGGCCTCGTGCGCGGTCAGTACGGCGACACCCTCGTCATGGAGTGGATCCTCCAGAGCGATCCGGTGAAGCGAGGCGACGTCGTCGTGACCGCCGGCTTGGGCATCGGGAACGAGCTCCGTTCGTTCTACCCGAAGGGCCTCCTCATCGGCACCGTCGTCGACGTGACCAAGGCCGACGTCGCGGCCTACCAGCGGGCGGTCGTTTCCCCGGCGGTCGACCTCCGGAAGCTCGAGAGCGTCCTCGTGATCACCGACCTCACTCGCCACCCATAAGCCACCGGCCGGCCCCTGTCCGGGCCATAACCTTCACCTCACCACACGCGTAAGTAAGGAAGGACATGGGAAGGGCTCGCCGCATCCTCTCTATTGCGCTGCTCGCCGTGCTGGTCGTTGGTGGCCTGCCCGAGCTTGCTCGGCCGGCCGCTGCCCGGACGAGCGAGGCCGCCGTCGGCGGCGCTCCGCGGACGACGGCACCGCAGGTACCCAGCGACGCGCCGCGGATCGTCCTCCGCTTCGAGCCGGGTGCCGGCGCGCGCGCGCGCGACGCGGCGATCGCCTCGGTCGGCGGCCGGATCGACCAGGGGCTCGACGGCGGCGCGGTACGGATCACGCTGCCGGTCGATGCCGCCGATGTGAGCGGCGACGGCGCCGGTCTCGCGGTCCTCAAGCTCTCGCGCCATCCGGCCGTCGCGTCGGCGCAGCTCGATGCGAAGGCGAGCCTCGCGTTCACGCCGAACGACACGCTCTATCTCACCGACCCGCAGTTCGGCGTTGGCCAGTGGGGGATCCGCCAAGCGCAGGTCGACAAGGCCTGGGATGTCGTGCGCGGCTCGCCCACGATCATCGTCGCGGTCGTCGACACCGGCATCGACGCGAATCATCCGGACCTCGCGGGTGTCGCCCTTCCCGGCGTGACGTTCGTGTCCGCGGCCGACCCGTCGTGCCCGGTCGGCTCAACAGTGGACGACAACGGTCACGGTACGCACGTCTCCGGGCTCATCGCGGCGAACGGCAACAACGGCCAGGGCATCGCGGGCGTCGCCTTCGGCGTGCGCATCCTTCCGGTCAAGGCACTGGACTGTCTCGGCGCCGGCCTCTCGTCCGATGTCGGGCGTGGGATCACCTGGGCCGCGGATCATGGCGCGCGGATCATCAATGTATCGATCGGATCGGACGCGGAGCTCTTCACGATGCACGACGCGGTGCGCTACGCCGTCGCGCATGGCGCGATGGTGGTCGCGGCAGCGGGGAACTGTGGCGTCGCCTCGACCCGCTGCCCCGTCGCGAACGCGCCGTCGTATCCCGCGGCGTACGCCGAGGCCTTCGCGGTGGGATCGACGGACACGGTCGACAATCATTCGACCTTCAGCAACATCGCTAGCTACGTCGCGATCTCGGCGCCGGGCGAGAAGATCTGGAGCACGACGCCGACGTATCCCACGACTATCTCCCGCTCGACCCCGGGGACCCAGACCTACGCCGCGTTCCGCGGCACCTCGCAGGCCGCCCCGTTCGCCGCCGGTGTCGCGGCACTCGTCCTCAGCAATGAGCCGGGCCTCACGGTCCAGCAGGTGAGCGACCGGTTGAAGGCGACGGCCGACCCGCTTGGCGCGACCAGCCCGAACCCCGTCTTCGGTGCCGGGCGGGTAAATGCGCTCCGCGCGGTGACCTCGACCGCGCGCTACGCCGCGACCTACGACGCCAGTGCCTTGCCGCAAAAGGGCACGATCAGCGCGGCCCTGACGGGCCCGGTGAAGATCACCAACCTCTCGAGCTTCACCTGGACCGCGGGCGGTGCGACCCCGGTGCGGCTCAGCTACCACTGGATCGACCAGGCCGGGAAGGTCACGATCTGGGACGGCCAGCGGAGCGCGCTCCCGAACGACGTCCCCATCGGTGCCAGCGTGACGGTGAACTCGACCATCGCGACGCCGAAGACCCCCGGCACCTACACGCTCCGCCTCGACCTGGTGCAGGAGGGCGTCGCCTGGTTCAGCTCCAATGGGCCGCAGACCGCGAACCTCAACATCGTGATCACGAGTGGTCTTGCCGCGAGCTACGCGCCCACCGCGAGCGCGCAGTCCACGTTCGTCCTCGGCGCGAACGCGTTCAGCGTGAGCGTGACGAACACCGGTGTCGTGACCTGGCCCGCCGCTGGTACCAATCCGGTCCACCTCGGGTACCACTGGCTCGCGACCGACGGCACCGTCGTGGTCTGGGACGGCGCGCGCGGCAATCTCCCGGCGGACCTCGCACCGGGCCAGGTCGCGATCATCGCGCTGCCCGTCGCCTCGCCTCCGGCCATCGGCACCTATGTCCTCGAGCTCGACCTCGTGCAGGAAGGCATTGCCTGGTTCTCGTCGCAGGGCGCCGTGCCGCGCGATCTCGCGATCAACGTGACGAGCGGCTTCGGCGTGTCGTATACCCTGGGCAGCGCGGTGCCCGCGCTCCTGCCGGGCGGCCGGGCCCTGGTGCCGGTCACGCTGCGCAACGACGGGCTGCTCACCTGGACCGCGGTCGGTGCGAATCCCGTGCACCTCGCGGCGCACGTCTTCGACGCGAACGGCACGCTCCTGACCTGGGACGGCGAGCGCACGAATCTATCGAGTGATGTTCCGCCGGGCCAAAGCGTGACCGCGCTCGTGGCCATCGCGTCGCCGGTGACCCCGGGCACGTACAGCGTGCGCATCGATCTCGTGCGCGAAGGCGTCGCCTGGTTCTCGTCGTTCGGCGTGCCGACCGCGAATGTCACGCTGCAGGATCTCGCCGATTACCGCGCCACGTACGCGTGGCCGACGCCGACAACGGTGTCGCGCGCGAACCCGAGCGTCACGGTCACCGTCACGAACACCGGCAGCGCGACCTGGACCCCGAGCGGCACCGCGCCGCTCGACCTTAGCTCGCACTGGCTCGCCGCGGACGGCGCTGCGCTCGCGTGGGATGGACCGCGCGCCGCGCTGACAGGGCCCGTCGCGCCGGGCGCGTCCGTCGCGGTGATCCTGGCACTCGCGGCTCCGCCCGCTGGCGCGACCGCGCTCGTGGTCGATCTCGTCGCGGAAGGGTTGCGATGGTTCGGTGTGGGTTCCCCTCGGCAAGTGGCGCTGGTACCGTGAAAGATCGTTGCTGTTGGGAAGGGACATCGTTTTGGCGTTGAATCGATCCGTAGGTGCGGCCCTCGCCGCCGTCGCCGTGCTCGCCGTCATTCAGGCGGCACAGGCGCCGATGCCGGCGCATGCCGCTCCACCGGCGACGCTGGTCGCCACCTACCAGGCCGCGCCTCCGCAGACCGCCGGTGCGGGCACGACGATCCAAGTTCCGGTCACCGTGACGAACTTGGGAACGGACACGTGGAGCGGCGCGGGCCCGAATCCGGTGAACCTCGCGTATCACTGGACCGACACCGCGGCGAAGACCGTCGTGTGGGAAGGCAGCCGCACCGCGCTCGGCGCAGATGTCCCGGTGGGCGCGTCGCGCCCGGTGACGGCCTCGATCACCCTGCCTGCGCTGCCGGGCACCTATCTGCTACAGCTCGCGCTCGTGCAAGAGGGCGTCGCCTGGCTGAACCCGAGCGTGTCGTACGGCGTCAGCGCGACGCCGGCGTTCAACGCGTTGTTCGGCGCAGTCACGATGCCCCCGCTGCTTTTGAACGGCACGACCTACACCGTGAACGTCCCGGTCACGAACCGCGGCACCGCGATCTGGGGCGCCACTGGGCAAAATCTAGTGGACCTCTCCTATCACTGGACCGACGCGTCAGGGAACATCGTCGTGTGGGACGGCGCCCGGACCCCGCTCGCCACCGATGTCGCCGTCGGGGCGACCGCGACGGTCGCGGCGAAGCTCGCGACGCCGGCCGACCCGGGCACCTACGCGCTCACCTTCGATCTCGTCCGCGAGGGCGTCGCCTGGTTCGGCTCGCTGGGCGGCGCCCCGCTACAGCTCACCGCGGGCGTGATGCCCGCGACGTACGCGGCTCTGTACTCCATCTCCGCCACGAGCACCGTGCTCCTGGGCGAGTCGCGGACCATCGCGGGGACGGTGACGAACAACGGCAACGTGTCATGGACCAGCGGCGGCGCGAACCCGGTGAACCTCGCGTATCACCTGTTCGACGCGAACGGGAAGACCGTCCTCTGGGACGGGGCGCGCACGAGCCTCGGAGCCGATCTCTTGCCCGGTCAATCGCGCCCGGTGACGCTCGCCTACACCGCGCCGACGTCGATCGGCACGTACGCGCTCGCGGTCGACGCCGTCCGGGAGGGCGTCGCCTGGTTCTCGAGCATCGGATCGCCGGCGGCGCGCACGCCGCTCGTCGTCACGAGCGGCTTCAACGGCGGCTACGACCAGACGACGACGCCGGCGCTCGCGACGATCGGCGCGACCGTGCAGCTCTCGGTGCGGGTCACGAACTACGGCGCCCGCGCGTGGCCGAGCGGCGGTACCAATCCCGTCCACCTCAGCTATCACCTCACGGCAGCGTCCGGTGGCAGCATCGTGTGGGACGGCAACCGCGGCGTTCTTGCGAGCGACGTCGCTGTCGGCCAATCGGCGACCGTGCCGATCATCGTCGAGCTTCCTGGAAGCGTGGGCAACTACGCGATCACCTGGGATCTCGTCCAGGAGGGCGTCGCCTGGTTCAGCGCGCTTGGCATCGCGCCGCTCCGCGAGACGTTCTCCGTCCAGCCGGGCGTCACCTTCTACGGCAAGGGCTTCGGCCACGGCGTCGGGATGAGCCAGTACGGCGCGCAGGGCTGGGCCACCGGCTCGTCCGGCACCACGCTCACCGGCGAGCAGATCGTCGCGCGTTACTACCCGGGCACGCAGCTCACACTCGTGGACAGCGCGACGAACGCGCGCGGCCCGATGCGCGTGCTGCTCTCAGCACCCTCCTCGTCCGGCTCGGCGACCTGCGGCCAGGCCTACATGGACACCTGGCTCAACAACGTGCGCTCCGGCGGCGGCTTCCGCGTCCTCAACGAGGCCGCGGGCAATGCGGTCGTCGGCAGCGCGGGCGCGAACGTGACGTTCCAGATCGTCGCGCGGGGCGGCGGGGTCGCGGTCTACGACCAGTCCGCGAATCCGCCGGCGCTCCGCTACGAGGGACCCGGCCCGGTGACGCTCGTGCCAAGCGACCTGACGCAGCCGATCACGATCCAGGAGAAGGGCGAGTTCGTCCGCGGCAAGGTGCAGTACAAGAACACCGGCTTCAACACGCTGCGCGTCGTGAACTTCGTGGGCTACGACGAGTACGTGCAGGGCGTCATCCCCAAGGAGATGCCACTCGGCTGGCACATCGAGGCGTACAAGGCGCAGGCCCTCGCCGCGCGGACGTATGGCTTCACCAGTGCCGCGTCGACCCGCGAGTACGACGTGCGCGATGACCAGTCCGATCAGTGCTACGGCGGCGCCACCGTCGAGACGACGGCGGGCAATCAGGCCGCGGTCGCTACGGCCGGCAAGGTGATCACGTACAACGGTGTCGCGATCCGCGCGTACTTCGCGAGCTCGAGCGGCGGGTACACCCTGGGCGTCGGCTGCTGGAACCACGGCACCACCTGCGGTCCGAGCGACCCGTGGCTGGCGCCGGTCGCGGACCCCGCGGACCTCACGGTGAACATCCCCTATGCGAACAAGCACGCGAACTGGCAAGTGACCTACACGAGCGACCAGATCCGGTCGATCCTCATCAACTACCGCGGCGTCGACATCGGGACGCTCGTGTCCGTGGATGTCAGCAACCAGGCGCCCGTGGGGCTGGGCCACGTCATCTCGATCAAGTTCCGCGGCAGCGCGAACAGCGTCGAGGTCCCGGCCGACGGCTTCCTCCGCGGCTACCTCGGTCTCAAATCGACGATGGTGAGGCTGTCGCCGTTCTGACACGGCCCTGACGCCCGGTAACGGCGTATCGCGCCGACCGTTCTCCCTATACGCCGCCCCGCTCCAGGCGCAGAATGCTCATGTCGCGCGTGGGGACGGTGGCGAGGAAGAAGGAAGAGGGAACTCGCCGGTGCGCCGATTTCGCCTCGCGATGCTGGTCGCGGTCCTCAGCCTCGCCCTCTTTCCGCACGCCCAGTCGACCGCCTCCGCGACGTCGCACGCCTCCGGCCGCATCGTGGCCCGCGAGGTCACCCTCACCGATCCGACCCGCAGCGCGGGTGTGCTCTCGACGCCGGTGTTCGCCTCGATCGCGGGCGATACCGGCAGCACCGGACCCGCGACGCTCCTCTACACCTCGCCGTCCGTGGCCGCGGGCCAGCTGTTCGATCGGGTCGGCCTGCACTGGGTCGCCAAGAGCGGGACCGAGGACTCACTCGCGGTCGAGCTGCGCACCTCGGCCGACGGCAGCGATTGGAACGAGTGGGCGGCGCTCATCGATCACGACGACATCGCCGATCCGATGACGAATACCCGTTACGCGGAGCCGCACGTCACCGTCGATGGCGCGCGCTACGCGCAGTACCGCGTCTGGCTCACCGGCGGCGACGCCGGCGCGCTCGTGCAGGTGGGGCTCACCTTCATCGACGTGAGCGACCTCAACGCCGGCCCGCTCGCGCGACTGGCGAACGATGTCGCGACCGCGCTCGGCGCCATCGGCGACAGCTACGCCCAGGGCGCGGCCGGCGCGCCGAAGATCCTCACCCGGCAGGACTGGGGTGCTGACGAATCGCTCATGACCTGGACGCCGCAGTACCAGCACGTGCAGAAGGCGATCATCCATCACACCGTGACCGACGACGGCGGCACGAACGTCGCGAGCACGATCCGCGCCATCTACTACTACCACGCGGTCACCCGGGGCTGGGGCGACATTGGCTACAACTACCTCGTCGACAAGTTCGGCAACATCTGGACCGGCCGCGCCGGCGGCGACCACGTCATCGGGGGGCACGCCTACGGCTGGAACAACGGCTCGATCGGCATCGCCTCCATCGGCACGTACGCGACCAACCCACCGACAAGCGCGCTGCAGGGCGCGATCGCGAACATCATCGCCGTCAAGTTCAGCCAGTTCGACCTCCAGCCGTACGGCGCCGACACCTTCGTCCACCAAGAGCAGCGCAGCGACGGCTCGTGGGCGAACGTGCCGTCGAACCCGCCGAACATCCAGGGCCACCGCGACGCGAACTACATCGTGGGCACCTCCGGCGGCCAGACCGAGTGCCCGGGCAACGGAATCTACGGGATGCTCGACGGGCTCCGCTCGCTCGCCCAGACCGCGGTGCAGGGCGGCTACACGAATCTCGCGCGGATCGAGCCGAACCTCGCGAAGGCCGGCCTCGCCGGTGCCGTCGTGCCGGTGACGGTGACCGTGTTCAACGTGGGCCGCTCGACGATTCCCGCGGGGACCGCGGTCTCGTACCAGGTGCTGCGCGGCGGCTCTGTCGTGACCCAGGGACCGGTCGCGCCGCTCGCCGTTGCGATCGCACCCGGCGGCAGTGCGAACGTGAGCATCGGCTTCAGCGTGCCGCCCATCGGCAGCTACACCGTGCGCTGGGATCTCCAAAGCGGTAATGCGACCTGGAACGCGCTCTACAACGCCCCGGTCCGCGACACCTGGTTCCGCTCCGCAGACTGGAGCGCCGACTGGATCAGCGACACCGTGCCGAAGACGTGGTTCGCGGGCCAGACGACGACCGTGAGCGTCACCGTCACGAACGACGGCGGACGGGTGTGGAACGCGCAGGGGATCGACCCGGTGCAGCTCGGCTATCGCTGGATCGACGACGCCTCCGGGCAGGTCACCGCTGGGTCCACCTTCGTGAGCCTGCAAAGCGACGTGCAGGCCGGGCAGACCGTGACGCTTGCGATCCCGGTGACCGCACCGGTCACCTCGAGCAACTACGTGATGGAGCTCGACCTGCGCAAGCAGAACCAGTTCTGGTTCAAGGACAAGGGCATCCCGGCCGACCCGACGCCCATCGGCGTGGGCCTCGACTTCAAGGCGAGCTACGCGATCGGCGCGATGCCCGCGGTCAACCTCGCGCAGACGGCGACCGTGCCGGTGACGATCACGAACCTCGGTCAGGGCGCGTTCCCGATCCTCACCGCGACACCGGTCGACCTCGGCTATCACTGGTACGACGCCGCCGGCAAGCTCGTCGTCTGGGACGGTCCGCGGACGAAGCTGCCCGCGGACCTGCTGCCCGGCCGCTCGGTGCCGCTGCTGGTGCCGGTCCAGGCGCCGCCGGTCACGAATGGCGGCCCGTACCAGCTGCGGTTCGATCTCGTGCAGGAGGGCGTGAGCTGGTTCAGCGGCAAGGGCCTGGCGACCGGGAACGTGAACGTCACCGTGTGCTGCGTGAAGACGTTCGGCGCGACGTACCAGCCGCAGGTCGCGACGCTCGCGGTCTCCGGTCAGCTCTCGACGGTCCCGATCGCGGTCACGAACACCGGGAACTTCGTCTGGAACGCCGCCGGCCCGACCCCGGTCGACCTCGGCTATCACTGGTACGACAGCGCGGGCAAGGCGGTCGTCTGGGACGGCCTGCGCACGAAGCTCCCCTCCGACGTGGCGCCCGGGGCGACCCAGACGCTGCAGGCGCAGCTCCAGTTCCCGACGGCACCCGGCGCCTACACGCTGAAGTGGGACCTCGTGCAGGAAGGCGTCGCTTGGTTCAGCAGCCAGAACGTCGCGCCGTTCCCGCAAGGCGTGACCGTGAATCCCGCGGTCGTGCAGTCGTACGCCGCCGCCATCGACGCGAGCGGCATCCCGACCGCGCTCGCGACGCGCATGATCACGACAGTCGCGATCAACGTCGGCAATCCGTCGAGCGCCGCGTGGGGCTCGAACATCAACCTCTCGTACCACTGGTACGACGCGAACGGCGCGGTCGTCGTCTGGGACGGCCTACGCACGAGCCTCAACGGGATCCAACCCGGTCAGACGGTCGCGGTGTACCCGCGCATCGCGGGGCCGGTGACTGCGGGCGGGTACACGCTGCGGTTCGACCTGGTGCAAGAGGGCGTGGCGTGGTTCTCGAGCAAGGGCACGACGTTCGACGCGATCCCCGAGAGCATCGTGCAGCCGACGTTCGGTGCGGTGTACACGGTGCCGGCCGCGGCAACGGGCGCGCCGGGCGCCACGATCACCCTGCCGGTCAGGCTCACCAACGCCGGCTCGCTCAGCTGGGATCCGGCCAAGGCGTTCGACCTCGCGTACCACCTGTTCACCCCGTCCGGTGCCGTCGTCGTCTGGGACGGTGCCCGCACCGCGCTCCCCGGACCGGTCGGCCCGGGTCAAAGCGTCACCGTGAATGCGACCGTCGTCGTGCCACCGGCCGGGAGCTACGCCCTGAAGTTCGATCTCGTCCAGGAGGGCGTCTCCTGGTTCAGTGGCCAGGGCGTACCGGCAGAGAGCATCAGCCTGACCGCGCAATGATGCGGGTCCTTCGCGCCGCGTTGCTCTTCGCGTTCGCGATCAGCATCGGCGTCTGGATCGGCCGCGGCGCCGCGCCCACGTTAGCCCCGGAGGCGCAGTGGTCGGCGGCCGGCTCGCTCCTCGAAGCGCGCAACTACCCGCGCGTCGTGGCCCTCCCCACGGGCGAGCTCCTTGTGACCGGCGGCGTCGATCCGGGGTCGGCGGACATCGCGCGCTCCACGACCGAGCTCTTCGATCCAGGGACCGGGCGCAGCACCCTCGTGCCGGGCATACAGCCGGGCCGGGTGAATCAAACCGCGACCCTGGCCTGGGGCGATCGCGTCGTCGTCGCGGGCGGCACCGAGTTCTATGACGGCAGCTGGCACGCGATGGCTCGCGTCGACGTGTACCTGCCGTACGCGCGGCGGTGGCTCCAGGGCGCGCCGATGGCGGCGCCGCGGGCGGATCACGCGGCGGCTGCGCTCACCGACGGTCGGGTGCTCGTGGCCGGCGGCGAGAACGGGGCCTTCATCTATAGCGGCGCGCAGCTCTACGACCCGGCGACCGATCGCTGGACTGCGGCCGCGCCGATGCCGCGCCCGCGCACCCAGTTCCTCATGACCACGCTGCCCAACGGCCGGGTCCTCGCGATCGGCGGCCTGGAGTCGCGCGGCGATGTCTCGCGCACGTCGCTCCTGTATGACCCGCTTGCCGATCGCTGGAGCGAAGGCCCGTCTCTCGCGTACCCCCGCGTGCTGAGCGCCCTCGCGACGCTGCCGAACGGCGACGCGCTGGTCATCGGTGGCCAGCAGGGTGCCAGCGGCACCGCCGAGCGCTACGACTGGCGCGCCGAGCGCTTCGTCTACGCCGGACTCCTCATGAAGCCGCGGTTCGCCGCGACCGCCGCCGCGCTGCTGGATGGATCAGTCGCGCTCGTCGGGGGTCTGCCGGACAGCGCCCTGCGGCGCGGCTTCAATCCGACCGCCGTAACGGAGCTCTGGGATCGGGCCTCGAACACCTGGCGGGTCATCGACGGCCTCGCGAACCCGCGGGCCCTCGGCACGCTCGTCGTGCGGGACGGCTTCGCGTACCTGATCGGCGCGGCCCTCGACGACGAGCGCGCAGACGGCTCGGTCCAGCGCCTCGGGTCGCCGTAGCCGGCGGCAAGGCAAGCGGCTGTTTGTCGGAAATCACGCCACTTGGAACAAAATCGCCCAAGATGACGTATCATCTCTCGTGCACGGTCCGTTAGTCTCGGTGCAGGCCCAAGCGGCGATCGTGCCGACGTGTGGCGACTTTTGAGGAGGCCCCCCAGCTTGAACTCCATCCGTAATTCCCTGCGCGTGGCACGCTCCCTCGTCCTGGCACTGCTCGTCATGGTGGGTGCCTCCACGCCCGCGGCCGCGGCGTTCGCGTCCTTTGCCGGCCACGTCACCGACGCGGTCACGGGCGCACCGCTGAACCGCGTGTGCGTCTGGCTCGGGCCGGTGCATCTCGACCCATCGCGCGCCGACACGAACTGCACCTTTACCGACGCGACCGGCTTCTACCACATCGACAACCTCCCGACCGGCCTCAGCTGGCCGCTGACCTTCCATCTCGCGCCCGACTACAAGGACTTCAACAGCCGCGACATCCCGGCGGACGCACCGATCGTGCTGGACGTTCGCCTGCAGCCGAACGTCCTCTGCGACCCGGCGAGCACGGCGACGCCGTCCACGACCGTGTACCTGCCGAACGTCACCAAGACGCTCGGTGGGCCGACCGGCTTCCAGACGCCGTTCATCGTGCAGAACACCGGCAGCGCGAGCACGAACCTCGAGGTGAGCTTCTACCGGTTCAGCAACGGGCTCTGCG
>DASZZF010000020.1:0-29360 GCA_035543375.1 Candidatus Limnocylindria bacterium
GGTGTTCGCCTTGTCCTTAGCCACCGCGCTCCCCGATGCGAGAAGAGACAGCCCGAGGAGCAGCGCGGCGGCGAGACCAAATCGTTTCTGCATGCGTGAAGTCCTCCGCTGGTTCGATTCGCCTAAACGCCCGAACGCCGCTAGTAGGGAAAGCCTACGAGGAGAGTCGCCACCGCTGCAGCAAGCACACCTCGCCGATTCAGCCTTACGGCGCCGCCGGTCGCGGGCAATTCTTGGAGCGCCCGCTCGCGCCTGGCCCGGGCTTGCCGCAGCCTCCGCACGAATCCAAGCGTTCGCTCCCCTCGCGCGGGATGACGCGCAACTGGGCCGTCGGCCGCCTCTGGCGAATCGCCCGCAGCGCTCCCCATTCCGAACTCCTCCTCCGGTCCAGTGTCAGCGGCGCTCGTTAAGGAGGCGTTGAGAAAATCGAGAGCGAGCTCGACGACCAGCTCTTCGGACTGTTCGCCCGCCGCAAGGAGCTAATCCGGAAGACCCCGAACACAGGCGGCAGTTGTCCTTCGGCCTTGTAGCTCCGGATGGTGTGCCGAGGACAAGCTGGCCCGCCGCAGTCAATGCCCTAGCTCAGAACGAGCAGTTACCGGGACTCGGAGCGTCAATTCGGAATGCGCCCCCGACGGGAACGTCCAGAAAGACGACCAGGAGTGTCACCACCGTCGTGCCCTCGTTCCGGGGGATGTGGACCTCGCCAGGAGCTTCCACAAATCCTTCGCCGGGTCCGAACGTGTGCGCGGTGCAGGTTGGATCATCCCCGTGATAGAGGCTCAGTGTCCCCTCCGTGACGATCACATACGAGGGTCCGGGGTGTGAATGCCAGCCGCCGTTGCCGCCTGACGCGATTGTGAGTTCCCGCATCACGATGTCTTCGCGGTCCTTCTGGAAGATCTTGAAGTCATTCGACTGGAAGTGGTAGCCCCCGAGCGTGGCCCGCGCCGTGAAAGGAGCGCCGACTCCCGATGGCGGGGTCGCCTGGGCTACCCCGGCGCTCGTCACGGCGACGACAATCCCTAAGGCGCCAACGATCGCGAGAATAGCGGCGCGTTTCATGATCCCCCCCAATGCCATGTGCTAGATGCCGCAAGGGCTATAGATCGTGCCAGTGGCGGTCTTGAGGGTCACATTTGGCACCGATGGAGCGCGCCGGCCCTCGTAAATTTGCTGCGGAAACTCGGAGATTTCGCGCACGCGGCCTCGGAAGTGAGCCGGGTGATTAAAAGTCCCCTGCTCTGCCGCTGAGCTAGCCCCCCCCTCGATGCAGGCTTGATGATTCTCGCATCGGGGGGCTAGGTGACGGTCCTCCGAGACCGGGTGTTTTCATCGGGAACGCGGTCTCGCCAAGCGGGCGAGCTCCTCATCGGAGAAGCCGCCACGCGCGCGCTGCCACCTACGCCAGTGACCGATGACTGGATCGCGGCCGGTACCGGCGCCGGCGCGCTACAGCGTTACGGTCGACCGGTCGAAATCATCGACCGTGGGCTCGCAGCGGCGCTCGCGCTGAGCATCGATCTCGAGGCAGAACCAGGCGCCACGGATCTCGAGGTCGGGCGACCGCCGCGCCAATGAGGCACCGGACCGCGCGCCTCGCCGGATCGGGGCCCCGTCGACCCCCGGCAGGGGCGCCCGATCAAGCTCGATACCGGGGTCCAGCCTGGGCGCGGCAGCGCTGGTCGATGCCGTCGCCCGGCGGTTGTCTCCGTCGCTGTTCTCCCGGCTGTTCTCCGGCTGTTCCCCGCCCGAACGGTCAATCGCCTGAAACGCTCAGGGAAATCGGCAAATCTCGAGGGGACTTACTCCATTGCGTGCCTTGTCGGAGCGCGAGGTCGGACCGCTGCTCGAACTCGCGCTCTATCGCTACCTCACGCGTACCCAGCTCGGTCGTTGCTGTTCGAGCGGTCGGTGATCACGCCACCCTCCCGTGAGGTCAACACCCGGCCGCACCCTCAGACCGACAGGACGAGCGTAGGTCCGGTCGCGATCCGTGAGAAGGAGGGTCAGCCTCCCAACCCTGCTGAACAAGATGGGCAACTGACCCGCTTCTTCGAATTTCACCGGTAATCTCAACGTTTTCCAACGCAACGGGTAGACGCGGCCGGAGCGACCGAGAGCGCGATGCTGGCCGACGCCGAGCACACGCTCGAGGTCCTGCGCGAGCTGCAACGCAGGGGATCCGCGTCGCGGTCGACGACTTCGGCACGGGCTGTTCGTCCAAGGACGAGCTCGTCGAAGGGCTGGCGGCGAGCCCTTGGGGAGCGGCGCCCGGCTAGATGCCCTCCAGCAGCTCCGCGAGCGTCACGTCCAGGCGCTTCGCGAAGTGGGCGAGCGCGGCGAGCGACGGAGCGACACGACCGGTCTCCATCTTCCACACGTATTGCCGCTGGAAGTAGACGATCCCGCGCCTGCTCTGGCCGAGCTCGGCCATCGTGAGGCCCCGTTCCTCGCGGAGCGCGCGGATCCGCTTCCCCATCCGTCGGTAGAGAAGAGCCTCGCCGGGGACGTCAGGATTCACGCGCGCCGGCATCAAAGGCCCTTCGCGACGAAGGCGACGATCGCGTCGATCGCGTCTTTCCCATACGGCGCCGCGAACATGCCGCGCGAGTGCTCCTGGCCCCCGAAGACGAGCAGCGTCTTGGGTGGCGCGAGCGCCGCGAACGATCGAAGGACGTTCGGATAGGCGCCGAGCGTGTCGCCGTCGGCGCAGACGTAGAGCTTCCGCCCGCCGACCCGGCGGCTCATCTCGTCCGGCACGGGCGTCACCGGCGACGACACGGACACGATGCACTCCGCATCGCCCTCCCAGCTCGAAGCAAGGACCGCGTGGCCGCCCATCGACGCACCGACCAGCGCGATCTCGCGGGCGCCGCGCTCGCGCAGCAACGCCTTCGCCGCGCGCAGATCAGTGACCGGGGACCACGGGGTCGGGGGTGTGAATTCGCTTGTCGTGCCGCTGGACCCGTCGTACCCGCGGAAGTTGATGGCGAGCGCCGGGACCCCGCGCTCCGCGAAGCGGGGCGCGATGTCGCGCCAGCCGCTGCCGTCCCAGTTCTGCCCGTGGCAGAGGATCACGGCGCGCCGCGCCGGCAGCGCGCCGTACAGGTCCGCCTGCAGGGTTTCCGCTTCGCTCGCGATCCGTAACGACTCGATGCCCATCCCGTGCACGGCCCAATGGTGCTACAAAAACCGGGATGGTCCGAACGGTCGCCTCCCCGATCGAACAGCTGCGCGCAGACGCGACGGCGGCGTTCCCGATGTGGGAGGTCACGAAAGATCTCATCGACGAGTGCATCGACCTTTCGCTCAACTACCGGCAGAGCGGCCATCCCGGCGGCTCGCGCTCGAAGGTCCATCTGCTGGTCGCCCTGATGCTCTCCGGCGCGATGCGGTGGGACGTGCTGCGGCCGTGGCGGCCGTTTGCGGACCGGTTCGTCCTTTCGGCAGGCCACACTGTCCCGCTCATCTACGCGACGCTCGCCGTCCTCAACGAGGCGATGCGCGTGCGGCACGGGTGGACCGGAGAAGAGCGCTTCGCGTTCCCCCACGGCGGCCGCTTCGCGCTGACCTGGGAGGACCTGTTGCTGCTCCGCAGGAATGGCGGCCTCGCCGGTCACGCCGAGATGGCCGGCAAGACGTTGTTCCTCAAATGGAATACCGGACCGTCGGGCCATGGCATGCCGCCGTCGGCCGGCGAGGCGGTCGCGTTGAAGATGGCGGGTTGCGAAGAAGTGAAGGTCTTCGCCGTCGAGGGCGAGGGCGGGCTCACGCCGGGCGCATCGCACGAGACGCGAAACTCCGCGTGGGGACTCGGACTCTCGAACCTCGTCTTCCTGTTGGACTGGAATGACTTCGGGATCGACGAGAACGCCGTGTCCAGCGTCGTGCACGGCGGGCCGCGCGATTGGTTCGAGCCGTACGGTTGGCGCGTGCTCGGGACCGAGCACGGCAGCGAGTGGGACGCCGTCACGAATATCGTGCTCGACGCGGCCCGCGGCGCGAACGCCGACCGCGTCCCGACGGTCGGCTGGTTCAAGACCCGCAAGGGCCGCGGCTATCTCAAGTACGACTACAAGTCGCATGGCTCGCCGCACGCGATGAACAGCGAGCCGTTCTGGCAGCTGCGAAAAGAGTTCATGACGAAATACGGGGTCGTCTACGAAGGCGTCGACAGCCCGGCTCCGATAGACGCGGACGCGATCCGGGCGCAAGCGAAGCGCAACCTCGAGATCACGGCGTCCGTTCTGCGCAGCCGGACCGACGTGACCGACTACCTCTCGGACCGCCTGAGCTCGGTCGCGGCCACGGTACCCGAAGAGATCCCGTCGTTCCGGCTCGGCGGCGCGGGCGCCGCCATCTTCCATGACGAGCGCATCACCGACTTCGAGCGCTATCCCGAAGCGATGTGGGCGAAGCCCGGAGAGAAGAAGCCGAACCGGGCCGCGCTCGCCACGTGGGGCTCCTGGGTCAACAGCTTCGCTCGCAACGAATACGGGCGGCCGCTGTTCATCGCGATGTCAGCGGATCTCGCCGAGTCCACGAACATCGCCGGGTTCATGAAGGGCTTCGGCGAGGTCGAGGGCTGGGGCTGGTATCAGCGCGACACGAACCCGACTGGCACGCTGCTGCCACAGCAGATCACCGAGTTCACCAATGCCGGGATCGCCTGCGCGATCGCCACGGTGAACCTGGCATCCGACCCGTTCACCGACTTCAACGGCTTCTGGGGCGCGTGCTCGACCTACGGCTCCTTCTCCTACCTGAAGTACGGCGAGATGCGCCTTTTCAGCCAGCTCGCGCAGGACTGCGAGCTGAAGGTCGGCAAGGTCCTCTGGATCGCGGGCCACTCTGGCCCCGAGACCGCCGAGGACTCGCGCACGCATTTCGGCGTCTTTGAAACGGGCGTCACTCAGCTCTTCCCCGACGGCGCAGTCATCGACCTGCATCCTTGGGAGCACAACGAGGTGCCGGTGGTGCTGGGAGCGGCGCTACGCATGAAGGCGCCGATCGTGGCGCTGCACCTCACCCGCCCGAACGTGGACATCCCCGATCGCGCGGCGCTCGGCATGCCATCGCATTTCGCGGCGGCGAAGGGCGCGTACATCATGCGTGAGCACCGGCCCAGCAAGCCGCGGATGGGCACCATCTTCGTGCAGGGCACGTCCACCACGGCAAACCTCGTGAAGATCCTCGCGCAGCTCGATACGCGTGGCCTCAACGTCAAGATCGTCGCGGCCATCAGCCCGCAGCTGTTCGCGCAGCAGGATCGCGCCTACCGCGACGCGGTCGCCTCGAGCGCCGACCGTCTGGATGCGATGGTCATCTCGAATCGCGCGCGGCGCGTGATGGGCGACTGGATCGACCACCCGATCGTCGCCGAGTACTCGCTCACATCGGATTGGGACGACCGCTGGCGGACCGGCGGGACGGTCGACGAGGTCATCGCGGAGGCCCACCTCTCCCCCGCGCATCTGCTCGCCGGGATCGAGCGCTTCACGCGCGAGCGCGCGCTGCGCCTCGGGCGGATGCGCGACGCGATCGACGCGGCCGAACGCTCCTAAGCGCCCGGGTCGAGCGGTGACGCGACGGGTGGCCGTGGACGAGGTCGCCGAGCACAACCAGCGGATGTGGGACCGCCTCTCGGCCGCGGGCGTCCCCTACACCCGTCCGCAAGGCACGCCCCCGCGGACGGATCGCGCAAAGCGCCGGTTCCTCGATCCGAACGACCGCCTCGCGGGACTGCCGATCAAGGGACAGCGGGTCCTGGCCCTCGCCGGCGGCGGCGGGTGGCACCCCGTGCTCTTCGCGGAGCTCGGCGCGGAGACGACGGTCCTCGATATCAGCGCGCGCCAGCTCCGGACCGTACGCGACCTCGCGCGCTCGCGCGGCGCGAAGGTGCGGATCCTGCGGGGCGACATGCGCGACCTTTCGGCGTTCGCCGACGGCTCGTTCGACCTCGTATGGCATAGCCACTCGATCGTGTTCGTGCCTGACGCCGCGCGCGTCATCGCGGAGGTCGGGCGCGTCCTCGCACCCGGCGGCGTCTATCGCGCCTCGACGATGCACCCCGTCACGTTGCGCATGTACGGGAGCTGGACGGGGACCGGCTGGGGATTCAGGCAGAGCTACTTCGCCGACGGCGCCGTGCCCTTCGAAGACGCGACCTGGGAGTTCGAGGACGTGAAGGTGAACGCGCCGACGCTCGAATACGGCCACCGCATCTCGGATCTCATCAACGCCTGCGCCGCGAGCGGACTTCTGGTCGACGGCTTTTGGGAATGGTCGCCGGGCGAGATCTCCGTCCGGGTGCCGATCCGCGCGGCGTCGCCGGCGGCGCTCGCAGCCCCGCGCAAGAAGTCGCAGGCCGGGACGGACGATGATCTCGAGCGCCACCTGCCTGCCTTCATCGAATGGCGGGCCCGAAAGATCAGCCTTGGCGGCGCGTCGCCGACACGTACTGGGACGCGAGCGCCGAGAGCTTCCGCGCGGCGACCGGCAGGTTCACCGCCCACCCCACGCCGACGACCTTCTCGGTAAAGACCACGTCGGTGTCAGGGGCCCAATAGGACTCGCGGATGCGCTCGACGGTCGGGAGCCGGAAGTCGTACGGGACCAGGCCCGCGACCTTCCCGTGCCAGGTGCGCTCCTCCGGAGGCTTCTTCAGCTCCTGGTAGATCGCGCCGAAGAACGCGAGCCAGACCGCGGTACGTGCGAGCTTGATCAGATCTTTCATACGGCGACTGCAGGTGCAGGTGTGGTGCCAGGCTTCAGGAGCGGTACGCCCGAGCCGCATTGCGGGCAGGCGGCGGGCGTGTAGGAGGGGATCGAGACCTGCCACAGCGCGATCAACGGGACCTGGCCGAACGTCGCTTCGCCGTCCGAGCGATCCACGAGGACGCCGACGCCCACGATCTCGGCACCACTCGCCCGCACCGCGTCGATCGTCTCGTGCACGGACCCGCCGGTGGACATGATGTCGTCGACGACGAGCACCCGCTCCCCGGCCGCCAGGCGGAAGCCGCGGCGGAACTCACGCCCGTGCCCGTCGGCCGCGCGCTCGGCGTACACGGCCCGCAGGCCGAGCTGCCGGGCGACCTCGTGGGCCAGGATGATGCCGCCGGTCGTGGGGCCGGCCACCGTCTGCGGCCCGAGGACGCGGGCCGACTCCGCGATACCCGCGCAGAGGCGCTCGGTCTCCTGCGGCCACTGGAGCACCTGGAACTTCTCGAGGTAATACGGGGAGTGCCGGCCGCTGGAAAGGAGGAAATGACCTTCGAGGTAGGCGCCGGCGCGGGAGAAGATGTCCTCGACGACGGCCGGTCCGATGCGCATCTGTCGAAAAGTATGCTGCCTGCGCGATGCGACCGCCGACTGTGTATCCCAACGCCGAGCGACTCGCGTCCGCGGCCGCGACGATCGTCGCCGACGCGCTGCGTGACAGCCAGGCGCTCCGGCTGGTCCTCGCCGGCGGCACGACCCCGCTGCGCTGCTACACGCTCCTCGCGGGGATGGACCTGCCCTGGGGACGCGCGACGGTGCTGTTCGGGGACGAGCGTTGCCTCCCGCCGCTGCATCCGGAGACCAACTTCCGCCTCGCGAGTGACGCACTGCTGCGGCTGGCCGCACCAGCCACCGTCCATCGGATCCCCGCCGAGCTCGGTCCGGACGCGGCCGCGGCGGCGTACGAGCCGATCGTCGCCGCGGCGCCGCTCGATCTCGTCCTCCTGGGCCTCGGCCAGGACGGCCACACCGCGTCGCTGTTCCCGAACAACCCGGCACTCGCGGCGACGGGACGCGTCGTCGGTGTGCGAAACGCCGCGAAGCCGCCGCCGGAGCGCGTCAGCCTGACCCTGCGCGCCCTGAACGGAGCCAGGCGAGTCCTCGTGCTCGTGTCTGGCGCCGATAAGAAGGACGCCGTGCGTCGCGCGTACGCGCGCGAGGTGCCGGCGGGTCTCATCAATCACGCCGAATGGCTGGTCACGGCGGACGCTGCGAGCTGACCCGGCCCGGCGCTAGCATCAGCACGTGGCTATCGCGCAGCGACCCCTCGTCACCCGCCGCGAGCTGCTGAAGATCTTCGGTGAGGATCGGCTCGTCGGCGTCATCCGCACGGCGACGCCCGAGCTCGCTGAGCGCGCGGCGCGCGCTCTCGCCGAGGGCGGCGTGCGCCTGGTGGAGATCACGCTCACGGTGCCGGACGCGATCGAGCTCATCGCCAAGCTGGCGGCCGACGACGCCTTCCGCGACACCGGGGCGGTGGTCGGTGCCGGCACGGTGCTGTCAGGCGCGCAGGCCGAGGAGGCGCTCCTTGCCGGCGCGCGGTTCCTCGTCAGTCCCGCGTTCGTGCCGGACATGATCGCCGCCGGCCGCGCACGCGACGCAATGACGATGCCCGGCACGCTCACTCCGACCGAGATGCTCGCCGCGGCGAACGCCGGCGCGGACTTCATCAAGATCTACCCCATCGCGACCGTCGGCGGGCCCGCGTACGTGACGAACGTCCGCCGCGCGCTGCACCTGCTCCCGCTCGTTGCGACCGGCAACATCGAATACGACGAGATCCCGGCGTACCTGAAGGCCGGCGTCGTCGGGTTCGGCATCGGCGGCCCGCTCATCCCTCTGAACCTCCTCGAGCGCGACGATCGGGCGGCGCTGGTCGCGAACGCGCGGCGGTTCCTCTCGGCCACGCGCGCCTAGCGGAGATGCCCCGCGACCTACCTCTGGGGAACGGCGATTTCCTCGTCACGTTCGACGACCGCTATCAGCTCCGCGACATCTATTACCCACAGGTCGGTCTCGAGAATCACACGTCCGGCGAGGTCTGCCGCTTCGGCGTCTGGGTCGACGGCTCGTTCGCGTGGACCGGCGACGACGGCTGGGCGCGAGATCTGCGCTACGCGCACGAGACGCTCGTCAGCGAGGTCACCCTCGGCCACACGGCTCTTGGACTGCGGTTGCGCTGCCGCGACACCGTCGACTTCGACCGCAACCTCTACCTGAAAGAGGTCACCGTCGAGGACGTGACCGGGCGGGAGCGCGACATCCGGCTGTTCCAGCACTTCGACGCGCACCTATGGGGCAACGACATCGGCGACTCGGCGTTCTACGACCCACGCACGAAGGCGATCATCCACTACAAGGGAAGGCGCTACTTCCTCCTCTCCGGCGTGAACCCGAAGGGCGAGTCGGGCCTGACGTCGTTCGCGATCGGCCTGAAGGAGGCGCTCGGGCGCGAGGGCACCTGGCGCGACGCCGAGGACGGCGATCTGTCGCGGAATCTGGTCGCGCAAGGCTCGATCGACAGCGTCGGCATGCTGGCACTGCACGTCCCGGCGAGCGGGCTCGCGACGGCGACGTTCGTCATCGCCGCAGGGCAGACCTACGACGAGGTGCGCGATCTCGACAAGCTCGTGCGTGAGCGCGGCGTCGGGTCGTTCCTCTCCCGGACCATCGATTACTGGAACCTGTGGGCGAACAAGGACGAGACCATCGCGGATCACCTCCCCGATCCGCTCGTCCATCTGTACAAGCAATCCACGCTCATCATCCGCACGCAGGTCGACAATCGCGGCGCGATCATCGCCGGGAACGATTCCGACGCCCTGCGCTTCAACCGCGACACGTATTCGTATCTCTGGCCCCGCGACGGCGCGCTCGTCGCGCACGCGCTCGACCTCGCCGGCTATGGCGAGGTGACCCGCCGCTTCTTCTATCTCTGCGGCGAGCTCATGACCCGCGACGGCTACCTGCTCCACAAATACAACCCCGATGGATCGCTGGGCTCGTCGTGGCACGCGTGGTCCACGCCTGACGGGCGGCTCGAGCTCCCGATCCAGGAGGATGAAACGGGGCTGCCGATCTGGGCCCTCTGGCAGCACTACGACCGCGACCGCGACATCGAGTTCGTGCGCCCGCTCTACCGCAAGCTCGTGCGCACCGGGGCCGACTTCATGTCGAGCTACCGCGAGCCGCGCACGAAGCTGCCGGCGCCCTCGTTCGATCTCTGGGAGGAGCGCCGTGGGATCCACGCCTTCACCACCGCTGCTGTATGGGCGGGCCTCTCCGCGGCGCGCGACTTCGCCGCGGCGTTCGGACAGCACGATCTCTCGAAGCGCTACGGGACGGCGGCCGACGAGATCAAGGCCGCCGCGCTCACGCACCTGTACGACAGCGATCGCGGCCGCTTCGTGCGGACGGTGACGGTCCTCGCGGATGGCACGATGGTGAAGGATACGACGCTGGATATCTCGATGGCCGGGATCTTCCTCTTTGGCATGCTGCCCGCGGATGACCCGCGCGTCGTCGCGACGATGCGGGCGCTCGAGGAGCGGCTGTGGGTGAAGACCGCGATCGGCGGCTTCGCGCGCTATGAGAACGACCACTACTACCAGCAATCGCAGGACATCGCGAACGTTCCCGGGAATCCGTGGTTCATTGCGACGCTCTGGATCGCGGAACACCACATCGCGACGGCCACCACGGTCGAACAGCTCGACCGGCCGCGGGAGCTCCTCGAGTGGTGCGCAGCGAGGGCCAACCCGTCGGGCGTGCTCGCCGAGCAGGTCCATCCGCTCACCGGCGCCCCGATCTCCGTGTCACCGCTCACGTGGTCGCACGCGGAGTTCGTCACCGCGGTCCAACGCTACGCGCGGAAGTCGAATGCGCTGAAGAGCCGGATGCGCGAGCGCGTCAAGAGCGCGGGCGAGGTCATCGCGTGAGGCGGGCCCTCGCGATCGCCGCGCTCCTGCTTGCCTCGTGCACGACGAGCACGCCGAACACCCCGGCTGTGCCGAACGCCGCCGGTACCTGCGCGAGCGCGACGTTCATCCTCGCCAACCCGTCTGGTCTGCTGTGCCTGGACGACAACGCACGGATCCTCGGGCGCATCGTCGAGCTGCCGCCGACCGCGGCGCCGGCGCTGCCCGCGCTCAGCGCCGATCGCAAGCAGATCGTGTTCGCGCTCACGAAGCCGCCGGATCCGAAGACCGGGTTCGGCACCGACATCGCCGCAGTGAACCTGGACGGGACCGATCTGCACACGATCGTCCCGCATGAGACCGAGAACGTCTTCTACGACACGCCGCGCTACGACCCGACCGGCGCGATCCTGTATTTCCACCGGAACGCGGCGATCGTGAAGAACGGGACGTATGTCGGTAACGAGTCGACAATCGAGCGCCTCAACGTGAAGACCGGCGAGCGGACCCGGATCCTGACCGATGCCGCCGATCCATCCATCTCGAGCGACGGCAAGCTCATGGTCTTCATTCACCTGAAGGACGGCCAGAACGACAACGTCTGGGTCGCCAACACGGACGGGACCGATCCCCGCCCGCTGTTCAAGGACACCTTCTTCTACGTCCAGGCGCCGCGCTTCTCGCCGGTGGGCAACGACATCGTGTTCTGCGGCGCCGGTCACAGCGCTCCCCGGAGCGGCGACCGACGGACGCCGCACGACGCGCATCTCGGGATCCCGTCGGAGATCTTCACCGTGAAGCCGGACGGGACCGGGCTGCGGTCCCTGGCCCAGACCGGCGACGACACGTTCCCCGGGTGGTCCATCGATGGGACGAAGATCGCGTACGTGTCGACCGGCGCGTTCTTCGTGCTCACGCTGAGGGACGGCGCGATCAAGACTGTGGCCTCCGGCGACAGCTTCTTCTTCGGGGATCTCGCCTGGCTGAAATAGCGCCGTGACGCGGTTGCTCCGCGTTTTCCCCGGGCTCGCGCCACTCGGTCACCGCGACTTCGCCCTCTACTGGATCGGTCAGACCGTCTCGCAGACCGGCAGCTGGATCGAGATGACCGCGACGACGTATCTCCTCTACGCGATCACGAATTCGCCGGTGCTGCTCGGGCTCGGCGGACTGGCGCGCGCGATACCGATCGTCGGGCTCGCGATGTTCGGTGGCGCGCTGGCGGACCGGATGGACCGCCGGCGCGTCCTGTTGATCACGCAGTGCGCTCAGGTCGTGACATCGCTGGTTCTCGGGGTCCTCGTGGTGACGGGCGAGATCCAGTTCTGGCACATCTACGTCATCGGAGCGGCGAACTCCACACTCGGCGCATTCGACGCACCGGCGCGCAACTCCTTCTATCCCTCGCTCGTGCCGCGCCGAGAGTTCCAGAACGCCGTAACGCTAAGCTCGATCATCTTTCGGCTCTCGACGCTCGTCGGTCCGGCCATCGCCGGCTTGTTGATCGCACTGGTCGGACCGGCGAGCCCCTTCTTTGTGAACGCGGTGAGCTACTTCGCGATCATCGGCGCGCTGCTGCTCATCCACGTGCGTCCAGCGGTCCTGGCGGGCGCGCGCAGCTCGCTCCGCGCTTCGGTGTGGGGCGGGATCCAGTACGCCCGCCGGAGTCCGGTCCTGCCGCTCGTCCTCGCGACCGAGGCCGCGCTGTCGATATTCGGCCACAACTCGGCGCTGATCACGATCTTCGCGCGCGATGTGCTGTACGTGGGCCCCGAAGGACTCGGGCTCCTCCTCTCCGCGATCGGCGGTGGCGCGATCGTCGGGACGATCGCGCTCGTTGCGATCGGCGACATCCGGGCGAAGGGCGCAGTGCTGATCGGCGCCGGGCTTATCTATGCAGCGGCGCTCTTCGCGTTCGCGGCATCCACGTCATTCGCAGCGTCGCTACTCATCCTGTTCGTGCTCGGCCTCGCCGACGCGGGCTGGGGCGCCATGCGCAACACGATCGCGCAGCTCGCCGCGGCCGACGCGTACCGCGGGCGCGTCATGTCGCTCATCACCGTGACGAGCCGCGGCCTCACGAACGCGTCGCAGATCGAGACCGGTGCGATCATCGCGGCCGCGGGCCCGCCGCTCGCGGCCGCGCTCAATGCGCTCATCCTTGGTGCTGCCGTCGTGACCGTGGCCGTGCGGTCACCGAGGCTCCGCCGGCTCCGCTCCACCGCGCACCTGGACATCGCGGAGATCGCGACGCGCTAAGCGCTCGGTGGCAGCGGGTAGCCGGCGAGCGCGGGTTCACCGCGGAGCCGGGCGTAGCCGGGCTTGATGTGGTCGTAGATGATCGCGACCCGTTCGTCGTAGCCGAGGAACGCGCTCTTCATCGCGTTGATCGAGAGGCGCTCGACGTCGTCGAGCGTGAGCCCGAGCGTCGCCGATAGCCGGCGGAATTCCTCGGACAACGTGATCGCGCTCATCAGCCGGTTATCCGTGTTCACGGTGACGCGGAACTTCTGCGCGAGGAAGTACCGGATCGGGTGCTCGGCGAGCGTCGCGACCGCGCCGGTGTCGACGTTGCTCGACGGGCAAACCTCGAGCGGGATCCGGTGGTCGCGGATATAGGTCGCGAGCTGGCCGAGCTTCACCACACGCCCGTCGCTGATCGCCATGTCCTCCACCAGCCGGACGCCGTGGCCGATGCGATGCGCGCCGCAATACTGGACAGCCTGCCAGATCGACGGCGGACCGAACGCCTCACCCGCGTGGATCGTGATGCTGAAGTTCGCCTGCCGGCAGAACTGGAACGCCTCGAGGTGCACCTTCGGCGGATGACCGGCCTCCTCGCCGGCGATGTCGAAGCCGACGACACCGCGGTCGCGGAACGCGACAGCGAGCTCGGCCATCTCGAGCGAGTCGGTGCGATCGCGCATCGCGCAGACGATCTGACGGAGCACGATCGGGTGGTCGCGCTCTGCGCGAACGAAGCCGCGCGCGACGGCGGCGACGACCTGCTCCAGATTCATCCCGCGCGCTGTCGAGAAGACCGGCGCGTAACGGACCTCCGCGTACACGACGCCGTCCTGCGCGAGGTCCTCGCCGCACTCGTAGGCGACGCGCTCGACGGCCTCCGGCGTCTGCAGGACCGCGATGGTGTGGGCGAAGCCGCGCAGGTACAGCGGGAGCGAGCCGGACGCCGCGCTCGCATGGAACCAACGGCCGAGCTCCTCGGGGTGCTCCGTCGGCAGACCCGTGTAGCCGAGCTCGCGGGCCAGCTCGACGATCGTGGCGGGCCGCAGGCCGCCGTCGAGGTGGTCGTGCAGGAGCACCTTCGGCGCGGAGCGCAGCAGATCGAGCGGAAGGCTCACTCTCCCTTGAAGCCCTGGCTGTTGCCCATATGCGGCCAGGCCCGCTCCTGCGCGACCGCGAGCAGCTGCTTGGTGTGATTGCGGTCGTGGTAGATCCACTCCTGGAGGAGCCACCGGATGCGCAGCTCACCGACCTTCGGATGGATCCCGCTGCGATCTAGGTCGCGGTCCTTCAGCGATCGGACGAGGGCGATGCTGTCGTGACGGATGCCCATGAGCTCCATCCACAGGCTGTCGGCCACCCGTGCGCAGTCGCCGCGGGCCTTCTCGACCTCATCCTGATCCCAGCTCTGCAGCTGCGGTCGGTCGTTCGCCAGGAGGATGCGGATCCGCCCGGCGAAACCGCGCTTCTCCGCCTCAATGAGATGGCCGACGACCTCGTTCGCGCACCACTCGCCCTCCGCGCGATGCCAGCTGGTATCCGGGCCGAGGGCCTGGAGCTCGGCCTCGATGAGCGCGCAGCTCGCCTCGAGGAAGACCGCGACCCGCTCGGGGCTGAGCTCGTCGGTCACGCCGGCACCGCTTTCTCGGGAGATGTGCCTGGGACGATACGCCAGCCGGATCGCGTGACGGTGCCGAACACGATGTCGTCGGGCCGCACCGGCACACGGTTGAGCTCCCGGCCCGTCGCGGCGCGGATCGCGGCGACGATCGCGGGCGTGCTGGAGATTGTCGGCGGTTCGCCGACGCCTTTCGCGCCGTAGGGCGCGTCCGGATGCGGGTGCTCGATGACGTCCGCGACGACCGGGGGCATGTCGAGCATCGTCGGCAGGAGGTAGTCGGTGAACGAGGCGTTGCGTACAGCTCCGTCCTTGAGGATCACCTCCTCCATCACCGCGAGCCCGAGACCCTGAGCGATCCCGCCCTCGAGCTGCCCGATGACCGCACTGGGGTTGATCGCTTTCCCGACGTCCTGCGCGGTCGCGACCTGGACCACCTTCACCAGGCCGGTGCCGAGATCGACATCCACGCTCGCGCGGTGCGCCGCGAAGAGGAAGGCGACGTGCCCGTGGTTCTGTGTTCCGGCGCGGAGCGGCTCGGTCGGCGAATGCCGGTAGGTGATGGACTCGTCGATAGGTGTATCGAGCAGCGTCCGCAGATCATCGCGCCCGAGGCGGCGGTCGCGAGCGCGACGGGCGAGCTCCGCGTTCACTCTCGCGCAGGCGGCCTTCACCGCGCTCCCGGTCATCCACGTCTGCCGCGAGGCGGAGCTCGACCCGGCCGAGCCGATCGTCGTGTCGGCGTTCCGGACCACGACCCGTTCGAGGCCGAGCTCCGTGCGCGCGATCTGCAGCTGCACCGTGACGACGCCTTGCCCGACCTCGGCCGCAGCGGTGTGCACGTACGCGATCGGGCCGTCCGCATCGCATTCGAGGCGGACCCGTGCGGCGCACGAGTCGTCGAAGCCGTGCGAATAGCAGACGTTCTTGAAACCGGCCGCGAACCCGATGCCGCGCACGACGTCCTCGCCACGGGTCAGATTGCCCGCGCCGCCGGGCCACTCGAGCTCGGAGGCGACGCCTGGCCGTGGCAGCGGCAACGCGTTCGCGCGCCGGATGATCTCGCTCACCGGCTCGCTCCCGGTCACCGGCTGGCCCGTGATGATCTCGTCGCCGTCGGCGAGGGCGTTGCGCATCCGGAACCGGACGGGGTCTTGGCCCAGCTTCGCGGCGAGCTTGTCCATCTGCGCCTCGTACGCGAAGCAGGTCTGCACGGCGCCGAAGCCGCGCATCGCGCCGGTCGGCGGGTTATTCGTATACGCGCCGACGCTCCAGACCTCGGCGTTGGGCGCGCGGTACGGGCCGGCCGCGAAACAGGCCGCGTTCGCGATCACCGCCGGGCTCGACGAGGCGTACCCGCCGCCATCGAGCACGATCGTCGCCCGAACGAAGACGAGCGTCCCGTCGCGCCTCGCGCCATGCCGGTAGAACAGGCGTGCCGGATGACGGTGGACGTGGCCGTAGAAGGACTCCTCCCGGCCGTAGGTCATCCGCACCGGACGCTTCGTCGCGAGCGCGAGCAGGCAGGCGTGCACCTGGAGAGTCACGTCCTCGCGCGCGCCGAACGCGCCGCCGACGCCGGACATGACGAGCCGCACCTTCTCCTCAGGGAGCCCGAGGCACGGCGCGATCTGACGCAGGTCCTCGTGCAGCCACTGCGTCGCGATGTGCAGCGTCACCCCGCCGTCCCCGTCGGGGATCGCAAGACCCGCCTCGGGACCGAGGGCTGCCTGGTCCTGCATCCCGAGCTCGTACTCTCCCTCCACCTCGACGTCGGCCGTCAGACCCGCGTCGCCGTGGACGAGATGGACGCTGTCGATGACGTTGCCGCCCCGGTGGATCGGCGGCGCGTCCGGCCGCAGCGCCGCGATCGGATCGGTGACCGGCGGAAGCACCTCGTACGCGACGCGGATCGCGTTCAGCGCGTCGCGGGCGGTCTGCAAGTCGTCCGCCGCGACGAGCGCGACCGGCTCGCCCACGTAGCGGACAACGTCGCGCGCGAGCACGGGTTGATCCTTCTTCATCAGCCCGAACGGCACGTCCGTCGGCAGGTCCGCGGCGGTGAGGACCGCGCGGACGCCGGCGTGGGCTCGGGCCGCCGTCACGTCGATCGACCGGAGTCGCGCGTGAGGATGCGGGCTGCGGAGCGTCGCGCCGTGGAGCATGCCGTCCGCGCGCAGGTCGCTCGCGTACGTGAACTCGCCCTTCACCTTCGGCGGCCCGTCGGGCCGCTCGACCGATTCACCCACGACGCCGCGCACCCGTGGCCGCGCGGCGATGGTCATCGCAGGCGCTCCGCGCCCGCGGCGCGCACGGCCTCGAGAATCTTCCCGTAGCCGGTGCAGCGGCAGATGTTGCCCGCGAGGGCCTCGCGGATCTCTGGATCGCTCGGTTCGGGATTCCCCGCGAGGAGGGCCTGCGTCGCAACGATCAGGCCCGGCGTGCAGAAGCCGCATTGCACCGCGCCCGCGGCGAGGAACGCGCGCTGGATCGGATGGAGCGCGCCGTCCGCGGCGACGAGCCCTTCCACGGTCTCCACCCGGCGTCCCTCGGCGGCCGCGGCCAGGACGAGGCAGCTGCACACGAGCGCGCCGTCCAGCAGCACCGAGCAGGAGCCGCACTCGCCCTGCTCGCACGCGTTCTTGCTTCCCGGCAGCTCCAGCTCCTCGCGCAGGAAGCTCAAGAGCGACTCGCCGTCACCGGCGTCCGCGGCACGCTCGGAGCCGTTAACGCTCAGCCGGACGCGCGTCACGCGGTCCTCGCGACGCGTGCGAGCGCCCGCGCGCCCATAACCGCCAGCACATGCCGGCGGTAGGCGGCGGTGCCGCGCACGTCGTCGATCGGCCGCGCGGCCGCGGCGACCTTCGATCCGAACTCGCTGCAAGCGCTCTCGCTCGGCGTGTATGGCCGCCAACCTGCCTCGTCACAGAGCCCCGCGGCGAAGGCCTCGGCCTCCGGCGCGCGGAGGATCGTCGGGCCGCACGACCCGAGCCCGATGCCAACGCGCCTGCGCGCGCGATCGACGACGAGGGCGAGCCCGGCGACCGCGATGACCATCGCGTTGCGGGTCCCGACCTTCATGAACACCTGCGCCGAGCCGGCGTCGTCCCACTCCAGCGCCGTGACGAGCTCGTCTGGCCCACGTACGTTGCGCTTCGGCCCGGTCATGAAATCGGCGAACGCGACGACGCGCTCGCCGCGCGTCGAGCGCAGGTGGACTTTCGCCTCGAGCGCGGCCAGGACGGGCAGGGAGTCGCCCGCCGGTGAGGACGTCACGACGTTCCCGCCGATGGTGGCGGCGTTGCGGATCTGCGGCGAGCCGACGGTCCGCGCGGCCTCGCGCAGGGCGACCGACCCGCACTCGCGCTCGAGCATCGTCGTGAACGTCACGCCGGCGCCCATACGGATCGTCGCATGCACTGACAGGTCGCGAAGCTCCGCCACCCGGTCGATCGCGACGACCGCCCCCGGACGCTTGCGACCGAAGTTGATTTCCACCATCAGGTCCGTGCCGCCGTTCAGCACGTCGCTGCCGGGACGCGCCCCGAGGAGCCCGAGCGCGTCATCCAACGTGCGCGCGACATCGACGTTCATCCCTGAGGGACTATAGGGAGCGTGCCCCGCCGCCTACCTGTCGAGACCGAAGAGGATGCTGAGCGCTTGGACGACGCCCGGGATGATTGACAGAAGGAACGCGATGAGCAGCACCGTCGAGATCGCACGGAGGACTGGGCGGGGGCGGTAGGTCTGCGGCTCGGCGTCCGCGACGATCTTGCGAGCGCGACCCGCGTCCCGCAGAGCGACCGCGACGCGGAACGCTCCGAGCCCGAAACCGAGGCCGGCCGGTGCGATCTGCCGCGGGATGCCGACCTGGGACTCGTACCGGACGCGGGCCGCGATGCCCTCGGCGCGCAACCGGCTCGCGATGAGCTCGGCGACCGGCTCGCTGTCCACAGCGGCGACGATCACCTCCTCCACGTCAGAGCCTGGCGCGTTGGGCGAGCGCCGGCAGCGCCTCCACCGCGCGGGCGCGCACCTCGGCCGGGTCGAGCGTGAGCGGTGTGAAGTTCCGCACGACGACCTTCCCGTCGACGATCACGTCGCGGACCGCGCGCGAGCCGCCGCCGTACAGGATGCGGGTGGCGGGATCTCCCGCCGGGCCGGCGAGCCGCGAGGGATCGAGCACGATGACGTCGGCCTTCTTCCCCACTTCGAGGGTGCCGATCTCTCCGTCTAGCCGCAGCGCCTTCGCGCCGTCGCGCGTGCCCATGGCGAGCGCGTCATGCGCAGTGATCGCGCCCGGCCCATGAAGCGACGCGGCGAGGAGCGCGGCGAGGCGGAGCTCGTCGAAGCCATCGAGCCGGTTGTTGCAGGCCGCGCCGTCGGCGCCGATACCGACGGTGATCCCGGCATTGCGCAGCGCGCGGATGTCGGCGATGCCGCTCCCGAGCTTGAGGTTCGAGGACGGGCAGTGGCTGATGCTCGCCTTCCGCTCACGCAGCAGTCGCACCTCGGTCGGGTCAAGATTGACGCCGTGCGCGATGACGCTCCTTTCGTTCACGAGGCCCATGTCGTCCAGGTACGCCGCCGGTGCGCGACCGGTCGCCACTTCGATGAGCGCGCGCTCATCGGTGTTCTCGTTCGAGTGCGTGTGGATGAGCAGGCCGAGCCGCTTCGTGATCTCGGCCACGGCCTCGAGCAGCTCGGGGGTGCAGGACAACGCGAACCGCGGCGCGTACGCGTAGCCGATGCGTCCGCCGGCCCCGCCGGCCCAGCGCATCGCGAGCCGCGCGCTCGCATCGAGCGACGCGACCGTCGTCTCGCGCAATCCGACGGGCACGCGCTCCCCGCCGTCCATCATCGCCTGCCCAAACCGCGCGCGGATGCCCGACGCAACGAGCTCCTCGGCGATGACGTCGCCGCCGTGCGTCGTGCCCATGTCGAGGATCGTCGTCGTCCCGGTCACAAGGAGGTCGAGGAGCCCGAGGCGCGCCGTGGCGCGCAGCGACGTCTCGTCGTGCGCCGCCTCGAGCGGCCAGATCCGATCGCGAAGCCACTCGAGCAGCGAGAGCCCCTCAGCGAGACCCCGGAAGATCGTCTGGACCAGGTGGATATGGGTCTGCACGAGGCCCGGCATCACGTAGCAGCCGGATGCGTCGATGGTCTCGCCGTCGGCCGCGGCGGCGATGCGGTCGCCCTCGACGAACAGGTCGCGCACCGCCGGCGCGTCGCCCGCGACCATCGAGAGGATCGTGCCCCCCGCGATCCTCATGCCGCGCGCTCGGCGGCGACGAACCGTCCGTGACCCGGCGCCGCCGGGAAATGCCCGTCCAGAAAAACGGTCGTTCCGCGGACGAGCGTGCGCACGACGCGTCCGCTGAATGCGCGCCCCGCGTACGCCGACTGACCGCTGCGGGTCTGCAGCTCCGAGGGGGCGAGCGCCCAGTCGCGATCGGGATCGAGGAGCACGATATCGGCGTCCGACCCGGACGCGATGGTCCCCTTCCGCGGCCACAGCCCGAATCGCTTCGCCGGGGCGGCGCTGAGCCGCCAGGCGATGAACCCGGCGATACGCGGCAGGTCCAGGACATCACCGCCGCGGCGGCGCGATTCGCTGAGCAGCGCCGGAAGCAGCGTCTGCACGCCGGCGATGCCGCCCCACGCCGCGAACATGTCGTCGTTCCCGCGGGTCTTGTCGGCGGCAGGGCAGGGCGAATGATCCGACGCGACCAGATCGATACGGCCTTCGGAGAGCGCGCGCCAGAGGCCTTCGCGATTTGCCGCATCGCGGATCGGCGGCGCGCATTTCAACAGGGGCCCCTGACGTTCGACGTCGCGCTCATCGAAGAGCAGGTAATGGGGGCACGTCTCGGAGCTCACGTCGACACCCGCATCGCGCGCGGCGCCGATCGCACCGAGCGCTTCGACGGCCGAGAGGTGGACGATATGCAAACGCGCTCCGGCCTCTTGCGCGGCGGCGCACGCCCGCGCGACCGCTCGGACCTCGGCCAGCGGCGGTCGCGAGAGCGCCCACGCCCCCCGGTCCCGGCGTCCTGCGCTCCGGACCCGCGCCGTCGCCTCGCGCACGACGCCGTCATCCTCAGCGTGCAGTCCGACGAGCAGCCCCGCGCCGGCGGCCGCCCGTAGCGCCGGTACCAGACCGTCGTCGGTGAGCGCGGGAAACTCGGGCACGCCGCTGTCGCAGAGGAACGCCTTCACCCCGACCGCGCCGCGCCGGTACAGCTCGCCCAACGGCCCGGGATCTTGCCCGGTCAGCCCGCCCCACAGCCCGAAGTCGACGATCGATGCGCGCTCGGCCGCGCGCCGTTTCAGATCGAAGGCGGCGCCGTCGAGCACCGGGGGGAGCGAGTTGAGCGGCATGTCGAGGACGGTGGTGACCCCGCCGGCGGCGGCACCCCGCGAGCCATGCTCCCAGCCCTCCCACTCGGATCGTCCGGGGTCGTTGAAATGCACGTGGGCATCGACGATCCCGGGGAGCGCGAAAAGACCGCGTGCGTCGATCTCGGTCGCCGCGCCGGACGCGCCCGGCTCGACGAACGCGCTCACGCGTCCATCGCGGATGAGGATGTCCCGGGAATACGCGCCATCGGAGACGACGGTGGCGCCACGGATGACCAGATCCGCATGGTCCTCCGGACGCGGGGTCCGGGTCACTCGAGCTCGATCGTGAAGTCTTGCGCGCCTTCCCAGAGCGTGAGCCGCCCGATCTCAGCGAGGTGTTCGTTGCCCAGGGTGACCGTCGCGAAGTGGTTCCCGGCGAGCTGACCGACCTTGCTCGAGAACCTTGTCGAGCCGTACGGGAACAGGATCTCGGTCTCCGAGATGCCGCCCTGGTAGATCAGCAGCTGTCCGGGAGCCGGGTGGCTCGTGTGATTCTCGAAGCCGAGGCCGCCACTGCCGCCGACCTTCGTGTCGCCCATCGGCACCCACGTGGATTCGCCGCTCCAGCGGCAATGCACCAGCTTGCTGCGAAATGGGAGCATCGCGCGGATGGCCGCGCACGTCTTGGGCGCACGCTCCTCTTCGAGGCGGGCGCGCAACGTGTGTGGGCCGACGGTGATCTTCAGGGTGGGCACGAGCGAGGCAAGGATAGAGCTAGCATCGGCCGCCATGGCATCGACATCACTCTCGACCCACGTGCTCGACACTGCGTCGGGTCGTCCCGCCGCCGGCGTGCACGTCTCGCTCTACCGCGGTGACGACCTCATCTCCCGCGGTGAGACGGACAGCGACGGACGGATCCGCGAGCTTTGGCGCGACCTGGAGCCTGGCTCCTATCGGCTGCTCTTCCATCTCACCGGCGGCTTCTTCGAGACGGTCGCGCTGCAGGTGCGCCTCGAGAGCGGCCACTATCACGTGCCGCTCCTCGTCTCGCCGTTCAGCTGTGTCAGCTATCGCGGCAGCTGAGGCCTTCGAGCACGCACCGGTGCTCGCCGAGCAGGTCGGCGAAGGCGACGCCGAGGCGGTCATGGCGCGCGCCCGCGCCCTGCTCGAGGGCATGACCGAGGAGCAGAAGATCGCGGTGCTGAACGCGCACCCGCGGATCGGTGCGCGGAGCGGATTGTCCGCACGCTCCGCCGCCGAGCAGCGCACCACCGACAGCACCGATCCCGCGACGTTGCGCACCCTCGACCTGCTGAACGCCGACTACGAGCGCCAGTTCGGCTTCCGTTTCGTCGTGTTCGTGCATGGCCGGTCGCGGGCAGAGATCGTGCCGGTCCTTCGAGCCCGCCTCGGACGATCGCGTGACGAGGAGCTCGCGACGGGGCTCGCGGAATTTCTGGCCATCGCGCGCGATCGCTTGGAGAAGCGCTGATGGAGCGCGAGATCGAGTACGGCAAGGCCGAGATCAGCGTCTACCGCACCTACGCGACGCCGCTCGAGTGCACGCCGATCCCCGAATCGACGTGCACGGGTCGCGACAACGTCCTGTTCGCCGCGCTCGTCGACATGCGGGTGTTCGGGAAGAACTTCCTCGCGGCGTACACCGACGGCGACAACGCGCAGGTCGTCGCGACGGACACCATGAAGAACGTCGTGTACGCGATGGCCCTCGAGTACGACGGGGCGACCCTCGAGGGTTTCGCCGCGTTCCTCGCCCGCCGGTTCCTGGAGACGTATCCGGTCATGGAGTCGCTCGAGATACAGGTGCGCGAGCAGCCCTTCGACCGGGTCGGCGAGGCGCTCTTCGACCGCCGCCGCGACGACTGCTCGAGCGCGCGGGTGCGCGGCGAGCGGCGCGGTGACACGGTGGTCCTCACCGAGGCCGAGAGCGGCCGCCTGGACCTCCGGCTGATCAAGATCACCGGCAGCTCGTTCACCCGTTTCGCGCGGGACGAGTTCACGACGCTCCCGGAGACCGTCGATCGGCCGCTTTTCATTCATCTGGACGTCCACTGGCGTTACGGCCTCATGCCGGCCGGGCTCGGCGAGCTCGCCGCGCAGTACGTGCATGCGGATCAGATCCGCGATCTCGTGCGGCACACGTTCGACCAATTCAACAGCCGGTCGATCCAGCATCTGGTCGACGAGATCGGCAAGCGGATCCTCGCCCGGCTTCCGCAGCTCGCGGAGGTGCGGTTCGACGCGCAGAACCGAACGTGGGAGACCGCCGGCACGTCAGAGGGTGACGGGTGGGCGAAGGTCTACACCGACCCCCACGGGACGTTCGGCAACATCGCCCTGGTGCTGCGTCGCTCGGGCCCGGTCACGCCGGTTCGATGAAGGCGGTCCGCTGCGAGACGATGAGCTTCGCCGGATCGGGATCGACCGCCTTCCGCTCCGGCGAATCGTAGTAGGCCTTGTTCGCCGTCTCCCACCCATCCGGGCCGTCGTACGTCAGGATCCAGACGAACCGATTCTCGGCCGGCACGCGCCAGACACCCTCGATCTTGAAGCCAGCCCGCTCACGCAGCACCTTCACGCTCTTCTTCCAGAGCGCGGCGAAGCGGTCGAGCTGGCCGGCCGCGATGGTGTAGTCGCGGAGCTGCACGGTCTTCATCCCGGGACCACCTTCCACGCCAGCGAGACTAGCGGGTCACCAGCCCTCGGTGCCGGGCTCTCCCTTGAACGGCCCCACCACCCCCGCGGTGATCCACCCGCCGTAAAAGCCACCCGGCTGCGGCTGGGCCTGCTCGTCGCCGACATAACACGCGTCCATCGGCCTGCAGTAGAACGCGACGTGGCCTTTGATCGCGTCATAGCCCGGCTTCGGGTCGTGATACGCCCAACCGACCCGTTCGGCGGGCCCGATCGAGTAATAGGACGCGACGCCCTTCCATTCGCAGACGGAGCGGTGGTCGGTCTCGGTCAATAGATCCATGCGCACGTCCGCGGCCGGCACGTAGTAGACCGGCGCGCCGAACGTCTCGAGGACCCGCTGCGCGCGCGTCGTGTCAGCGATGGTGGTGCCGCCGAAGACGACGCGTACGCGCTTGTCCACGGGCTCGACGCGCGGGGGCCGCGGATAGTCGCGGACGTACTCAGTCATCGGCTTCGTCCGGTCCGCGCGGCGCCGGCAATGCGACGCCGATCACCTCGCGGATCGACAAAAGACCGTTCGCGCGAACGTAGTCCGCGAGCCCTTCGATGATCCGCACCGGCGCGAGCGGGTCCGCGAAGGTCGCAGTGCCGACCTGGACGGCGGACGCGCCGGCCATGAGGAACTCGAGCGCGTCCTCGACGGTCGTGATGCCACCGGCTCCGATGATCGGGATCGCGACCGCCTGGGCCACCTGATAGGTCAGGTGCACCGCGATCGGCCGAATCGCCGGGCCGGACAGGCCGCCGCTCCCGGTCCCGAGCATCGGTCGCCGCTTCTTGGTGTCGATGCGCATCCCGAGCACCGTGTTGATGGCGGTGAGGCCATCGGCGCCCGCGTCCTCGACCGCGCGCGCGACCGCGACGACATCGGGCGCGTTCGGCGTGAGCTTCACGATGACCGGCTTATCGGTCTCCTGCTTCACCGCCCGCACGACATCGGCCGCGAGACCGGGGTCGCAGCCGAAGAGCATCCCGCCTTTCACGTTTGGGCAGGAGACGTTCAGCTCGTACGCAACGACGCTCGCGATGCCGGCGAACTCGCTTACGACCGTCACGTAGTCGTCGACGCTGTATCCGGCGACGTTCACGATCACGGCCACGCCGAGCTGCGCCCAGGCCTTCGCGTATCTCTTCGCGACCGCCGCGGCGCCGGGGTTCTCCAGGCCGATCGAGTTCAGGATCCCGGACGGCGTCTCGGCGATCCGGTACTGCGGATTGCCCGGACGCGCGCGGACGGTCGTGCCTTTGTTCACGATGGCGCCGAGCCGGGACACATCGAAGAGCTCGGCATACTCGACGCCCTGACCGAACGTGCCCGATGCGGTGAGGACCGGATTGCGCAGCCGGAGACCACGCGCCGCGTCGACCGCGAGATCGACCCCCGCTTCGGGCCGCGCGGCCGCGCGGCCCGAAGCGGTCACGACAGGCGCGTCGTCGAGCTCGATCCTCGCCAGCTGCTCGGCGATCGGCGTCAGCGTGCGGGCGTCCGTGTCGGCCTCGCCACTGGCGGCCTCGACGATCGAGGCGCCGTCCAGATCCGCGAGCTCGACCGCCTCGTCCGTCTCGTCGCCGGTCGCGATCTCCTCGAGAGATTCCTCGATCGCGTGGCTCACGTTCACTGTCGGGTCGGGTCGCCGTGATGACTGACGATCGCGCTTCACGCCGCCCCGCCCACAGTCGCCGGCTCGCCTTCGCTGAAGCGCACCTCGGCCAACGGGAAGACCGGCCCCTCCCGACAGACGCGCGCATTGCCGCTCGCGGTGACGACCACGCAGGCGCGGCACACGCCCATCGCGCAACCCATGTGCTGCTCCACCGCGATCTGCGAATCAAGCAGCATCTGCCGCCCGGGAAAGACGGCGCTCGCCCGCGCAGCGTCATCCCGCAGCCGGCCGAGCGCCGCGAGCATCGGCCAGGGGCCACACGCGCAGAGCTGGTCCGCCCACGGAAGGAGCGGTGCGAGCGCGTCCGTCACCTGTCCGCGGATCCCGAACGAGCCGTCGTCCGTCGTGGTCACGTACTCGACGCCGGCGGGGAGCAGCCGCGAGGGCCAGAGATACTGGACGGAGCGTCCGCCCATCACGAGCGTCACGTTCCGCCTGGCCGCCTCGTGCTCGGCGAGCACGCGCATCGGCGCGATGCCGGTCCCGCCGGCGATGAGCAGGAGGTTCTTCGTCGCCCGATGGATGACGAACGCGCTGCCGAGCGGACCGAGCAGGTCGAGCGTGTCGCCCGGCCGGCGCGACGCGATGAATTCGCCTCCGTCGCCGAGCGGCTTGACGATCAGCTCGATCTCGCCGCTCTGCCGATCGATGCGATTGAAGGAGTACGGGCGCCGCAGGAGGGGATCGAAGCGCGGGCCCGGGCGAACGTGGACGAACTGCCCCGCCTTCGCCTGCGCGGTGATGCCGGGCGCGGCGATCTGTAGGACCGTGCCGAGATCCCCGATCTCGGTGCGCGTGAGGACGCTGCCTTGCTCGAGGATCACCCGAGCGGGACCCCGACCGCGAAGGTGTAGCCGTCGGGGTCCTCGAGGACGCAATCGCGCCAGCCGTGCGGCCAGTCCTTCGCGCCGAGCAGGACGGTGTGCCCGGCGGCGCGGGCGCGACGCTCGGTGTCGTCCGGGTCAAGGCCCATGAGCCGAATCTCGGCGCCGAGACCGCGCCTGCCGTCCGCCGCGAGCCGCGGGGCCCACGGCTGGTGGTCGTAGGTGTGGTCAGCGTGAAGCTGGATGCGCGCGCCGTCGCGTTCGAGTGCCGCGAAGTTCACGTCGTGATGGAGCGCGCGGAAGCCGAGCACCTCCGTATAGAAAGGCACGCTCCTTCTGACCTCGCGCACGATGAGGTTCAAGCTGAGACCTACGAGGGTCCGGCCGTATTCGGGCGGCGTCATCCAGGGCTCGCCGGTCCGTTTCGTCGTCATGCCGTCGCCGCAGCGGGCGCGCTCCGGTACTCAGAAAGCGGCGCCACCGTGTAGCTCTGCGCGCTCGCGCGGAGCGCGGTCACGACCGCGAGCGCCGTGTCGAGCGAGGTGAGACATGGCACGCGCGCCTCGACGGCGGCGCGACGGATCAAGAAGCCGTCGCGATCGACGGTCTTCCCGAGGGTCGGTGTGTTCACCACCGCGGCGCACTGCCCGGACCGGATCAGCTGGAGGATCGTCGCGTCGCCGTCGCCCAGCTTCGGCACTTCGGTGACGCCGATCCCGAGCGAGCGCACCAGAGCGGCCGTCCCGCTGGTCGCGACGAGCTCGTAGCCGAGCCAGTGGAATCCTTCGATGATCGACACGACCTCCGACTTGTCCTTATCGGCGACCGTGATCAGGACCTTGCCGCTCGGCATGGGCGCGAGGCCCGCGGCGACGAGCGACTTCCACAGGGCGGGCGCGAACGTCCGATCCACGCCCATGACCTCGCCGGTGCTCTTCATCTCGGGACCGAGGTACGTGTCGACGTCGAGCAGCTTCGCCATGGAGAACACCGGCGCCTTGACCGCGACGAGGTCACCCGACGGCCACAGGCCGTCGGCCCGCGCGTACCCTTCGGCCGCGAGCGTGCTGCCGTCGCCGATCGCGACGGCGAGACGCACAAGCGGCACGCCGGTGACCTTCGTCAGGAAAGGCACGGTCCGGCTCGCCCGGGGATTCACCTCGAGGACCCACACACGGCCCTCCTCGACGATGAATTGGATGTTCAACAGTCCCTTCACCGGAAGCGCGTTCGCGATCTTTCGGGTGAGGAACACGATCTCGTCGCGCTCGGCGGGAGTGAGATTCGACGCCGGATACATTGCGAACGAGTCGCCCGAGTGCACGCCGGCCCGCTCGATGTGCTCCATGATCCCGGCGACGAGCGTATCCAGGCCGTCGCTCACCGCGTCGACCTCGACCTCGCGGCCGCGGAGGTACTTGTCCACGAGCACGCGCCCGTGGCTGGCCTCGAGCGCGCTGCCGAAATAACGCTCGAGATCGTCAGGCCCGTAGGCGATCTCCATCCCGCGGCCACCGAGCACGTACGACGGCCGCACGAGCACCGGGTACCCGATCCTGACGGCGATCTCGCCGGCCTCGGGGAGCGATTCGGCGGTGCCGCCGGCCGGTTGCGGGATGCCGAGCGCGGTCGCGAACTCGTGGAACCGCCGGCGATCCTCGGCAAGCCCGATCGCGTCGGCGCTGGTGCCCGCGATGCGGCCACCCAGGCTCCCGATGCGGTCCGCCAGATTGAGGGCCGTCTGCCCGCCGAATTGCACGAGGATCGGGACTCCCACTGCGGACTGCTCGGCAGCGCCCTCATTGAACAGCACCGAGGCGACCGACTCTTCATCGAGCGGCTCGAAGTAGAGGCGCGCGGACGCGTCGAAGTCGGTCGAGACCGTCTCTGGATTGCTGTTGATCATGATCGGCGCGATGCCGCGGTCCTGGAGGGCCATCGCGCTCTGCACGCAGCAGCAGTCGAACTCGATCCCCTGCCCGATCCGGATCGGGCCCGCGCCGAGGATCACGGTCTTTGGTCCCGGGAGCGGGGGCGCTTCGTTCTCCTGCTCATAGGTCGAGTAGAAGTACGGCGTCACGGCCTCGAACTCGGCGGCGCAGGTGTCGACCATCTTGTAGACGGGCGTGATCCCCCACTGGAGGCGCAGCCGCCGGACGTCGGCCGGGAGGATCCCGGTGAGCGTCGCGACATCGATGTCGGAGAATCCCATCCGCTTCGCCCGCCGGAGCAGCGTCGGGTTCGGCGTCTTGCCCTGGAGCTCGTCCTCGGCGAAGCGGACGATGCCGCGCAGCTTGCGCAGGAACCAGCGGTCGATCTTGGTGGCGTCGTGCACCGCATCGACCGTCGCGCCGCGGCGGAGCGCCGCAAAGAGTCGCCACAGCCGATCGTCCGTCGCGCTCCCGGTCAGGAACCGCGCGACGAACGCGTCAGGATCCGCGACATCGACCCACGCGGGCGCTTCCCAGAGCAGGACCTGGCCCTTCACCTCGAGCGAACGGATCGCCTTGAGGACCGCGGCTTCGAACGTCCGGTCGATCGCCATGACCTCGCCGGTCGCTTTCATTTGCGTGCCGAGACGGCGATCTGCCGCGGGGAATTTGTCGAACGGCCAGCGCGGGATCTTCACGACGACGTAATCCAGCGTCGGCTCGAACGCCGCGGTGGTCTGCCGCGTCAACGCGTTCGGGATCTCCCAGAGCCGCTTGCCGACCGCGATCTTCGCGGCGACCCGCGCGATCGGATAGCCCGTCGCCTTCGACGCGAGCGCCGACGAGCGCGACACCCGCGGATTCACCTCGATGACGTAGTACGGGACGCGCGCCTCAAAATCCTCGCTCGGCCCGCGATCCGGATGGAGCGCGAACTGCACGTTACAGCCGCCCTCGATGCCGAGCGCGCGGATGATCCGCAACGCCGAGCTGCGGAGCTGCTGGTATTCCTTGTCGGAGAGCGTCTGCGACGGCGCGACGACGATGGAGTCGCCGGTGTGGACGCCCATGGGATCGAGGTTCTCCATGTTGCAGATCGTGATGCAGGTGTCGTCCGCGTCGCGCATGACCTCGTACTCGATCTCCTTCCAGCCGACGAGCGACCGCTCCACCAGCACCTGGCCGATGGGCGACGCGCTGATCCCGCGCGAGGCGCGGTCGAGGAGCTCCAGGGCGTCGTGCGCGAAGCCGCCGCCGCTGCCGCCAAGCGTGTACGCCGGACGGATCACGACGGGGTAGCCGATCCGCTCGGC
>DASZZF010000021.1:0-90105 GCA_035543375.1 Candidatus Limnocylindria bacterium
ATCGCTCGAGCGCCGAGCGGGCCGCGGCCCTCCCGGACTTCCTCAGCGAGTATCGTCACCGTCGCTCGCCAACACTCGGTGGCCACACCCCGCTCTGCCGCTTCTTCGGCGTCAACAACCTGTCTGGGAATCACATCTAGCTGATCGGGCTGCCTCAGGAGACCGCGACCCTCGCGGGCAGCGACGCGCGCCAGTCGCGGTCGCGCACGAACGCCCGCAGGCTCGCGACGAACGCGTCGGCCGCGCGCGAGCGATGCCGGTCCCGGCGGAACGCGACGCCGACCGAACGGGACAGCGTCGGCTGCGCGAGCCGGACCGCGACGAGCGGGCCGCCGCGCTCCACGACGATGCTTGGCACCACTGCCACGCCGATGCCGGCCGCGGCCATGCGGAGCACGCCGTCCATCTCGGCGCCCTCGATCGCGAACGTCGGGTGGAAGCCGGCCTGCTCGCACGCGGCGATCGTGACGCTGCGCAGGTCGTAGCCCTCGCGGAACATGACCAGTGGCACGCCCCGCAGCTCGCTGACCCGGATCACCTTCCGCTTCGCGAGCGGATGCGTCGTGGAGACAGCGAGCACGAGGTCCTCGCGCAACAGCGGTGCCGTCACGAAGAGCTCCTCGCGGGGCACCGGCAGGATGACGAGCGCCAGATCGAGGTCGCCCGCCTCGAGCTGCCTCACGAGGTCGCGCGATCCGGCCTCGACGACGCTCAGGGCGACGCCCGGATGTGCGGCGTGGTAGAGCGCGAGCGCTTTAGGGAGCAGCACGGTGCTCAGGCTCGGCGTCGCGCCGACCGAGAGCCGACCGCGCTCGAGGGTCGCGAGGCCCGCGACCTCGGACCGGGCGCCGTCGATGTCGGATAGGACGCGCCGGGCCCAGGGCAGCAGGATCGCGCCGGCGTCGGTGAGCGCGATCCCCGCCTTGCGTCGCTCCAGAAGGATCGCGCCGAGCTCGTCCTCGAGCTTGCGGACCTGCTTGCTCACCGAGGGCTGGGCCACGTGCAGGTGCAGCGCGGCGCGGGTGAAGTGGCGACGCTCGGCCACCGCGACGAAGTAGCGCAGCTGCTGGAGCTCCATTTCGTTCATAGCCTAGCGCTATGGAGAGGCGTCGCAGCATGTCCGCTGCCTGTGGTCAGCGGGACAGCAGGCCGATCGTTTCCGCGGCGTCGCCGACGAACATCTTCCCCGGCGCGTGCGCGGCGAAGGGCTCGCAGCCGCTCTCCGCGAGGACGACCTGTGGCGTCACGCCGCAGCCCCAGAACACCGGGACGTCATCGGCGCCGATGTCCACGGGATCGCCGAAGTCCGGGCGCGCCAGGTCGGCGATGCCGATGGCTGACGGATCGCCGATGTGGATCGGTGCGCCGTGCGACGCTGGAAAGCGCGACGAGATCTCTGTCGCGCGGGCAACCAGTCGGCGCGGCACCGGCCGCATCGACACGACCATTGGACCGGCGAGGCGGGCGGTGGGTGTGCAGGCCAGCGACGTCCGGTACATGGGCACCGTCTTGCCTTCCTCGATGTGCCGCAGGGGGACGCGTGCTGCCTGCAGCGCGCGCTCGAATGTGAACGAGCATCCGAGCAGGAAGCCGACCGAGTCATCGGCCCACACCAAACGGAGGTCGTTCGTTTCGCGGACGGTCCCCTGCGCGAACACCCGATAGCCAGGCACATCCGTCCGCAGATCCGCGCCGGGCGCGAGGCGGCGTGGATCGGGCGAGCCCGTGGTCGTCACATCGAGGAGCGGGCATGGTCGGGGGTTCCGGGCGCAGAACTCGACGAACTCTTCCGCCCAGCTTGCCGGCAGGACGACGAGGTTCGCTTGGACGAAGCCGGGCAGGAGTCCGGCGGTCGTCCCGCGGAATTCGCCTCGCCGCACGGCGGCCCGGAACGCGGCCGGGTCGGCGAAGGCGTTCACAGCCCGAGGTACGCCTGGCGGACCATGTCGCTTCGCAGCAGCGCGCGGCCCTGACCGCTGAGGACGACTCGCCCCGTCTGGAGCACGTACGCGGACTGCGCGATCTCGAGCGCCTCGCGCACGTTCTGCTCCACGAGGAGGACGGCGGTCCCAAGCTCGGGAAGCCGCTTGATCGCGTCAAACAGCCTCGCGACGAGGAGGGGTGCGATGCCGAGGGTCGGCTCGTCGAGGAGCAGGAGTCGCGGGGCGGACATGAGCGCGCGGCCGATCGCGAGCATCTGTTGCTCGCCGCCGGACAATGTCCCGGCGCGCTGGGTCTCGCGGTCACGGAGGATCGGGAATAATTCGACGACTCGCGCCTTCGTCCGTTCGAGGGTCGCGCGATCGCCCACGGTGTACCCGCCGAGGCGGAGGTTTTCGGCGACGGTGAGGCGGGCGAAGATGTGCCGCCCCTCGGGTACGTGCGCGACGCCGAGGCGCACGATGTCGTGCGCGCGCCGGCGCTCGACGGCGGCCCCATCGACTCGCACCGTCCCGGCGCTCGGGCGCACGATCCCCGAGATCGCGCGGAGCAGCGTCGTCTTACCCGCGCCGTTCGCCCCGACGACGACGGTGATCGCCGCCGCCGCGGCGTCCAGCGAGACGTCGTGGAGCACCGGCACTCCGTCGTAGCCGCCGCCGAGGCCCCGTACCTCTAGCAGCACGCTCATCCCTGCGCGAACCGTGGGCCGAGGTAGGCGGCGATGACCGCCGGATCCCGGGCGATCTGCTGCGGCGGGCCCTCCGCGATCTTCCGCCCCTGCTGCAGCACGACGACCGTTTCGGCGAGCGGCATCACGACCTCAAGGACGTGCTCGACGAGAACGATCGTGATACCGCGCGCACGCAGCCGCTGCACCAGCGCGACGGCGTCGCCGACCTCCTTCGGGTTCAGGCCGCTCATCGCCTCATCGAGCAGGATCGCCCGCGGCTCGGTTGCGAGCGCCCGCGCGATCTCCAACCGCTTGCGCTCGGCGGTCGTGAGGTCTCGCGCGTCAACATCCGCCCGCGCGCCCAGTCCGAGCTCGTCGAGGACATCAAGCGCAGACCGGCGCGCCTCGCCGAGCCGCCCTCGCCGGAGAAGCGCGCCAACCTGCACGTTCTCGAGGGCCGTAAGGCTCGGGAAGACGCGCATGACTTGGAACGTCCGGACGAGGCCGCGCCGTGCGAGGTCGCTCGGGCTCCGGCCCGTGACATCGACGCCGGCAAAACGGACGCGCCCCGCGTCGGGTCGAAGGAAACCGGTGATGCAGTTGAACAGCGTGGTCTTTCCGGCGCCGTTCGGGCCGAGCAACCCGACGATCGCGCCCTCAGGGACGCTGAACGAGATGTCGTCGTTCGCGTTGACCCCGCCGAACGACTTGGTGAGGCCTGCGACCTCGAGGAGCATCATGCCGAGCCCTTCCGGCCCGGCGCGACGGGGGAGTGCAAGCGGCGCGGCAGCGTGACGAGGCCCCCGGGCTGGAGGACCGCGATGATCACGATGAGCCCACCGTAGATGACGAGGTCGAGCCCCTGGCCGGTCCCGCCGAACGTGATCCGGGTGAGCTCGGAGAGCGGAATGAGGACCGCCGCGCCCAGGAGCGGACCGATCGCGTGACCGGCGCCCCCCAGGATCGGCACGAGGGCGATGAGGATCGAGAGCGACAGCGGAAAGACGGAGTCGGCGTCGATGAACAGGACGTACTGGGCGTAGAAGGTCCCGCCCAGTGCCGCGAGCGCCGCCGAGAGCGCCGCGGCGGCGAGCTTGTACTGGAGGACCGAGACGCCGACGCTCTGCGCCGCGGTCTGGTCCTCGCGGATCGCCCGCAGGTAGAAGCCGATACGCCGGCGCTCGACCTCCAAAGTGACGAGGAGGGCGACTGTGTAGAGCCCGAGGGCCACGAAGTAGTACGGCAGGCGTCCCTCATGGAACTCGTAGTTGAGGAAGCTGCCCGGAAGGATCGGAAGGGACAGGCCTCGTGCACCCCCAAGGGCGTCCGCGTTGCGAACGATGGTGTGCGTGATCTCGCCGACGACGATCGTCGCGATCGCGAAGTAGTGCCCGGCCAGGCGAAAGGTCGGCCAGCCGACCACGATCGCGACCGCGGCCGCGAGGGCGGCCCCAGCAAGCATTCCCGCCCACGGCGACAGCCCGAACTGTCTGAGCAGCAGCGTGCTCGTGTACGCCCCGAGGCCGAAGAACACTCCGTGTCCGAAGGAGATCTGGCCCGCGTAGCCGCCCAGGAGGTTCCACGCTGTCCCGAGCATCGCGAAGAGCATCACGAGGACGCCGATGTTGATCGCCGTCGCCGAGCCGAAGACGAACGGATAGCCGATCAGAACGAGCGCCACCCCAGCGAGCGCAAGGCGCTTACGCACGACCGAGGAGCCCCTGTGGGCGGATGGACAGAACAACGAGATAGAGCGCGTAGGCGATCGCGAACTTGTAGGAGGGATCGACGAGCACCCCGGCGAGATTCACGACGACGCCGATGAGGATGCCGGCGAACACGGCCCCCGTAACGCTGCCAAAGCCACCGAGAGCGACCGTGACGAAGGCGAGGAGCCCGAACGTAGCGCCGACATCCGGGAATATCGGGAAATAGATCGCGAGGAGCGCCCCAGCCGCACCGACACAACCCGCGCCGAGGGCCCAAGCGAGAGCGAACATTCGAGCGCTGTCGATGCCCATGAGCTCGGCCGCGGTGCGGTCCTCTGCGGTCGCACGGAGTGCGGTGCCGAGCGTCGTGCGGTCCAGGATCGCGAAGAGCAGGAGGCTGACGATCAGCGCGCCCGCAGCCGCGACGACCTGCTCCCGGCCCACGCTCACCGGGCCTGCGGCGACGATCCCCGATGACGCGGTCTCGCCGACCTGGCGGAAGGCCGGGCTGAAGAAGAATTGCGCGAGACCGCGGAGCAGGATGCCGAGCCCGAACGTGGCGAAGATCTGCGCGAGGACAGACCCGCGGAGGACCGGCCGGATGATCGTGGCGTAGACGACGACTCCGACCGCGGCGAGCGCGATGACCACGCCGGGGAGCGCCACGAGCGGATCGAGCCCGAGGATCGACCACGCGAAGAACGTTCCATACATCCCGAGCATGAGGAAGTCCCCATGCGCAAAGTTCACGATGTCCATGACGCCCCAGATCAGCGTCAGGCCGGCCGCGGACAGCGCCAAGATGAGCCCGAGCAAGACGCCTGAGGTCACGCTCTGCGCGAGGATGTCCATGGCGGCGAGCCTACGGGGCCTCTAGCGCTTCGACCACTCCGGCACGGGCCAGACAAGCTCCTTGCTCGCGAGATCGACCGGCCAGACGGTGACGTACTCGCCCTTCTGGACCTGGACCATGATCCCGCGGCCCTTGGTGTTCTGACCCCGCTCGTCAAAGCTCACGCCGTCCCACGGCATGATGATCTGCGCGCCTTTGAGATCGGTCTTCCGCAGCGCGGCTTGGATCTTCCCCGGCTCGAGCGACACGGCGCGGTTGATCGCGTCGGCGAGCACGAACACGCCGGTGAACGACCGCGCCGAGGTGCCGTTCATGTCGGTGCCGTACCGAGACTTGAACAGGTCGTTCACCTGCTTCACCAGTGGCTTCTTCGCGGCAAGGTCCTTCGCCCAGACCTCGCGCGAGATCAAGCCCTCGGCGTCCTTGCCGACGTTCGGGATGAACTTCGTGTCGACGAAGCCCGCATCCATGCCGAGGATGCCCTGGAAGTTCACGTCCTGCTGCTTGAGCCCCTTGATCGCAAGGGTCGCGTCCGGCAGGTAGCTCGCTTCGATGAGAATGCCGGCCCCTGACGCTTTGAGCCGCTGGATCTCGCTCGTGAGATCAGGCGTGTTCGCCTTGTATGCCGCGTCGGTCGCCACCTCGTACCCGTACTGCTGAGCGAACTGGCGGCTGAACTTGTTCACGTCGCTGCCGAAGAGGTCGTCGGTATGCAGGATCGCGACCTTCTTCGCGACCTTCCCGGGGAACTTCTTCGCCGCGTCGTCCAGGAACTGGAAGAAGTTCTCCGCGAACATCGAGTCATCGGGGGTCGAACGGAAGAACCACTTATAGCCGTTCGTCACGAGCGTCGGCGAGCTCGACTCGGGATTCACGAACGGGGTGCCCAGTCGCTCGGCCGCCTGGGAGGCAGTGGCGGTGACCGCGCTGTTGTACGCGCCCAGCATCGCGGTCACCTTCTCGCTGGTGATGAGGCGCTCGGTCTCGGATTGACCCTTCTGCGGATCCGCCTGGCTGTCGCCGTAGACGATCTTCAGCTTCGCGCCGCCCAAGCTCTTGAGCCCGCCGCCGTCCTTTACCAGCGGGAGGTCGAAGTCGGTCTTGCCGCTGTTGATGAGCTCGACGGCGAGGTCGATGCCATTCTTGAGGTCGAGTCCGGTCGGCGCCTGCGAGCCGGTGAGCGGGTACACCGCCCCGATGAGGACCTCTTTCGGGAACGCCGTCGAGGCGCTCGGTGGGCTGGCACTCCCTGCGCTGCCGACCGGCCCGGGCTGCACGCAGCCCGTGATGGCGAGCGCTGCTGCGAGGATCGCCGCGAGCTTCTTGCGCATCTTTTGGCCTCCAAAAGTTTCCCCACGCGTCGTCTAGGTGCGCAGCCTACGCGCGTAGGCCGCGGTCCCAAGCGCGGAATTCGCTCACGATAGCCGTGGGCTATGGAGACCAGTCCACGCATGTCTTTGCCATCTGGTGGGCAGCGCCGTAGCGTTCGGCCATGGCCACGACCACCGGCGTGCGCGGTGTCGGCAGACGGATCGAGCGCCACGACCCCTGGTGGATCGAACCGCTCATCTACGTCGTCGTCCTGGGCGGGTTCGTCGTGTACGCGACCTGGGCCAGCCTGATGAACGCGAACTACTTCGCCGACCCGTACCTCTCGCCGTTCTACTCGCCGTGCCTCGCGGCCAACTGCGTGCACCCGACCTTGCCGCTCCTCGGATCCTGGTGGAATCTCTCGCCCGCGATCCTCATCGTGGGCTCGCCGCTCGCGTTCCGCCTCACCTGCTACTACTACCGCCGCTCCTACTATCGGGGCTTCTTCCGGTCGCCGCCGGCCTGCGCCGTCCCCGACGGCCCGAAGTCGTACAGCGGCGAAACGCGCTTCCCGTTCATCCTGCAGAACATCCACCGCTACGCGCTGTATCTCGCGACGGTCGTCCTCGTCTTCCTGTGGTGGGACACGATCCAGGCGTTCAATTTCCACGGTCACGTCGGCATCGGCCTTGGCTCGCTCATCATGCTGACGAACGTCGTCTTGCTGAGCGGCTACACCTTCGGCTGCCACTCGGCGCGATATCTCGTGGGCGGCTACCTCGACTCGTTCCACCGCGCCTCGCTCCGTTTCCGGCTCTGGGCCATCGCCAACCGGCTCAATGCGCGACACAACCGCTGGGCCTGGTCGAGCCTCGTCGTCGTCGGCCTCACCGATCTCTACATCCGGCTCGCGGCGAGCGGCATCGTCGTGGATCCGCGGTTGGTGTTCTAGCCACGTGAGCGCGGAGCAGCCTGAGCGCCACGACTACGACGTCATCGTGATCGGCGCGGGCGGCGCCGGCCTCCGGGCCGCCGTCGAGTCGTCGGCGCAGGGTGCCCGCACCGCGCTCATCTGCAAGTCACTCCTCGGGAAGGCCCACACCGTGATGGCCGAGGGCGGCATCGCAGCGGCGCTCGGCAACGTGTGGAAAGAGGACAACTGGAAGGTCCACTTCCGCGACACGATGCGCGGCGGCAAGCTGCTCAACAACTGGCGGATGGCCCAACTCCATGCGCAGGAAGCGCCCGCGCGCGTCCTCGAGCTCGAGGAGTGGGGCGCGATGTTCGATCGCACGAAGGACGGGCTGATCCTCCAGCGCGACTTCGGGGGCCACCGCTACGCGCGCCTCGCGCACGTCGGCGATCGCACCGGGCTCGAGATGATCCGCACGCTGCAGCAGCACGCGGTGCACCAGGGCATCGACGTGTTCATGGAGTGCACGATGCAGCGGCTCCTGACCGACGGCAGCAAGGTCACCGGCGCGTTCGGCTACTGGCGCGAGACCGGAAAGCTCGTGCTGTTCGGTGCGAAGGCCGTGGTCCTGGCGACCGGCGGCATCGGGAAAGCCTGGAAGATCACGTCGAACTCGTGGGAATACACCGGTGACGGCATCGCGATGGCCCTCGACGCCGGTGCCGACCTCATCGATATGGAGATGGTCCAGTTCCACCCGACCGGCATGGTCTGGCCGCCGAGCGTACGCGGCCTCCTCGTCACCGAGGGCGTGCGCGGCGACGGCGGTACGCTCACGAACTCGCAGGGCAAGCGGTTCATGTTCGATTACGTCCCGGAGTTCTTCCGCGCCGACACCGCCGACACCGAGCAAGAGGCGGACGGCTGGTACGAGGACAAGGAGGCCAACCGCCGCACGCCGGACCTGCTCCCGCGTGACGAGGTCGCGCGCGCGATCAACACCGAGGTCAAGGCGGGACGCGGGTCGCCGCATGGCGGCGTGTACCTCGACATCGCCACGCGGCGCCCGGCGGACTACATCCGCAAGCGCCTGCCCTCGATGTACCACCAGTTCAAGGAGCTCGCGGACGTGGACATCACCGCGACGCCGATGGAGGTCGGACCAACCTGCCACTACGTGATGGGCGGCGTGCGGGTCGACGCCGACACGGCCGCGACCACCGTCGCCGGCCTCTTCGCCGCGGGCGAGGTCGCCGCTGGATTGCACGGCGCGAACCGCCTTGGCGGCAACTCGCTGTCCGATCTGCTCGTGTTCGGGCGGCGCGCGGGTCTGGCCGCGGCGGCGTACGCCGGGCGCGTTGCCGCCGCGGAGCCCGATCCGGCGCAGTACCAGGTGGCCGCGCGGGTCATGCTCGCGCCCTTCGAGACCGGCGGGACCGAGAACCCCTACGCGATCCAGGCCGAGCTCCAGGATTGCATGCAGGCGCTCGTCGGGATAATCCGCACCGACGCGGAGCTGCGCGCGGCGATCGAGCAGCTCGGGACGTTCCGCGAGCGCCTGACGAAGGTGAGGGTCGAAGGGAACCGGCAGTTCAACCCGGGCTGGCACCTCGCCCTCGACCTGCACTCGCTGCTCACGGTGTCGCTCGCCTGCGCGCGGAGCGCGCTGCTCCGTCAGGAGAGCCGCGGCGGTCATACCCGTGACGACTATCCCAAGACGGATCCGGTCTGGGGCACGAAGAACGTGGTCACCCGGAAGCGCGCGGCCGCACTCGAGGTCACGACCGAGCCGCTGCTCGCGATGCCGGACGAGCTGCGCCAGCTCGTGGAGGAGAAATCGTGAGCGACGACGTCACCCTCGAGGTCTGGCGCGGCGATCGCAGCGGCGGCCACTTCGAGTCGTACACGGTGCCGAGCGAAGAGGGCATGGTGGTCCTCGACGTCGTCCACCAGATCCAGGCGCTTCGCGCGCCCGACCTCGCCGTGCGCTGGAACTGCAAGGCCGGCAAGTGCGGCTCCTGCAGCGCCGAGATCAACGGCCAGCCACGGCTCATGTGCATGACCCGGATGAACACCTTCGAGCCCGGTACGCCCATCACCGTGTCGCCGATGAAGACCTTCCCCCTCATCAAGGATCTCGTGACGGACGTGTCCTTTAACTACGAGAAAGCGAAGGAGATCCCCGCGTTCAAGCCCAAGCCGAAGGAGGCGGACGGCACGCGGCGGATGTATCAGGAGGACGTGGACCGGGTCCAGGAATTCCACAAGTGCATCGAGTGCTTCCTTTGCCAGGACACCTGTCACGTCATCCGCGATCACGAGGAGAACAAGAAGGCGTTCGCGGGACCGCGGTTCTTCGTGCGCCTGGCCGCGCTCGAGATGCATCCGCTCGACACGAACGACCGGATGGATCTCATCCGGCGCAAGGCCGGTCTTGGCTTCTGCAACATCACGAAGTGCTGCACCGAGGTCTGTCCCGAGGACATCCACATCACCGACAACGCCATCATCCCGCTGAAGGAGCGGATCGTGTCCGAGTTCTACGACCCGCTCGCGTGGGTGAAGCGCCGCCTCGCGGGCCAGCGTCCGACGCAGCTTGGGACGACCGAGCCGGAGCCGCCGTCCGCGAAGACCTAGGGACCCGAGGAACCTGAAGGATGGACCGGCGGCGCGTCTTTCTCAGCGGTGCCGCAGCGCTGCTGGCGCTCGCCTTCCTCGCGCTGGTGATCGGCCCGGCGGTCGATCGGGGCGGAGTGCAAGAACTACTGATCATCGCCGCGATCTTCGGGACCATCTTGTTGCTGGAGCGGTACCTTCGGGCCCGGGGCTGATCCCGCCCAGACAGGGAGCGACGCGGAGCAGGCTGCTAGCGTCACGCATCGACGATGCGTGTGGTCCGTGATCGCTGGGCAACGACCGCGCTTGTCGCGGCAACGGCGGTGGGCGCGTTGCCGTTCCTCGCCATCGGCGTTCTCGGCCTCGGCGCGGCGGGGCTGGAGCTCTCGCTCGTGGGCCTCCTCTATCTCGCGACCGTCGGGCTCGCGCTCCGCCCGATCCGGATCCATCCGGACGCCGATCTCAGCCCCTCGGACGTCGCCATCCTCGCGGCGGTGATCCTGCTGCCGCCGGGCGGGGCATCACTCGTCGCGGCCCTCGGGCGGATCACGAACGACCTGCTCGCGCGCAAGCGCACCGAGCAGATCGTTCGCAACGCGGGCGCGGTCGCGATCTCGAGCGGGATGGCCTCGCTCGTCTACGCGATCGTGTGGTCCACTTCGATGGGCATCGTCGGCCTCGTTGCCTCCGTACCCGCCGCGGTCGCCGCGGTGCTCGTGCTCGTCGGGACGGACCTTGCCCAGCTCTACCTGCTGCTGCTCGCGCTCCGCGCGCCGATGGTTGATCGGGGTCTCCATTGGGTCGCGCGCACCGGTCGGGCGCAGCTCCTTTGGGGACTGGCCGCGGTCATCACCATCGAGGTCATCATTATCGAGCCCTGGTTCCTCGTGCCGGGCTTCCCGCTCTTCCTGTTCGGGTACCTCGACATCAGGGCGCGCTTCGTCGCCGAGCGGCGGGCCCGGCTCCTCGCGACGCTGGTGGAGGTCGGTCACGCCGTCGGCATGTCGGTCGATACCACCGAGGTGTTCCGCGCGGTGTACAAGCAGGTCCACAGTGTCCTCGAATCCGACGCGTTCTTCGTCGCGATCGTCGATCGGGCGCGCGCGACGGTGTCGTACCGGTTCCTCGTGGACGGCGATAGCGAGCTCGCGCCGGTCGACAAGCCCGCAGCCGATACGCTCGCGGGCTTCGTCGTGCAGAGTGACCAGCCGCTGCTCGTCCGGAATGTCGAGCGGGATTTTCGCGAGCTCGGGATCACTCGCAGCGCCTTTGGCCGCACCCAAGAGCGGTCGATCCTGGTGACCCCGCTGCGGATCCGCAGCACCGTCATCGGCGCGCTCTCGGTTCAGAGCGTGAAGCCGGACGCGTACGATGGTGGCGACCTCGAGCTGCTGGGCGCCATCGCGAACGAGGCTGCGATCGCGATCGAGCGGGCCGACCTGTACGAACGCGCCAGCGGGCTGTCGACACGGCTGGTGGAGCTGCATCGGACGGGTGTCGAGCTCGCGAGCCAGCGACGTCTCCAGGACGTGACCGAACTTCTGGCGAAGGCATTCGTCACGTCGATCGGCGCATCCGCGGCGGCGGTCTATCTCGACACCGGCGGGGAGACGCTCGAGTTCGCGAGCAACTCGGGCGGCCGGCGGCCGGCGGAGCTGGTCCTGCAAAAAGCGACGAGCGGGATCGACACTGCGCTCACCCGCGGCATCCCGATCGAGGTGCCCGATGCCGAACGGGTCCCCGACCCGATGCGCAGCCAGCTCCGGGAACACGGCCATGGCGCGCTCTTCGTCCAGCCGCTGCGCGCGGCGTCCGAGTCGATCGGCGTGCTGTTCATCACCTGGCCTGCCGCCCACATCTTCAGCGACGACGAGCGCGAGCTCATCGGCGTCCTCGCCGGCATGGGGGCCACCGCGATCCGGTCGATGCGTCTCTACACCGAGCTCGATGACGCGTACCTCTCGACCGTGTCCAGGCTCACCGCGATGATCCAGGCGCGGGACGGCTATCAGGAGGATCACCAGCGGCGTGTCGCGGCGGACGCCGTGGCGCTCGGGAAGCGTCTTGGCTTCAACGACGAGCGGCTGCGCGACCTGCGGTACGCGTCCCTGTTCCATTCGCTCGGCAAGATCGGCGTCCCGGCTGCCGTCCTCGCGAAGAGCGCGCCGCTCACACCGGACGAGCGGCGGATGGTGCAGGAGCATCCACTCCTCGGCGCGCGGATCCTCGAGTCGATCCAGTTCCTCCGCGACGTCGTTCCGATCGTGCGACACGCGAACGAGCGGTGGGACGGCTCGGGCTATCCCGGCGGTCTCGCCGGGGAGGCGATACCGCTTTCGGCGCGGGTCCTCGCGGTCGCCATCAGCTACGAGGCGATGCTCGCCGCCCGCCCGTACCGCGTCGCGATCGGCGCGGAGGCCGCCGTGGCCGAGCTGCGCCAGCTTGCGGGCAAGTGGTACGACCCGGGCGTGGTGCGCGAGTTCGTCGCCATGATCGAAGGCCGCGGCGCCGTTGCGGCGGCCGAAGAAGAGATCGGTGCGGGATCGCGCGAGCTCGCGATCCTCGCCGAGATCACCCCCGAGTTCCACACGTTGCTCGACATGCAGCAGCTGCTCGCGCGGATCCTCGGGATCCTCGAGCGGCACATGCCCGGATCGAGCTTCACGATCCTGCTGCGCGAGGAGTCGACTGGCGACCTCGTCGTTCGTGCGGCGGCGGGTCGGCAGATCGACCTCGCCGGACCGACCCGCGTCCCGACAGGGCGCGGCCTCTCGGGCTGGGTCGTGGAGCACGGGGAGTCGCAGATCGTCGATGACGTGCGCGGCGACCCGCGGTACGTCGGCGATCCGAGCGTGCGCGCGGAGATGGTCGTCCCGCTCCTGTCATCCGGGCGCACGATCGGGGTGCTGGTGCTGTCGCACGCGTCCGTCGGGGTCTATGGCCAGCGCGATCTGACCCTGCTGCAGGCCGTCGCGGCGCAGATCGCCGCTGCCATCGACGTGGCCGAGCTCCACGAGCGCCTGACGCGCGCGGCGAACAGCGATGCGCTCACCGGCATCCACAACTACGGCTACTTCTATGGCCGCCTCGAGGAGGAGGTCGCGCGGGCCGAACGGCGCGCGACCCCGCTCGCGGTCGCGTACTTCGACATCGACGGCCTCAAGCGCGTGAACGACACCTACGGCCACCTCGCAGGGGACGCGGTGCTGCGCGAGCTGGGGCACACGATCGGGCGGCGCGTCCGCGCCGAGGACGTTCCGGCCCGTTACGGCGGCGACGAGTTCGCGATCGTCATGCCGGAGACGCCGCGCGACGAAGCCGAGAAGGTCGTGCAGCGGCTGATGGACGAGCTCGACGCGTGCGTGGTCGAGCTCCCCGACGCGACGACGATCCCGATGCCGGCGCGCTCGTGGGGCATCGCGTCGTACCCGCTCGACGGGAAGACCGCGAAAGCGCTCGTCGAGAACGCCGACACGCGCGCCTATGCGCGCAAGCGCGCGCACAGCGAAATCGCCCGGTAGAGCACCCGGACCACGTCGCGCTGATCCGCGATGCGGTCGCGCCCGGCGAAACGTGGCTCGAGCTCGGGTCGGGGACCGGCGCGTTCGCGATTGCGCTCGCCGATGTCCTCGGCCGCGGCACCATCCACTCGGTCGACAGGGACGGAGCCGCCCTCACAGCACAGGCCGCGGTGCTGCGATCGCGCTTCCCGGCGGTACGGCTCGATCAGCGGACCGCGGACTTCACGCGGCCGCTCGGCTTCAGTGGCATGGACGGCGTGCTGATGGCGAATGCGCTGCACTTCGTCAGCGAGAAGGCGCCAGTGCTCGCGCTCGTGCGGTCGTACCTGAGACCCGGCGGGCGCTTCGTGCTCGTCGAGTACGACGCCGATCGGGGCAACCACTGGGTGCCGTACCCGCTGAGCTGGACGACGTGGCAGGCGGTCGCGCCGGCGAGCGGCTTCACCGACACGCGGCTACTCGGACGGGTGCCGAGCCGTTTCCTGGGCGCGATCTATGCGGCGGAGAGCAGGGTGTGACCCGTCTCGGCTAGCTCAGCAGATCCTTCACGATGTCGCGTTCTTTCTCGAGCTCAGCGATCGTCGCGTCGATCTTCGCCTTCGCGAATGCGTCGAGCTTCACGCCCTGGACGATCTCATACCCGCCGTCGCCCTTCGAGCGCAACGGGAATGACGAGACGATGCCGCGCTCGACGCCGTAGCTGCCGTCCGACAGGACCGCGGCGCTGAACCAGCCGTCGCCGGGGGTCTTCCGCACCAGGCTGCGCACGTGATCGGTGATCGCTTGCCCGGCCGACATCGCGCTCGAGGCACCGCGCGCTGCGATCACGGCGGCGCCCCGCTGCTGCACGGCGGGGATGAACTCGCTCTCCAGCCACGTGCGGTCGACGACATCGCTCGCCGGCTTGCCGCCGATGGTCGCGTTCGTGAAGTCGGGATAGAGCGTGGCGCTGTGGTTGCCCCAGATCGCGAGGTGCTGCACGTCGCGCGTCGCGGCACCCGCCTTCGTCGCGAGCAGCGAGACGGCGCGGTTCTGGTCGAGACGGGTGAGCGCCGTCCAGCGATCCGCGGGTACGATGTCGCCCGCCGCGTGGCGCGCGATGAGGCAGTTCGTGTTGCACGGATTCCCGATCACCACAGCGCGGACGTTCTTCGATCCGTATTGCGCAATCGCCTTGCCTTCAGCGACGAAGATCGGTCCGTTCTCGCGGATGAGATCGCCGCGCTCCATTCCCGGACCGCGGGGCTTGCTGCCGACCAGGAGGACCCAGTCGGCGTCCTGGTGCGAGACCGCGCGATCGCCGCTCGCGCTCACGCGCGCCAGGAGGGGGTACGCGCCGTCCTGGATCTCCATGACGACGCCGTTGGCCTTTTCGATCATCTGCGGGATGTCGGCAAGCCGAAGGTCGACCTCGGTGTCCGGGCCGAACATCTCGCCGGCCGCGATCTTCGCAAGGAGCGCGTACGCGACCTGTCCGGTCGCGCCGGTCACGACGACGCGGACCGGATCAGCCACGCGTGTCGTCCGCGCCGCCGTAGACCGCCTCGGCCTCGATCTCCACGTGGATGCGCGGGTCGATGAAGTTCACCTGCACGATCGTGGTGGCCGGCCGGATGTCGCGGAAGAAGTCGCCATGGATGACCGCGACGCTCTCGATCGCGTGGACGTCCGAGACGTACACGCGGGTCATGATCACGTCCTCGATCTTCCCGCCGAGGTCCTCGATCGCCGCTTTGACGAGCTCGAGGGCCCGCCGGGTCTGGTCGATGATGCCGCCGGGCAGCGGGGTGCCGTTCTCATCGAGACCTGCGGTGCCGGCCACGCGAATGATGCTGCCGTGACGGACCGCGCGCGAATAGCCGAACTGGAACTCGTATTTCGTCTTCGTGCTGTGCAGGAATCGCTTCGGATTGCGCGGGTCGACGTCAGGCACGTACGGAAGATAGCTGACGGATGACCGCGTCCGCGAATTGGCTCGTCCCGACGGCCGTCGGGTCGTCGCGCTGCGGCTTCAGGTCATAGGTGACGTCCTTACCGACGGCGACGACTGCCGCGATCGCCTGCTCGAGCCGGTCACCCGCCTCACGCTCGCCGATGTGCTTGAGCATGAGCGCGCCGGCCAGCATGAGGGCCATCGGGTTCACCCTGTTCTGGCCCGCGTACTTGGGCGCCGAGCCGTGGATCGCCTCGAACACGGCGACGCCGTTCTCACCGATGTTCGCACCGGGCGCGACGCCGAGACCGCCGACGAGACCGGCGACGAGGTCGCTCACGATGTCGCCGTAGAGGTTCGGCAGGAGGAGCACGTCGTACAGCTCGGGCTTCTGCACGAGCTGCATGCACATGTTGTCCACGATGCGGTCCTCGAACTCGATGTCCGGGTATCCCGTGGCCACCTCGCCGGCCACGCGCAGGAACAGGCCGTCGGTGAACTTCATGACGTTCGCCTTGTGGACCGCGGTCACCTTCTTCCGGCCGTTCGCGCGGGCGTACTCGAAGGCGAATTTCGCGATCCGGCGGGTGCCCATCTCGGAGATGTATTTGATCGAGATGGCGGCGTCCTCGCGGATCTTCATCTTGCTCGCGCGCTCGATCTCGGCGCGGACCTCCGCCAGCTCCGGCGTCCCGATATCGAACTCGATCCCGGCGTAGAGGTCTTCGATGTTCTCGCGCACCACGACGAGGTCGATGTTGCCCATCGGTGCTCGTACGCCGGGGTAGGTCTTCGCGGGGCGAAGGTTCGCGTAGAGGTCGAACTCCTTGCGGAGGGCCACGTTCACCGAGCGGAAGCCCTTGCCGAGCTCGGTCGTGAGCGGGCCCTTGAGCCCGACCTTGTTGCGCCGGATGGAGTCGAGCGCGGCGGGCGGGAACGGCGTTCCGTGCTTCGCGATGGCCGTCACGCCGATCTCCTGGACGTCCCATTCGATCCGCACGCCGGTCGCCTCGATCGCCCGTCGGGTCGCCTCGACGATCTCGGGGCCGGTGCCGTCGCCCGGGATGAGGGTCAGCGTGTGCGTCGCGCTCAATTCGGCGCCTTCTGCGCTTCCTTCGCCGTCTTCACGGCCTCGTCGCCGGCGGTCGGCACGTTGAGGCTCTCGCGCGGCGAGCCCTGATCCGCAGACGCGCTCACCACTACGCCGGCCGAGAGGTTCTCGCCACCGGCGCGCAGCTCCGCGAGCAGCCCGCCCGCCAGCAGCGTCCGCGCCTCGCCGGGGAGGAAGCTCGCCCGGAGCGGGATGTCGCGGCCGCCGCCCGTCTTCGCGATGACGGTCTCGTCCGTCTTGTTCGATTCGAGCGCGGCACGCATCCCGGCGATCGTGATCGTCTCGCCCTGCGCGATCTTGTCGAGGTCGCCCTCGTTCGCGAAGACGAGGGGCGGGATGCCCTGGGAGATGAGGTTGCGGCGATGGATGCGCGCGAACGACTGCGCGATCACCGCGCGGATGCCGAGCGCCTTCGGCGCGAGGGCGGCGTGCTCGCGGCTCGAGCCCTGGCCGTAGTTCTGGCCGGCGACGATGAAGCCGCCGCCCTTCTCGCGCGCGCGGGCCGGGAACTGCGGATCGAAGCGACGGAACGTGAACTCGGCGATCGCGTTCACGTTGGAGCGCAGGGCCATAACGACCGCACCGTCCGGCGAGAGGTCGCCGGTCGAGATGTTGTCGGCGAGCTTGATGATGACCTCGCCCTGCAGCGTGTCCTGCAGCGGTGTCTGGCGCGGCGGCGGCTGGATGTTCGGGCCCTTGACCACGTGGATCTTCGCGGCCTCCGCCGCGGGCGGGGGAATGAGGATGTTCGAGTCGTCGACGCTCGGGCGCATCGCCGGCACGGTGAACGTGGGCTCCTCGCCGAGATCGCGCGGGTCGGTAATGACGCCGCGCAGCGCGGTCGCTGCCGCCGTCGTCGGGCTGCAGAGGTAGACCTGATCGTTGTCCGTGCCGCTCCGGCCCGGGAAGTTGCGGTTGAACGTGCGGACGGAGACGCTCCCCGTGGGCGGCGCCTGGCCCATGCCGACGCACGGCCCGCACGCGGGCTCGAGCATCCGGGCACCCGAGGCGATGAGCGCCTGATAGGCGCCGCCTCCAGCGAGCATGTCGAGGATCTGCTTCGAGCCGGGCGTGACGGTCATGAACACCTCGGGATGGACGGTCTTGTCCTTCAGGACCTGCGCGACGATCGCGAGGTCGTCGTATCCGGAGTTCACCGACGAGCCGACGCAGACCTGCTGGACCTTCGTGCCCGCGACCTCGCGGACCGGCACGACGTTCCCGGGGCTCGACGGCTTTGCGATGAGCGGTTCGAGCTTCGCGAGGTCGATGACCTCACGCTCGTCGTATGACGCGCCCTGGTCGGCCACGAGCGCGACGAAGTCCGCGGGCCGCTGCTGCTGGGTCAGCCACTCCTTCGTGCGGGCGTCGCTCGGGAAGATGCCGGTGGTCGCACCGAGCTCGGCGATCATGTTGCAGATCGTGCCGCGCTGCGGCACCGACAGCGTCGCCACGCCGGGGCCGGTGAACTCGAAGATGCGCCCGACCCCACCGTTCACGTTCCGGCGACGCAGCAGCTCGAGGATGATGTCCTTTGCCTGGATCCACGGGCCGAGCCTGTTCTCCAGGCGGACCTCGACGACCTTTGGCATCGCCATGACGAACGGATGGCCCGCGAGCGCGACCGCCACATCGAGTCCGCCCGCACCGATGGCGATCATCGCTACGGAGCCTGCCATGACGGTATGGCTGTCGGCGCCGAGCAGGATCTGGCCCGGCTTCGCGAAGCGCTCCATGTGCAGGTAATGGCAGATGCCGGTCCCCGGGCGCGAGAAGTGGATACCGTGCTTCTGCGCGAAGCTGCGCAGGAACATGTGGTCGTCGGGATTCTTGAAGTCGATCGCGAGGATGTTGTGGTCGACGTAGACGATCGCGAAGGGGATCTTGATCCGGTCGATGCCGAGCTCCTCGAGCTGCAGGAACCCCATCGTGCCGGTCGTGTCCTGGAGGAGGCCCTGGTCCACGCGAAGCGAGATCTCGGTGCCGGCCTTGAGCTCGCCCGCGGCGAGATGGCTCGTGACGATCTTCTGGGTCAGGTTCAAAGCGGCCACCAGCGGTGCCTCCCTCGCGCGATCGCGGTCATCGTAGGTCCGGGAAGGCCATAAAACAGACCACAAGACTTGCATCCAGCATAGAAGCGGTCTATATCTGACGCCATCGAGCTGGGTCAGGTCGAGGTCTTCGTCGAGGCGAACCGGCGCGGGAGCATCTCGCGCGCCGCGGATGCGCTTGGTCTGACCCAACCGACCTGCACGGCGCGGCTGCACGGGCTCGAACGCGAGCTCGGGGCGCAGCTGCTCGTGCGGGGACGGCGCGGCGTGTCGCTCACGCCGGCGGGGCGTCGCTTCCTGCCCCGCGCCACCGCCGCCATCGAATCCCTGCGTCGCGGCGCGACCGAGGCGAAGGCCGGCAGCGAGGCCCGCGGCGGTCTCCTGGCCGTCGGGCTCGCGTCGGATCTCGCGCTCTACCTGGCGCCGCGCGCGCTCGCGCGCTTCGCGTCGCGACATCCCCAGGTGGAGACGCTTGTACGCAGCGGTCACTCGCGGTTCGTCGCCGATCTGCTCCGCGCCGAGGAGATCGAGCTCGCGCTCGTGAGCCAGCTCGTGCTGTTGCCCGATCTTGCGTCCCGCGCTCTCTTCAGCGAGTCGGTGCCGGTCGTCGTCGCACCATCGCACCGTCTCGCGAAGCGGGGATCGGTGAAGCTCGACGAGCTGGCGCAAGCGGGACTCGTCGTGCGCGACGTCGCCGCCTACCTCCGCACGATCACGCTCGCCTTCTTCGCCGCAGGCAACACCGCGCCGCGGATCCTCATGGAGCTCGACAACACCGAAGCCTGCAAGCGCGTCGTCGTGTCCGGCCTCGGCGCGGCCCTGCTGCCGGAGATGGCGATCCGCCAGGAGCTTGGGCGGGGCGACCTCGTGCAGCTCAAGGTCGAGGGCCATCCGCCGCCGAAACGCGTGATCCACGTGTTGAGCCGCCAGGGCGCCGATCTCTCGACGGCGGCGAATGCGCTGCTCCGGCTGATGGCCTGACGAGGGATCCACGCCGACCGCTGCTGACTACCATCCCCGCATGCTCCAGTCGATCGAACCGTCCGATGAAGCCCTCGCAGCGCGCGTCGCCGCCGGCGACGTCGGGGCGTTTGCGGCGCTCTACGACCGGCACGCGACCAAGGTCTACGCGTGGGCCGCGCACCTCCTCGGTACCGGTGAGGCGGACGACGTCACCCAAGAGGTGTTCTTCCGGCTCTGGGACAAGGCACGTCAGTTCGATCCGGCGCGCGGCCGGTTCGGCGCCTGGTTTGGCGCGATCGCGCGTCATCAGATCCTCGCCCGGGGCCGCCGCCGTGGCCTTGAGCGGCGGATCGTCGCGGCCGAGGAGATCGAGGAGCTTCTCGCCCAGACCGCCGATCCCTCGCCCTCCGTCGAGTTGCGCGCCTGGACGGCGCAGCGCGATGCCGCGCTCATCGCGGCGGTACGCGGGCTGCCTGTGGAGCAGCGGCGGGTCATCGCGCTGGCCTACTTCGGCGGGCTCTCGCAATCGGAGATCGCGGCGGCGGTCGCGATCCCGCTCGGCACGGTGAAGAAGCGCACGCGTCTCGCGCTCGCGAAGCTCCGTAGCGCCGTCGCCGAAAACGGATCCACGCGGGCGAGCGCGGGATAGCAGAGAGCGATGGATCACGAGCTCGACGACGCAGGCGAGGCCCTCGGCGCGGCCGTCGCGGCGCATTCGCCGCACCGTCCCCCGCCGGAGCTGCGCGAGCGGCTGCTGCGTGAGGTCGCTCGGCGCGTCCGTCCGGTCCGCTGGTGGGCGCGGCGTTCGATCATCGCGGGTGCGGCGACGCTCGTGCTGCTTCTCGCGGGGCCGCTCGCGTGGGGCCTATCGCTCAATGCCGCGCTCGCGCAGGAGCGCAGTTTGCGCACGCAGCTCGAGGACGCGGCCACAAGGGACGAGGTGGTATTCGAGGTCGTCGACGCGCGGAACGTGAGCAAGACGACCCTCCGCTCGCCCACCGATGACTCGCCGACCGCGCCCTATGGCAAGGTCTTCACCCGGCCCGACATGCCATACGTCGTTGCGATGTCCGGCCGCCTGCCGCGGGCCCCAGCGGGACGCGCGTATCACCTCTACCTCGACGCGCGGCGGATCGGGACGCTGACGCCGAACGACGCGGGCTTTGCGTACTTCGTCTTCCGGGCCGACGCCGTCGGAATCACGTACCAGCAGGCCCGTGTCGTCATCGAGGCGCCGGCCGCGACCGATGCGAGCGGCGCGACCGTGCTCGCCGCGCCGCAGCGCTAGCCTACTTCACCTCGACGCGGGCCTTCATCTGATCGGGATGAACTGAGCAAAAGTACTGGTAGGTCCCGGGCTTCGTGAACGTGAACGAGAAGCTGTCGCCTGGCTTGAGCGGGCCTGAGCTGATCGAACCGTCGGCCGACGCGACGGTGTGGTCGATCTTGTCGACCTGGCTATTGATCCACTTGACGGTCGTACCGGCAGCCACGGTGATCGCGTTCGGGAAGAATGCCATTCTGTTGAGGCTGATCTCATTCACGCTCGGGAGCGGCGCCGCGGCGTAGTGCGTCGGGGTGAACGGCAGCTCCCAGGCGCGGAACGTCCAGTCTCGGTCCTTGTTCGATGCCTGGTGACACGACGAACATGTCGCCGTCAGTTGTGGGGGCGTCTGGAAGCTCTTGTCCGGCCGGTACGCGACGTACTCCCACTCACCGGTCCGGAACTGCTGGTAGGCCTCGCCGAACCCGGGCTCCTTGCGCATGACGAAGATCGCGTTGAGCGTCGAGCGAATGAGATGTCCGGCCGTGTCCTTGATCGTGTTGCCGGAGGCGTCCTCCTTCGGACGCCACGACTCGAAGACGACCACGCTGCCGTACGGGAATGGCTGGCCTTGCTTCGCCGAGGCCGCGGCGTCGTTGCCGCAGATGTAGCTGATGCTCTTCGCGTCCAGCCGGTCATACACGTACAGGAACTTGAACGCGGTCTGGTAGCCCTCGGGGAATCCCACGCGATCCGTCGTCGGCGCCGGTCGCGGCGTCGCGGTCGGCGCCGCTGCTGTGGCAGCGGGCGCGCTCGTGGTGGTCGGCGCCCCCACGGTCGGCGCGGCCGTGGCCGAAGGTGCCGCGATCGTCGAGATCGCGAGCCCTCCGGACGCACAGGGCTGCGCGCCCGCGGTGGGGCCAGACGTGGCGGTCGGAATTGCCGCGGGGCCTTTCCCGGCGGGCGCGGCGCAGCTCACGACCGAAAGCAGGGACGCGGCGAGGACGGCGGACAGGCGGCGCCACATACGTCGACCCTCCTGGTCCCTACTAGTCGGATCGGATGAGGTCGGATCCCCCGCGCCCATATCCTCACGCGATGGCCACCGAGCGCGGCGCCACCGTCGAGTTCCGCGCCGTGTCGAAGCGCTACGTCGACCAGGTCGCGGTCGACCGGCTGTCGTTCACCGTGCCGGCGGGGAAGATCTGCATGCTTGTCGGGCCGAGCGGGTCGGGGAAGACGACGAGCTTGAAGATGGTGAACCGGCTCGTCGAGCCGAGCGAGGGCGCGATCCTCATCGACGGGCACGATATCCTCCAAGAGGAGCCTACGGCGCTCCGGCGGCGCATCGGCTACGTCATCCAGCAGGTTGGCCTCTTCCCGCATCAGACGATCGCCGAGAACGTCGGCACCGTGCCGCGGCTCCTCGGCTGGGCGAAGGCCGACATCGCCGCGCGCACCACGGAGCTCCTCGTCCTCGTCAGGCTCGATCCCGCCCGCTTCGCCGCGCGCTACCCGGCGCAGCTCTCGGGCGGCGAGCGCCAGCGCGTCGGCGTCGCCCGCGCCCTGGCGGCGCGGCCGCCGGTCATGCTCATGGACGAGCCCTTCGGCGCCGTCGACCCGATCGTGCGCGAGCGGCTGCAGAACGAATTCCTCCGCATCCAGCGGGATCAGGGGACGACGGTGCTGTTCGTGACCCACGACATCGACGAGGCAATCAAGATGGGCGACCGGGTCGCGGTCATGCACATGGGGCAGCTTGTGCAGTACGCGCCGCCCGGCGAGCTGCTCGCGCATCCAGCGAACGACTTCGTTGCCGAGTTCGTCGGCTCCGACCGCGGGCTGAAGCGACTCGGCCTGCTCACGGTCGGCGGCGCGGACGTCGATGCGAGCGTCGATCGATCGACACTCGACCCGAATGCGCCACGGCTCGCGCCTCAGACCACGCTCCGCGACGCGCTCGCGCGCATGCTCGCGAGCAAGGCCCAGGTGGGCGTCGTGATGGACGGCGACCGCTACCTCGGCGTCCTCACGCTCGCGAAGATCGGCCGGATGCTCCGGAGCGACGCATGAGCGCGGGCGAGCCGCTGATCCGCTGGGACTGGATCGCGGGGCACCTCGACGAATTCGCGCAGCGCCTGTTCGAGCACGTCGAGCTCACGGTCATCGCGGTGGGCCTGGGCTTCATCGTCGCCTCCGCGTTGTCGCTGTTCATCCTGCGCCTGCCCCGGGCGGAGGGTCCGGTGACCTGGGTGACCGGCACGCTCTACACGGTGCCGAGCCTTGCGCTGTTCGCGCTGCTCATCCCGTACACCGGGCTCTCGATCCTCACGGCGGAGATCGGCCTCGTGAGCTACACGCTGCTCATCCTGATCCGCAACATCGTGGGCGGCATCCGCGGCGTGCCCGCCGACGTGCGCGAGGCCGCGATCGGGATGGGTTACACGCCGCGCGAACTGCTGTGGCGGATCGAGCTTCCGCTCGCGTCAGCGGTGATCATCGCCGGCGTCCGGGTCGCGACGATCAGCACCATCGGCCTGGTGACCGTCACCGCGCTCATCGGCCAGGGCGGCTTCGGCTTCCTCATCCTCATCGGCATTCAACGCTTCTTCAGCACCGAGCTCATCGCCGGTGCTGTGCTGTCGGTCGCGCTCGCGATCTCGGCGGACGGTCTGCTCGTCCTGGCGCAGCGGCGCCTCACGCCGTGGATGCATGCCGCATGAGCCTGCTCGTCGACGTGCTGCGGTGGTTCGCCGATCCCGCGCACTACCAGGGCAGCGACGCGGTCCAGACGCGCGTCATCGAGCACCTCTCGCTCTCGGGCCTCGCCGTGCTCGTGGGTCTCGCCGTCGCGCTTCCCATCGGGCTCGGCCTCGGCCATACCGGCCGGCTCGCGTTCATCGCCCTGAACGTCGCGAACGTCGGGCGGGCGCTCCCGTCGCTCGCCCTGCTCGCCTTCGCCCTGCCGCTGGCCATTAGCCTCGGCCTGGGGCTCGGCTTCTGGCCCACGCTCTTCGCGCTCGTCCCGCTCGCGATCCCGCCGATCCTGACGAACGCGTACGTCGCGGTCCGGAACGTCGACCGGGACGTCATCGAGGCCGCCCGGGGGATGGGTCTCTCCGAGCCGGGCATCCTGACGCGGATCGAGCTGCCGCTCGCGCTGCCGCTGATCGTGGTCGGGGCCCGCACCGCGACGGTGAACGTCATCGCGACCGCGACGCTCGGCGCGTTGGTCGCCGGGGGCGGCCTCGGCCGTTACATCGTCGATGGCCTCGCGCTGCAGGAGTACGACCGGTTGTTCGCCGGCGCGCTCCTTGTTGCCGTCCTCGCCATCGCCGCGGAGGTCGGCTTCGGGATGTTCGGGCACGAAGCCGTCCCGGCGGGATTACGGGAGGCTCGACCGGTGTTGTGAACGCTGCACCGTACGGTGCAGTACCGGCTGCCAAAGGCGGCGATACTTCGTCTGGCGGGGCCGAGAGACTGAGCGCTGCGGCCCGGAAGGAGTCCTCCATGAACCGCGCTATCCGTGTCGCGATCGCATTCGTCCTGGCCGCACTCGTCGCAGGCGCCTGCGCTGGAACGAGTACCGGTGGCCCGTCCGGCTCCGCGGCGCCGAAGCCCGCCGTCAAGATCGGATCGACCAACTTTTACGAGCAGAGCATCCTCGGCGAGCTCTACGCCCAGATCCTCGAGGCGAACGGGTACAAGGTCGAGCGCAAGTTCAACCTCGGCAACCGCGAGATCGTCGAACCGGCGCTCGAGTCCGGTCAGATCGATCTCGATGCCGAGTACCTCGCGACCCTCCTTTCGTTCGTCGACAAGACCGCGAAGGTGTCGACCGATCCCAAGGAGACGTCGAAGCTGCTCCAGACCGCGCTCTCGGCGAAGAAGCTTACCGTCCTGGACTACGCGGCCGCGACGGACCAGAACGGATTCGTCGTGACGAAGGACACCGCGGCGAAGTTCAATCTCAAGAAGCTGAGCGACCTCGCGCCGATCGGCGGCCAGCTCGTGCTCGGCGGTCCGCCAGAGTGCCCGAGCGCGAATCGACCCTTCTGCATTCCCGGCCTGAAGAGCACCTACGGCATCACGTTCAAGGATTTCAAGCCGCTTGACGCCGGCGGTCCGCTCACGGTCGCTGCGCTCGAGGGCAAGCAGATCGACGTCGGGCTGCTCTTCACGAGCGACCCCGGGATCGTCGCTAAGGGGTTCGTGCTTCTGGACGATGACAAGCACCTGCAGCTGTCGGACAACATCGCGCCGGTCGTGCGTGACGACCTGCTCGCCAAGGACGACGGCACGATCAAGAAACTCCTCAACAGCATCAGCGCGAAGCTCTCGCAGAGCGAGCTCAACGACATGAACAAAGCGGTGTCCGTCGACAAGAAGGACCCGAAGGACGTCGCGAAGGATTGGCTGAAGAAGCAGGGCCTCGCCAAATAGCGGACTGGATCTCGCTCGGCGGCGCGCTCGCATCGGGTGCCGCTGTCACGTCATGGGGTGGCGGAGAGTGCGAGCTCTTCGCCATCCACGACGACGGCCAGCTGCGCGACCGGTACTGGGACGGCTCGCGCTGGCACGACTGGGAGGCATTGGGCAGCGATCTTGTCGGGCAGCCCGCCGCGTCCGCGCGCGACGCCGACCGGATCGACGTCTTCGCGTTCGGCGCCGACGGCCGGCTCCAGCATCGCTGGTGGGACGGCGTACGCTGGGTCGACTGGGAGGTCGTCACGGACGCGCCGCGCGGCGACGCGGTGAGCTGCTCCTGGAGCGGTGACCGGCTCGACGTCTTCGTCTCCGCGAGCGGCGGCGAGCTTTGGTATCGGGCGATGCCGTGACCGAGACCTACGACTTCGTCGTCATCGGCGCGGGCTCCGCGGGCGAGGCCGCCGCGTTCTACGCCACGGGACGCGGAGCCTCCGTCGCGATCGTCGATCGCGATCTGTTCGGCGGCTCGTGCCCGTACTGGGCCTGCATGCCGTCGAAGACGCTGCTCCATGCCGCGGAGGTCCGCGCGCACGGCGGCGACTACCCGTGGCCCACGGCCTCCGACCGCCGCGACTACATGATCGGCCGCGAGCACCGCGACTATCCCGATGATGGGAGCCATGTCCACGAACTCACGAAGGCCGGCGCCACCACGGTGCGCGGCGCGGCGAAGCTCGCCGGTGCCGGTCGCGTGGTCGTCACCCACGAGGGCGTCATCCATGAGCTCGAAGGCCGGGACATCGTCATCGCGGTCGGATCGATCGGCAAGGTGCCGAAGCTCGAAGGTCTCGCGGACGCGGGCTACTGGACGAACCGCGAAGCCACGAGCCTGCGCGAGCTGCCGCGCAGCATCGTCGTGCTCGGCGCGGGGCCGTCAGGCGTCGAGATCGCGCAATACATGGCCCGCTTCGGCGTCCGTACCGCCATCGTGGCCCCGCGACAGGTGAATCCCACCGACCATCCGGCGAGCTCGGCGTTCATCGCCGAGACGCTCCGCCGTTCCGGCGTGGAGGTGCGCGAGCAGGTCCGCGCGATGCGGGTGCGGCCGCGCGCGGGCGCGACCGGAGATCACGTCGTGGAGCTCTCCGACGGGTCGCGCGTCGAGGGCCAGGTCATCCAGCTGTCGGTCGGGCGCACCTCGGCCCCGGCCCTCGCCACCCTCGGCCTCGACGCGATCGGTGTCGCCTATGGCGGCGGGGACACCCTCCAGGTCGATGAGCGCCTGCGGCTGACCGACCACGTCCACGCGGTGGGCGACGCGATCGGTCACGAGATCAGCACGCACCTCGGCCACTACGAGGGCGAGATGGCCGCCCGGATCGCGCTCGGGGACGACGTGCGCGTGGACTTCTCCGCGATCCCGCGGGTCGTCTACACCGACCCCGAGACCGCCGCCGTCGGGCTGCGGCTCGAGCAGGCGCAGGAGCAGGGGCTCGACGCGTTCGAGGAGACGGTGGATCTCGCGACGTCGGCTAAGGGGTACGTGACCGAGAGCGATCGCGGCCACGTCACGATCGTCGTCGACCGCGCGAACCAGGTGCTGCTCGGCGCGTTCATCGCCGGAACGGGTGCCGGCGAGGCGATCCATCTCGCCGTGCTCGGCCTCAAGCTCCGGACACCCATCGATATCCTTGGCCAGACGGTGACCGCGTTCCCCACGACGAGCCGGGTCCTGGGCGGCGCGTTCGCCGCGGCGGCCGAGAGGCTGCGCGAGGCGAAGTGACGTCGCCGAGCGGCGCGCGCGAGGCGTACCTCGAGCTCTTGGACTATCGCCGCCGGACCCACGCCCTCTACGGGGAGGTGCGCGCGATCTATCCACGTGACCCGCGCGCGGCCCATGCGCGGTGGCGCGAGGGGCGCGACAAGCTGTTCGGCAAACACCCGCAGTCGGCGCTACCCACCCACGAGCGCGTAACCTTCGCCGGCCTCGCGTATCACCCGTACGACCCGGCGTTCGCCTTTACCGCCATCGTGCGGCCGCTGCCGCAGGAGCGCTATGACGTGGGCACGAGCACCGGCGATATCATCCCGTTCGTGCGCTTCGGCGCCGTCGCGCTGCCGCTCGGATCGATCGAGGTCTTCTGGCTCGAGGCGTACGGAGGCGGCATCTTCCTGCCGTTCCGCGACGGAACCTCGGGGACCACGACGTATGGCGGCGGCCGGTACCTGCTGGACACCGCAAAGGGCGCTGATCTCGGTTCTCGCGGAGACGCGCTCGTCCTGGACTTCAACTTCGCCTATCACCCGAGCTGCCACTACGATCCGCAGTGGGTCTGCCCGCTCGCCCCGCCTGCGAACCGTCTTGAGGCGAAGGTCGCGGCGGGGGAGCTCACCTACCCAGGGGCATCGGCGCACGAGCTCGCGTGGTGCGCGCCGTCATGAACCGCAGCCAGCGCTGGACCCTCATCGCCGCGATCCTCGGGTCGGGGATCGTGTTCCTGGACTCGACGGTCGTGAACGTCGCGTTGCCAAAGATCGGCCGGGAGCTGCCGAGCGGTCTGTTCGGCGTGCTCGAGGGACAGTCCTACGTCTACAACGGCTATCTCCTGACCGTGTCGGCGCTGCTCATCCTCGCTGGCGCGTTGAATGACTTCTACGGGCGCAAGCGGATGTTCGCGGTCGGCCTCGGCGGCTTCCTCGCGACGAGCCTGCTCTGCGGGATCGCCCCGAACCTCGAGCTGCTCGTGCTCTTTCGGATCCTGCAGGGCGTCGCCGGAGCGCTGCTCGTGCCGGGGTCGCTGGCCTTGCTGACGGTCACGTTCACCGGCGAAGCGCAGGGTCGCGCGTTCGGCCTCTGGGCCGCCGCCTCCGCGGCGACGACGATCCTCGGGCCCTTTGTCGGCGGCATCCTTGTCGACTCGATCTCCTGGCGCGCCGCGTTCCTGATCAATGTGCCGCTCTGCATCGTGGCGCTCTGGGCGACGGTAACGTTCATCAAAGAGAGCCGCGACGAGGGCGCGACCGGCCGGTTCGACTGGCTCGGCGCCGCAGTCGTCGCGCTCGCCGTCGGGGGCCTGTCGTTCGGCACGATCTACGGCCAGCAGCGAGAGTGGCGCGATCCGCTCGGCTTCGCCATGCTCGGTACCGGCGCCGTCGCGACGGTCGCGCTGCCATTCCTCATGACCCGGCGGCGGAACCCGCTCATCCCGCCGGACCTCTTCCGTTCGCGCAACTTCACCGTCACGAACGTGTCGACGTTCCTCATCTACGGCGCGCTCTACGTCGTCGGCTATTTCCTCACACTGTTCGTGCAGGGCACCATCGGCTGGACCGCCGCGGCCGCCGGGCTCACGTTCATCCCCGCCGGGCTGTTCCTCGTGGTCTTTAGCTCGCGGTTCGGGGCGCTTTCCGGGCGCTACGGACCGCGGATCTTCATGTCCGTGGGCCCGGCGCTGATGTGCCTCGGGGTCCTTTGGTACGCGCGCGTGCCGGCCGCGGCGGCCCCCTGGCTGTTCGTGTTCGAGGACCCGCGCTCGTTCGTGCCGCCGCAGAGCTACCTGATCGACTTCCTGCCCGGCGCGGTCCTCTTCGGCTTCGGGCTCTCGATCATGGTCGCGCCGCTCACCACCGCGCTCATGACGAGCGTGCCGTCACGGAACTCCGGCGTCGCGTCGGCGATCAACAACGCGATCTCGCGCGTCGGCCCACAGCTGGCCGGCGCGCTCATCTTCGTCGCCATCACCGCGAGCTTCTACAGCGGCCTGCACGCCCGCGTGCCGGCCATCGACGTGAACGACGAGGCGACCCGGCGGGCGATCGCGCCGCTCAACGTCACAAAGGACCCCGACCCGGCGCGCGTCGCCGCGCAGCGCGACGCCTCGACCGATGCGTTCCACCTCGCCATGCTCATCGCCGCGGGCCTCCTCGCGGCCGGCGCCGCGGTGAACGCCCTTGGGATCCGCAACACCCCGGCGAATGCCGCGGGCGACCGGCCTGTCGAGGTGCCGGCCTAACCTGCACCGAGCAGCGGTGCCAGCGCCGCCCCGAGCTGCGCGCGGTGCTCGGCCGTTTCGAAATCGAGAAGCGGATTCGGTGGTAAGAGGTGCTCGGTGAGCGCGTTGTCATTTCGCACGTAGACCGCCGGGTAGATCTCGCCCTTCGGGTTCGCCTCGACCGCGATCGCCAGGCCGTCCGGCCCGGCGCTGTCGACGAAATGCTGGAGCGGCAGGATCCCGTCGTCGATGATCCCGCGCCTCGGATCCACGAGCACCGTCCGTGCGAGGTACGACTTCTGGTGCCAGAGTTCGGGCGCGCGGGTCACCTCCGAGAGGAGGTAGGAAAGGACGTCGTCCTTCTTCAACGCCGGCCGGGCCGGATCGATGCCGAAGTACGTCTGGGCGAGGTGCCGCGCGAGCACTCGTGCGTTGTACCGGGCCCCGTGGACCGCGCCCGAGTTCGCCGGGAGGCCGTTCTTCTTCAATCCCGGCGCGCCTTGCGTGATCGTGCCGGCGAAGTAGATCCCCGGCGCGCCGATGCTCTCCCAGAACGGCGTTTGTGCGGGGTCAGCGTTACGACCGAACGTGCTCGCGCCGAGCGCGGGAAGGTCGCGGAGCGGCGCGCTGAAGCCGGTCGTGGCGATGACGTCGTCGACCTCGAACACCAACGTGCCGCCTCCGTCGCTGCGGCTCGTGCGGACCCGGAAGCCGTTGCCGTTGCGCGTCACCTCGTCGATCTTCGCGTTGAGCAGCACGACCCCGCCGCCGAGGACGTAATCCTCGTACGGCTGCACATAGCGCGCGCGCACGCCGACGAGCGAGTTCGTCACCACGGAGAGCTGGGCCTGGCGCGACGAGCCGAGGATGATCTGCCGGGCCCACGGGAGGAAGCCGTTCGCGAGCTCGAAGGCCGAGGTCTCCTTCCCGATGATGAAGATCCGCCGGTCCCGGTACGTCTCGGCCGCTCGCGTCTCGGCGTAGTGGGGGACGAGATCCAGGCCGGGGATATCCGGCTTCCAGGGCTGGGCCTTCCCGATCGCAAAGACCGCGATCCGGCAGCGGTACTCGCCGTCGCTCATCGTGAGCACGAGGCGATCGCCCTCGCGGCGGGTCGACTCCCACGTGCAGCCGTAGCGCACGGCGATGCCGGCCTCGCGGGCGAAGGTCCCGAGGTTCTCTTCCATCTCCGCGCGGGCCGGGAAGTACGACGTGCCGTCCATGAGCCGCGGCTGGATCGCGCGGAGCCGGTCCTCGTCGGGGATAAGTGAGTTCCAGTCGTAGCGCTCGTACCAGCGCGTCCCTCGCTCGACCGGCGCATACGGCTTGGTCCAAGACAACAGGCGCTGGAAGAACGGCCACTTGCGGAACATGCCCCCCGGGCCGGGATCGGCGCTGATCACCGCGTGCTCGATCCCGTAGCGGCGCAGCGAATAGCTAAGCTGCAGCCCGCCCGGTCCGCTCCCGACGACGACGACCGGATACTCGCCGGGCGGGAACGGTTTCCCGGCTAGCTCCGCCAGCGCGTGGCCGTCCGTAGCTTGCGCGCTTCGGCCTGGAGCATCCGGAACAGCACATGCGGGTGCCCGACCATGAATCGCTCGAGGTCGGGGCCGGCGATGATCGCGCAGCGCAGCGTGCGGGTCGCGACGATGTCCGCGACCGGGGCATCGCCCAGCAGCGCGCTGATCTCGCCGAAGAATTCGCCGCGACCAAGCGTCCCGTACTCCTTCCCATCGACGCGGATCGTCGCCTCGCCCTCGAGGATGATGTAGAAGCCGGAACCGCTGAGGCCCTGACGCAGGATGCGCTCGCCATCGGCGAACCGCCGCTCCTCGACGACGTGCGCGATCGCCTCGAGCTCGGCCGCCGGTAGGTCGGCGAAGAGCGTCAGGCTTGCGAGCAGGTCCGTGAGGTCGCTGGGTGCGGTGGCCACCTGCCATGTCTAGGTGCGCCGGGGCCGCTTGGCAACTTGGCGAGCGCAAGCGGAGAATCCCCGTCATGGCCACTGCACTGCCGAGCGGAACGATCACCTTCGTCTTCACCGACATCGAGGGCTCGACGAAGCTCGGGTTGGCGCTCGGCACGGAGCGCTATCACCAGGTCCTGGAGGTGCACACCCGCGCGCTCCGCGACGCGTTCGCCGATGGCGGCACCGAGGTGCGGATCGAGGGCGACGCGCTGTTCGTGGTCTTTCCGAGTGCGGTCAAGGCCGTCCGCGCCGCGGCCGCGGGTCAGCGCGCGCTTGCGGCCGCGGCGTTCCCGCACGGCGCGACCGTCCGGGTGCGGATGGGCATGCACACCGGTGACGGGGCGGTGGGCAGCGCCGAGGCCGGCGCCGACTACGTCGGGATCGATGTCGTGCGCGCCGCCCGGATCGCGGCCGTCGCCCACGGCGGCCAGGTCCTCGCATCCGGAGCGACCGTCGCGCTGGTCCGGCAGGATCTGCCGGCCGGCGTCTCGCTTCGCGATCTTGGCGAACACCGGCTCAAGGATCTCGCGCAGCCGGAGCTCATCCAGCAGCTCGTCATCGACGGTCTGCCGAGCGACTTCCCGCCGATCCGCACGCTGGATCGCATGCCGAACAATCTGCCGACACAGGTCACGACCTTCATCGGCCGCGAGGCGGAGATCGCGGAGGGTCTCCGGCTGCTCGGCGCCACGCGGCTCCTCACGCTGACCGGCCCCGGAGGGACCGGTAAGACGCGCCTGTCGCTGCAGCTCGCGGTCGAGGCCGCGGAATCGTTCCCCGACGGGGCGTTCTGGGTCCCGCTCGCGCCGATCTCGGACCCGGAGCTCGTGCCGTCCACGATCGCCCACTCCCTCGGAGTACAGGTGAGCGGCAGCGAGTCTCCGCTGCAGCGCGTGACCGAGCACGTGCGTGGCAAACAGATGCTGCTCGTGCTCGACAACATGGAGCAGATCCTGCCGGCAGCCGCGTCGGTCGCCGCGCTGCTCGCGGCCGGGTCGCAGCTCAAGATCCTCGCGTCGAGCCGCGCCCCGCTGCACATCTCGGGCGAGCAGGAGTTCCCGGTCCCGCCCCTCGAGCTTCCCGATCACCTGCGGCTGCCGTCGCTGGACGTGCTCGCGCAATCCGACGCCGTGCGACTCTTCATCGAACGGGCGATGGCCGTGAAGCCCGATTTCCGGATCACGGCGGAGAACGCGAGCGCGGTCGCCGAGATCGTCTTCCATCTCGAAGGGCTACCCCTGGCGATCGAGCTTGCCGCGGCCCGGGTCAAGCTGCTCACCCCGCAAGCGATGGTGCCGCGGCTCAAGAAAGGGCTCGATCTCCTTGCGAGCGCATCGGCCGACCGCACGGACCGCCAGCGCACGCTGCGCGGGGCCATCGCCTGGAGCTACGACCTCCTCGACGACGGCATCAAGCGCCTGTTCGCGCGGTGCGCGGTATTCGTCGGCGGCGCGATGCTCCCGCAGCTCGAGGCGGTGTGCGGGCCTGCGGATGACGTTGGTCGCGCAGTCCTCGACGGCGTGAGCGAGCTGTTCGATCAGAGCCTCCTGCGCCGGCAGGAGGTGGACGGCGAGCCACGATTCCGGATGCTCGTCACGATCCGCGACTACGCACTCGAGAAGCTCGAGTCGAGCAGCGAGGCGGACGCGATCCACCGCCGGCACGCCAACGCGTACATCGCCCTTGCCGAGGACAGCGCGCCGCACCTCCAAGGCACCGATCAAAAGCGCTGGCTCGATGTGCTGGAGCTCGAGCACGACAACTTCCGCGCCGCGCTCGACTGCGCGATCGAGGGGCAACGAACGGAGGACGCGTCACGGCTCGCCTTCGCGCTCTGGCGGTTCTGGCAGGTCCGCGGACATCTCCGCGAGGGCCTGGTCTGGGCGGAGCGCACGCTCGCGCTTCCGTCCGCGGATCCGTCCGTGCGCGCCCGCGCCCTCGAGGCGGCGGGCGGGATCGCCTACTGGCTCGCCGACGTCGAGCGCGCAAAGCGCTTCTACGGCGAGGCGAACGAGATCGCGAAGCGCGACGGCCGCGCCGCGGAGCGGGCGCTCGCCGCGTACAACTACTCGTTCGCCTTCATGGTCCTCGCCCGCGAGCCGGCCGTCGGCATCCCGCTTCTCGAGGAGAGCCTCGCGGCCTATCGCGAGGTCGGTGACCCCGCGGGGATCGGCCGGGCCGCGTGGGCCCTCGGTCAGGCCTACGTGCTCGGCGACGCGACGCGTGACGCGCTCCTGCGGGGCCGCGACTACGTCCGCGAGGCGTACAAGCAGCACAGGGCGCTGGGCAATCAGTTCGACATCGGCTGGGACCTGCACGGCATCGGGCTCGCCGCGTTCAAGCTCGGCGACCACGATGAAGCGGAACGCAGCTGGACCGAAGCGACGCGGATCTTCGCGGACGCCGACGACGCGAGCGGCCTCCTGCTCATGTTCAGCAATCTCGGGGAGCTCGCCAAGGCCCGAGGCGATCTCGAGCGGCACGACACGCTCGTCGGCGCGTGGACGGCGATCGCGGAACGCACCGGTGTCGGCCTCGCCGGCACGCTCGGCAACACCGAAGGCCGGCTCGTCGCGTCGGAGATTCCCCTGGACCGGCAGCCCGCGATGCAACGGGGACGCGCGATGCAGCCGGATGCAGCGCTCGCGTACGCCCTCGGTACCAGGAGCGCGAAGCCCTAGTGTCCCGTCTCTGAAGTCTCTTGCATAACTGACCACACTCTGGTACGGTGGCCGGGATGCCGCGGAGACTGCTGCCGTTGCCGCTCAGTGAGCCGGAGCGCCGCGCGCTCCAGGGCCTGCGGCGCGCCCGGACCAGCGAGCGCGGACTGGCCGAGCGGGCCGAGATCGTGCTCGGCGCCGCGGCCGGCGAGCCGAACGCGGTGATCGCCCGGCGGTTGCGCTGCAGCCTGCCGACCGTCGCGCTCTGGCGGCGGCGCTTCGCTGAGCGCGGCGTCGCCGGGCTGCGCGACGCGCCGCGGCCCGGCCGGCCGACGAGCGTGGGCCCCGACTTCCGCGAGCGGCTCATCGCCACGACACTCTCCAAGCCGCCGGACGCGAGCCACTGGAGCGTGCGGCGGTTGGCCAGCGAGCTGGGCGTGAGCCCGATGACGGTCCATCGGGCCTGGAAGGCCGAGCGGCTCAAGCCGCACCGGACCGAGACGTTCAAGTTCAGCCGCGACCCGCTCTTGGTGCCCAAGGTCATCGACGTCGTCGGCCTCTATCTCCACCCGCCGGAGGGGGCGATCGTGCTCTGCGTCGATGAGAAGACCCAGATCCAGGCCCTCTCCCGGACCCAGCCGATGCTCCCGCTCCGTCCCGGCCAGGTCGAGCGGCACACCCATGACTACAAGCGCAACGGGACCGTCGACCTGTACGCGGCACTCGAGGTCGGGACCGGCACGGTCACCGGGGCGACCACCGCTCGGCACCGGGCCAAGGAGTTCCTCGCCTTCATGCGCCTCCTGGTCCGCCGCTACCCCACGGGCGAGCTCCACGTCGTCCTCGACAACAGCTCGACCCACAAGACGCCCGCGGTCGGGCGCTGGCTGCGGCGCCACGGGCGCGTGCACTTCCACTTCACCCCGACCTCGGCCTCGTGGATGAATCAGGTCGAGACCTGGTTCTCGATCCTGCAGCGCCAAGCGCTCAGCCGCGAGAGCTTCGAGAGCGTGCGCGCCCTCGTCGCGCGCATCGAGCGAGCGATCCGCGACTGGGACGACGACGCGAGCCCCTTCGTCTGGGTCAAGACGGCCGACGAGATCCTCGCCAAGGCCGTCCGCAAGACGAAAGAGACTTCTGAGACGGTGCACTAGCCCTTCGCCGCGGCCGCCTTCAGCTGCTCGATCTGCGCGACGTGCTCGCGATAGTGCTCGGTGAGCCAGCCCACGATGTCGCGCGCGCTCGTGTCATACGGAGCCTCACCGGGCTTGTAGGTCACCGGCACCTTGCGGGTGTAGTCCTGCGGCTCGAGGCGGAGCACTGCCGCGGCGACGTCATCGTGCGCCGACTCGAGGAGCGCGAAGGCCTCGTCGCGCTCGCCCGCGCCGAAGCCGGTCTTGCAGCGCGCGGCGTGCGCTGCCTCGACGCCCGGATCCTGTGGCTGGAGCGCGAAGGCGGCGAATTCCCGATCGACCATGCCACCGACGACCCGCCGGTAGTGGTCGAGCGTCGCGGTGATGTGGACGACGATGCCGGAAAGCGCGTACGCATCGGACGCGCCGCGGTAACCGAGCGCCTCGTCGGGAACGTCCTCGAACGCCGCGGCGAATTCGCCGCGGGCGACGAACAGGTCGTGCAGATCAGGCTCGCGCTGCGCCTCCCGTGGGTCGCTCACTTCAGGAGCTCCCCATAGTTCTTGATGTCGTAGTGGAAGTCGTCCTTCGTCGTCTCGAGCGCGCGCACGAGGATCCGCATCGTCTTGTTCACTGCTTCCATCCGGCCGGTGATCTTCGGGTCCTTCTGGAGGGTCGTGTTCACGTCGTACGACTTCGCCGAACGGTGGAGCATCCGGAACATTTCGATCTCCTCCTCAAGCGTCACCGGCTTGTCCTGCGCCTTGACGTAGTTGTCCCACATCGAGTCGACGCCCTTGGCCTCGATCGTGTCCAGCCAGGCGCGCTCGCTCTTGTCGTCGACGGCACGGTAGGAGTTATAGACGATCTCCTTCGTGCCGAGCGGCGTCCGGCCGACCATGAGCCGCGCCATGAACTTCGCGAGCGAAAGCCGCTCGATGACGAGGTCCTCGTCGAAGTTGCGCTTTAGGAGCATCACCGCGCTCACCCGGGCCGGCTCCATCGGGTTGGTGAAGACGCGCTCTTTCGGGAACACGGTCGTGATGTCGAGCATCGCGCGGGTGTTGTCGAACGCGAAGAACCGACCGATGGTCCGCTTGAGCTCGTCGTCCGACATCGCATCGAAGGGCGGCGTGCCTTGGAGCTTCGCGAAGACGGCCTCGATGGAGGCCTTGTGCTCGGTCAGGAACTCGCTCGTGACGTCGGGTGCATTCTCGAGGCGCGAACGGATCATGTCGTACGCGGCCTGAGGGAAGTTCTCGACAAGGTTCGAGCGCAGGTAGAACACCTTCTCGGATGTATACGCGTAGGCCTCCGGGTGCACGACGTCGAGGTCCTTCGTCGCGCAAGTCACCTCGTCGTCGTCGAGCGCGCGCCCGATGACGGTGGCGCCCGAGCCGGCGTGGCCCTCGAGCCACTTGTAGCACTGCCAGCCGCGCGCGACGTCCTTTCCGTTCTCGATGACCCGGGCTGGCGAGATCTTGCGGCCGTCCTTCACCGGGTACGCGTACCGCACGTAGACCCAGTCGTCGGAATGGAAGCGGGTGTTCGGGAATTCCATCACGCCGTAGGTCGAGGTCGACTTGCCGGTCCCAGTCGGCGCGATGTAGAGGAGGCCCTTGCCGTCCTTGGTCACGACCGCGCCGTGGATCGAGTGGATCCCGTACTCGACCGCGAGCTTGCGGCCGACCGCGCCCAGGACCCAGCTCTTCAGCTGCCCGTAGTACGAGGTATTGAAGAAGACGACCGAATCGTTCTGGCGCGAGTAGTACGCGGCCTCCTGCTCGGTCGGGATGCGGCCGAGCGCGACCACGAACACGTCCGGCACGTCTGCCGGCTTCTTGCCGGTGAGGCGCTGCCACTCCTCGAGCGAGTACCAGTTGTCCCGCCAGTAGCCGATGAGGTGCTCGCTGTTCGTGACCGCGCGGACCCGGAGGCCGTGGATCACGACATCGTGCGAATGAACGGGCGTCTTGCTCTGGGCGACGAACTCGAACGAGTTCGCGAGGAGCCGCTTGAACAGGCCGGGGGTGTTGTCGACGATCTTGTTCGCGACCGGCGTGCGCCCCTTCTGCCGCGTGATCGTGTTCTTCGCGCCGATCGGCGTGCCTGGCCACTCCGCGGCCAGCGCATCGTCCGTCGTTGGGAACGTGTAGAGATCCTTCTTCGGCGTGACCGCCACCTCGTTCGTCTCCCCACCGGCCGCGCGGGAGCGGCGGCCGCTCTAGATCACGTGCTGATGCCGCGGATTCTATGAGGCATGCAGGCTGCCTGCCGGAGCCCGCGCGATGTGCGCGACGACCAGCGACACGACCGCCGCGACCGGGAGCGCCAGGGCCACGGTGACGAGGAAAGGCAGCCGCGGATCTGCGTCGTACAGGCTGCCGGCCGCGATGCCACCGACGCCGAAGCCCGCCGCGTACACGAGCTGGAAGGCGGCGTAGCCGAGCGCGGCGCGCGCCGGCGGCACGATGCGCTCGAGGAGCGCGGCGAGCACGGGATTCGATGCGACGTTGGCGCCGGCGAGCACGAGACCGATCGCGACGACGACGCCATTCGCGGTGAGGAGCGCCGCGATCGCGCACCCCACCGTGAGGACAAACGCGTTCGTCATGACCGCGGGCACCGCGCCGTAGCGGTCCCCGAGACGGCCGGCGGCCACGGAAAAGAGCGCTGAGCCGAGGCTGACGCAGGCGACGTAGACGCCGACGAGTTCGAGCGGCGAGCCGACGACGTCGCGCACGTAGACCGGCAGGAGCGGCGTCGGCAGCACCGCGACGAACGCGCCGAGCGGCGTCAGCGCGAGGAGCGCCCAGAAGGAACGAGGGAACCGGCCACCGCCGCTGGCGGTCGGGGCGGTCTTGCCCGGGGACAAGAAGAGCGAGCCGGTCGTGGATAGCGCGAAGAGGAGCGCACCGAGCGCGATCGCGCTCCGCAACCCGAACGCCGCCGCGACGGCACCGGCGAACGGCGAGCCGACGATGAAGCCGACGAAGAACGATCCGTAGAGCGCGCCCATCGCGCGCCCCAGGACCGGACGCGGTGAGATCGCCGCGACGTGCGCGCTCATCACCGGGAGCGCCGCGGTGCCGGCCCAGTACAGGATCGAGCTCGCGAACGCGCCCTCCCAATGCGTGAGCGGGAGCAGGACGAGCGCGCCGAGCAGCCCCGAGAGGCCGCTCGCGACGATCACCGGACGCCGGCCGACGCGGTCCGCGATCGCGCCCGCGGGAAGGATCAGTAGCGCGGCCGCGAGGTTGCCCACGCCGAACACGAGTCCGATCTCAGCGGGGCTCGCGTCCAGCGATCGGAGGTACAGCGGGAGGATCGGACCGAGCAGGCCGAAGCCGAGACCCCAGAGGACCTGCACGACAAGGAGCAGGCGGACGTCGCGGGGGAGGCTCAGGCCTCTCGCTCCGGTGCTGCCACCGCCGTCGCACCGAGGACCCGTCCCCGGAAGAGTCCTCGGCCTATGCACCCGGCCTCTAGGATTGCCACGTTTCTCATTGTCGCGGTCGCGGAGCGTCGAGGGCGTCTACCCTGGCGACGGTCGTCCGTGGCATGTCGTGTCGGTCGTCGAGCTCCGCAGCCGCAAGGTAGTCAAGGAAACCGAGATCTTCGGCGCCGAGTTCGACCCTCCAGCGTGGCGCGCGGCATGGGTCGAGCGGATGTGACGGGCGCAGACGGCGCTTCGGTCTGGTTCGTTCTCCGACCGCGACCGCATCGACTCCTTCGGCGGGAATGCGCTCGTCACGATGACCACGTGCGGCGTGCGCCGTTGCTTCGCAGCTCCCTTCGCGTCGCGCACCCAGGCCGTTGTCCCAGTGGCTCGTGTCCTTGCACGCGTCGACCTCCGGCTGAGCGCGTAGAGCCCAGCGCACCACTGCCCACCCTCCGAATCAAGGGTGATCGCGCGAGGCTGTGGACCGCGCCGGCGCCTTGGGCGCGGTGTATTCTGCCGAGTCGGTATCCGGAGCCGGGCGGTCGAGGGGCAGAGAGATGAACAGCGCTCTTGTGCGATGGGGTCTGTGGGCGATACCGGTTGCCGGCGGGTTGACGCTTCTACCGTGGCTCCCGCTCTTCCTCGGTGGCAATGTCGGTCCAGGGTCCGACTCCGGCACCCTCGCCCGAGCCGCGACCAGCCCGTGGTCCGCGTTGCTCGGAAACATGTACATCGTGGGCGTCCTCTGTCTTCTCTTCGGCACGCTCGCGCTCTATTCGATCCTCGCTGCGTCTCCAGGCCGTGGGGCGGCCGCGCTCGGCATGGTCCTCGGTCTGGTCGCGCTGGTCATGGTCGCGGGGGTGTGGATCATCCTCACCTACGTCGACGCCGTTCTGGGCGACCTCTACCTCGCCGGAAATCAGGGCGCCGGCGACGCCTTCAAGTCGATGACCGGAGGGAGCTGGAGCCCGCGCTTCATTCCGTTGTTCATCGTGGGCGGGCTCGCCGGGCTGATCGCGGCGATCAGTCTCGGAACTGCGCTTTGGCGCTCGCGGCGAGTGCCGAAATGGGTCGCCATCCTCTTCGCGGTCGCCTTCCTTGGGTCCGTCATCTCGGCGCCCGTGATCACCTTGGTCGCCGCCATCCTTCTGATCGTGACGGGCCTGGCGATGGCTCGCGGCATGACGATGTCAGCTCCCGTCTAACGGCGGCCGCGATCGCCCCACGAGTCGCTTGATTCTCTCCTCCATTTGGGGTTGAACCCGCCAGTGTTTGCCGCTGGCATCGCCGTCGAGGGCATCGATGAACTGCGCCGACTGTTGTCCGACCGACCGGCGTAGACGGGTTGCCGCTAGAGCGACGGCCGTATCCTGGCGCCTATCGTTCAGAGACGACGGAGGGGCAGATGGGGAACGCGGCTCCCGATCGCGCCGAGATCGAGCGCGTGATCAAGCTCTATATCGACGGCGCGCGCGATGGTGACGCTGCGAAGATGCGCCAGGCTTTTCACCAGGACGCGCGCATGTTCGGGAGCTTCGGCGGTGCGCGGCTCGACGTCCCAATCGCCGAGTTCTTCGCCATGAGCGACGGGAAGCCCGCTGACGTAAAGGGTTCCTACAGGGCGCGGATCGTCTCCGTCGAGCAGGTCGGCGATGCCGCGACGGCGACGCTCGAGGACGAGGGGTATTGGGGAAGCGTGTCGTTCACGGACTTCTTCTCGCTCGTCCGCACCGACGGCGGTTGGAAGATCGTGAACAAGACGTTCGCGCACACAGGAGGCACGCCGCCCAAGGCATAGCCGCCTCTTTCCGCGTGGTCTCGCTTGTGCGCGGCTCGTGCAGCAAGAATTCGGGCTCGTCAGCCCAAGAAGTACCGCGGCATCTTCGACTCGATGCCCCGCGCCTAGCGGCTGAGGCGCTTTCGGAGGTGCGAGAATCCGCTCTGAGCCAAGGTGACGAAGTCCTCGATCCCAGCCCTCGCGCTCACGGCCGTTGCTGTTGCGGCCCTCTTCTCGCTGAGCTGCAGCGCGCCGCCGCCGCCGAGCCCGACGCCGGCGCTCACTGGGACCATCATCCGGATTCGTCAGATCGCCGCCTCAGCTCTTCTGCAAGGACAACCGGCGATCGAGATCGAGGTCCGCAGCGAGCGCGCGTTCCCCGTCCGCGACGAGCTCACCGTTCTGCGGATCGGCTCTCGCGAGTTCCTGCTGAGCCGGTACCCGGAGAGCGGCGATACCCACGTGCTCATCTTCACGCTGAGCGTCGACGAGTTCGCGGCGACGACCGCGGGCGATGCGGTGGTGGTGCAGTACGGCCGGGGTGAGCAGCTTGATCGCTGGTACCTGGGGCGCCTGGACAAGACCGTTCGGTAGAAACGCCGCGCTTCGCGCGGTCGAATGAGCCACTTCCGAACGAACAGCATGCACGGAGACAACCTGCATGATGTCTTCGTCGGACCAGTGCAATCAGCGAACCGCCTGGACTCAACGTCCGCCTGTGGCGCTCCGATCATCCGCCTCTCTTAGCATTGATCGCGAGTCGGTTCGGGCGCGGCCCGGGCGCCCATCCATTAGCCATCCCGGGACGGCGATCGCACGGGTTCGCCCCATTCGCCGCGAAGGCGCTGCCGGTCGCACCCATGGGCGTCGTCGGGATCGCGCCTTCAGTCGGGAGGAGCTCCTGGCCGATGAAACCGAAGTCGGTGTCGGGGTCGACATTCCGGATCGTCACGATGCTCGTCTCTGTGTCGGTCACCTTCAGCGTCACGGCGACGCCGGGGTGAAGCTTGCTGAAGGTCGCGGTGACGATCTTCGTGTTATCGAGCGCGGTCGCGGACCCGAAGCTCGGTGTACGTGCCGGCGAATGGATGGGGCGACGGCCCCTCGCGCGCCGGCGAGCCGCAGGCGGCCGCGAGCGCGGCCGCGAGCGCGAGCATAGGGCGGCGCGTCATCTCTTCACGCCAGGGTAGGTCAGTAATCTCCCCCGTTCGAGTCTCGACGCGCCGGCGGTCGCCGCCTAGGTTCCAGCGGGTATGCACAACAGCCCCAGAGCTGTACGGTCGCCACTCGTCGTGCCAGTTGCCCTGTTCTCGACGCTCGCACTCCTCGTCGTCCTGCGGGTCCTCGCCAGTCTCGATCAGTGGGTCTACAACGCGGTCCAGCCGCTGGGCAGCGCTGCCGGGGATTGGGTGGCTTCGGCAGTGACGCTCCTAGGGCGGACCGACATCGCCGCGGGGATCGCGGTGGTGACCACGCTCGTCCTCGTGGTCCGGTGGCGGCGACTGCTCCCGGGCATCGCGCCGCTGGCGATCCTCGCTGTGCTACCGCTCGTCGATGCGCTGAAGAACGGCATCGGCCAGCACCGGCCGCCCGCGGGCACGGGGCATGACCTCCTGCTCCTCCCCACACTGCTGCCGAAGGCGGCCCAGACGCTCTCGTTCCCGAGCAACCACGCCGCGCTCGCCGCGTTCCTCGCGGTGGTCATCGGTCACGCTGCACCGCGCTGGCGCCCGGTCGTATGGGCGCTCGCGATCGCGGTCGCGTTCAGCCGCCTGTACCTCGACAAGCACTGGGCGAGCGACGTCATCGGCGGCGTGCTCCTCGGAGTCATCGTCGGCGAGGCCGCCTGGCTCGTCGCGTCGTTCCTCAGCGGCCGTGTGCGCCGGGCGGCAGCAGGGCAAGGAGTCCGCAGGGAGCCGTAGGCCCGGTCGGGCGATCGTTGGCATCAACGCGCCGGCGCCGTCGTCGTATCGCACGAGGCACCGACTCAACGTGACGTTTCACGTTCGGGCGACAGGATCTTATCCGGAGCCCGCCGGGGATAGCTCTCGGCTTCCACAACGGGCGGAGCCAGTCGAGCGCGGTGTGTACAACGAACCAGTCGGCGGACATGACACCCAAGCCGGGCTGCCGATCGTCCAGGTGAGGCCCAGGCAGCGCCGAACATGATGACGGGCCACTCCTCCGCGGCGATCCCGAACCGTCCCATCGGCACGCGATCGTCCATCAATCCGCCGGGGCCCGCTGCGCCCGGAATGTGCCCTGATGGCATCGCTCGCCGGAGCGAAGACTCATCAATTCCTACGGAAGCGACGCCGGCATCAGCGGCGATGTTCCATCAGAGCGTTGTGAACGGACAACACGACACCGCGTGTGGCCGACGGTCTGCCGCTCTTCGCCAGCGTCTGGCGATTTGTGCTCGCAGGACTGTAGCGAGTTCAGCTCGCGATGCGCAGCCACCCGCTGTCGTCTTGCATCAGCCGTACAATTGCCATATCCGAGGCTTTGAGTCCCCGCTACCGCTCGACGCGACCCTGAACAACGTGACGACACCGCCCGAGGTCAGGCCTTGCCCTTCACCACAACCTGTTTGCGGCGCTCTTCGAATTCCGCGCGCGCGCGCTCGACGAGCGATGGATCGGTGAGCACGTCGATCGTGACGAGGGCCATCGCCTTGGCCGCCAGTAGCGCGTTCGCGTGCGCCTCGGGCGTTCCGGCCGCATCGCGGAACGCGGTGGAGTGGCCGGGCGTGCCCTCCTGCGCGATGCCGATGTATGGATGGATCGCCGGCATGAGCTGGCTCACGTTGCCCATGTCGGTGGATCCCATGCGCTCGTCATCCTGCGTCGCCTGCACCGTCTGGCCCAGGGCCCGCAGGTGCAGGGCCCACCGCTCGGCGAGCGGCTGCGACGGGACCATGTTCTCGTAGCCCGAGTTCTCCTGGACCGTGACCTTGAGCTTCGTGCCGGTCGCCGTCGCCGCGCCCTCGGCGCAGGCGATGAACCGCTTGAGAACCTCCTGCTGGTAGCGGCGGTCGAGCGCACGGACGCTGAACTTCGCCATCGCGTACTCGGGGATGATGTTCGCGGCGCTGCCGCCGCTGGTGATGATGCCGTGGATCCGGGCCTCGGGGCGGAGCTGCTGGCGCATGGCGTTCACGTTGTTGAACGTCTGCAGGACGCCGTCGAGCGCGTTGATGCCCTTGTCCGGTTGCGCCGCGGCGTGCGCGGCCTTCCCAGTGAACTCGATGTCGACGCGGTTCGACGCGAGCGAAGTGCGGCCGGAGAGCGTGCGCGACGACGGATGGCACATCATCGCGACGTCGATATCGTTGAATCCGCCTGAGCGCACGAGCGCGACCTTGCCGCCGCCGCCCTCTTCTGCCGGTGTGCCGACCGCCGCGAGCCTGCCGGGTAGCTCGCCCATGACGGCGCGCACGCCGATGGCGGCGGCGGTGCCCATCATCGCGATCAGGTTGTGTCCGCAGGCGTGGCCGATGTCCGGCAGCGCGTCGTACTCGGTGAGGATCGCGACCGTCGGACCCTTCGTGCTGCCGGTGGCGTCGCCGCGATAGGCCGTCTCGACCTTCTTGTAGCCGCGCTCGACCGCGAAGCCGTTCGCCTCAAGGAAGTCCGCGAGACGGGCCGAGGCCCGGAATTCCTGGTAGCCGATCTCGGGATCGGCGTGGAGGGCCATCGACAGCGCGATCAACCCCTCACGCTTGTCGTCGATCGCGCGGAGCGCGCGCTCACCGAGCTTCTTGGCGTCAGTCATAGCTGCGATCAGGCCGTTCGGTGGCCGTCGATGAGTGCCAGGATCACGGCGTCGAGCGCTTTGTCGGCCTCCTCGAAGAGGGAGGCCGCCTGGTTCGCCTCGAGCGCGCGACGCCGCGCGACATTCGCGATCTCGGCGAGGAAGCGTGCGCGAAAGAACAGGAACGCCTGGGTGGACTCGCCGAGCGAGAGCGCGCGCCGCTTGGCCTCGAGGCCATATTCACGACCGAGCGCGGCCGCCTGGGCCAGGTACTCCTCGCGGCCGGGACGGCGGACCGTGTCCAGGTAGCCGATGAGGAGGTCGCTCATCCGCACGCCGCGCTCGCGGAACCAGCGGAGCGACGTCTCATCGAAGCGCTGATGCCAGTCCTGCTCGGCCATGTCGGACCGCACGCGCTTCAGGAACTCCGCGGCGATCCGATCGGGCGGCTCGCCCATCGAGCTGAGCGACTGCCGCTTTGCCTGACGGGGGCGGGGCAGCATGCCTTCGATGGAGGCCCGCAGGAAGCGCCGGTGACCACCCGGGGTGTGGAAGACGTCGACCTTTCCGTTGTCGGCCCAGCGGCGGAGCGTGTCGGGATCCACTCCGAGCATGCGACTCGCTTCGCCGAGACTGAGCCACGCGGTGCCGGTCACGCGTTCCTCCGCACAGAAGATGGGTGAACCTTCGAAATCCTAGTCCCCCGGCGCGGGCTCCGCCTCGGCTTCGGGCTCGATCCGCTCAGCCTCCGCCGGCGCGTTGCGTACGTCGTAGGTCCGCAACGGACCGAGTGCGCTCACCGCCACCGACGCGAGGCCGAGCGCACCCGCCGTCGCGAACGCGGCTGACACGCTATACGCGGCGGCGATCGTCGAGAGCAGCGCGGGCGAGGCGGTGTTGCTGATCAGGATGAGCGTGCGGAACGCGCCGTTCACGCGGCCGCGCAGCGCGGCCGGGACCTCGCGTTGGCGAGGCAGGAACGCGTAAATGATGTGAGCGCTCCACGCGACCTGGCGGCCGGTCACCGCCACGACGACGAGCTGCCAGGTATTCGCGAGGGCGGCGAAGCCGCTGGATACGGCGGCGAAGGTCACGACGCCGAGCATCGTCTGGCCGAGCGGGCGGCCGCGCGCCAGCCGCGGTGCCAGCGCCGAGCCAAAGATCTGCACGACGCCGGTCAGCGACAGCGCGATGCCGATCGTGCCCGCGTCCAGCTGGTATTGCTCGCGCAGAACGAATAAGAGGAGCGTCTGGATGCCTTGCGCACCGAGGTTGCTGATGAACATCAGCACGAACAGGGCGCGGAGGATCCGGTTGCGCCAGAGGAATCCGAACCCTTCGGTGACCTCGGTGCGGAGGGTCGATGCGGTGAGTGGCGCAAGCGTCGAGCGATCGACGTCGTGCAACGGCGGCATCCGCAGGAACACGAGCAGCGTCGGCACGTAGAGCAGCACCGAGAGCCACAGCGCGTTCGCGGAGCCTGTCGCGCCTCCGAACGCGAACGCGCCGACCGCGAAGCCGCCTAGGCTCGGCCCGACGATCCGGGCGACCCGATCCGCCGTCAGGTACGTCGCGTTCGCGTTGGCGAGCTCGTGCGGTTCGACGAGCGCCGGTACGACGCTGAAATCCGCGGTGATCCCCCAGACCACCTCGAGGCTGCCCAACCCGAACGCGAGCACATAGAGGAGTGCGATGGAGAAGTGGCCAGTGAGGGCGGAGATGGGGATCGCCGCGGTCAGGACCATGCTGCCGATCGTCGTGGCGGCGAGGAGCCGGCGTTTGTCCGAGCGGTCGATGAGTGCGCCCGCGACCGCGCCGAAGAGCACGTACGGGATGGTCTGCACGACGCGCAGCGTGGCCGCGGCGCCGATGTCGTGGGTCAGGTCGAGGATGAGGAGGGGGAGCGCGAGCCGCTGGATCTCGTCGCCGATCGAGCCGCTCGTCACCGAGCCGGTGAACAGCGCGAACCAGCGGTGCCGCAGCGGGCCCGACCTCACAGTGCGACGATACGGAGGAATGACGCGCGTCGTTTTCCTTTGCGGCCACAACGCGGCTCGCTCGCAGATGGCCGAGGGTTTCCTGCGCGCCGCCGCCGGCGATCGATTCGTCGCCGAGAGCGCGGGCACCGTCGCCAGCGCGCTCCATCCGCTTGCGGTGCGCGTGATGGCGGAGGTCGGGATCGACATCTCGCACCACCGCAGCAAATCGATCGACGAGCTCGGCGGGTCCTTCGACGTCTGCGTCACCGTGTGTGACGCGAACTGCCCCATCCCACCCGGCGCGAAGCTGCAGCTCCGCTGGAAGTTCCCGGACCCGGCGCTTGCGCGCGGCAGCGAAGAGGAGCGGATCGCAGCGTTCCGCGTCGTGCGCGACGGCATCGGGAAGCGGGTGAGGGCCCTCGTCGGGCGGCTCGTCCGAACGTAACCGGGCCCGTGTAACGGCCGGCCGCGCTGGCACGGTCTCTGCGACGGGAACGTGCGTTCAGCGCGTCGCGCTGCAACATAAGGAGGCTCTCATGCAGGTCCCTCTGCCACCGCGACCGGGAGAACATCCGCCGCCGCACCCCGAAGACGGGAAGCCGGGTGCTCAGCCCATTGATCAGCCGCTTCAGCCGCTCGGGCCGCGGCCGTCGCCGCAGCCCGGTGAGGGGCCACGACCGATCTGACGCTGCTACACCTGACACGGTGACCGTCGTCGTCGACTTCACGCTGCCCGACGAGCGTGGCGCGAGCTACCGGCTCGCCGACCACCTGCGGACCGAGACCGTCGTTGTCCTCTTCTACCGCGGCGATTGGTGACCCTTCTGTAATGGCCAGCTGGTCAGCTGCGCCCGGTCCTACGTGGAGTTCACCAGGCGCGGCGCCGCGGTCGTCGGCGTGTCAGTCGACTCGCCTGCCGAGAACGCGGCGATGGTGGAGAAGCTCCGTCTACCGTTCCCGCTGCTGAGCGACCCAACCGCGGCGACCATCGCTGCCTGGAACGTGTACGACCCGGTCGGCGGCACGCACGGTCCGATCGCGCAGACGGCGATCTTCGTCGTCGGGCGCGACGTTCGGATCCCGTATGCGTACGTTGGCCATGACTACGCCGATCGCCCGCCGCTCGCGGCCCTTTACTCCGCGATCGACACGGTTGTGGGCGCATCGCCGCGGCCGCTCGAGGCGCGCGCCACCGAGACCGGGCCCCGGCCGCTCGACGCCGGCAATCCGGCGGACCGGCCGATTCCGTTGCAGGATCTGGTGCCCTACCTCCGCGGCGGCTACTTCACGACCAACGCGGTGGTAACCCGGCTCGCGGACCCCGCGGCGAAGGACGAGCTGGAGCGCACGAAAGCGATGCTTCAGGAGTTCATGCAGGCAGCGGTTGCGACGCGGCGGATGATCCAGCCCGGCTAGCCGCCGCTACTGGGTGCCGTTCTGCAGCAGCGTCGCGAAGAGGCTCAGGATCGCAATGCCGGCGATGACGGACGTGGCGACGAGCGCGGCCACCACGACCAGCGCCAGCAGGATCGTCTGCTTCGTCGCGACGCGGGGATCGAGTCGCTTCTCGAGGACGTTGTACCCGATGGACGCGATCTGCACGGCGGAACGTGCGATCAAGAACGCGCCGGCCGCGATGCCGGCGCCGATGGCGAACCAGATGAGGATCGCGACTTCCACGCATGCAGCCTACTTATCCGGCAGACGAATTGTGTCACCGCGCGCGGTCCGCTAGCCTCGTCGCTATGAGCACCCATGGCGCCGGAGTCGACCCGCATCACGACCCGGAGTACCGGAAGCAGGATCACATCATCTTCATGGCGTTGGCGCTGCCGATCTTCGCCGTGACCATCTTCATCATCGCGCTCGTGGTCACGCTGGGCCAGCGCTGATCAGCGCGGCTGGATGAGGACCTCGTCGACGTAGCACCAGAGCCAGTCCTCGCCCGGCTCAATCGATCGCGCGATCGGGTGACCCGCGCTCGCGGCGTGGCGACTGGCGTGCTTGTTAGGAGACGAGTCGCAGCAACGGACCGCCCCGCAGGTCACACAGAGGCGGAGATGGACCCAGTCGTCGCCCAGCGCCGCGCATTCGGTGCAGCCTGTGCCGTCGGGCACGACGTCGGCCACCACCGACGCCCGATGCGAGCAGCGCTTGACCCGCGCGTTCAGGACCGGCACCCCCGCAGCCTACGGTCTTACGCTGCACCCGTGAGCGCCGAACGGCCGTTCCGCCTCGCGGACCTCGTCGCCAACGGGACGATGTCGGAGGAGATCGGCACGACCCTGCGCGAGACCGCGCAGGCACGACGGTCCTTTCTCGTGATGGCCGTCCCGCAGCGTGCCGGCAAGACGACGGTCATGAACGCGATGCTCGCCGAGGCCGCGGCCGTCCCGGTCGTCGCGCTCGGCTACGACGGCGATGACGTCGGCGAGCTTGTCACGCGGGGACAGGGCGGATACCTCGTCGTTCCCGAGGTGAGCCGCGGCGCGTGGGCCCCCGGCTACGTGTGGGGTGACAAGGTCGGGCAGGCGTTCGCGGGGATCGCCGGCGGGACGGCCCTTGCGACCGGGTTGCACGCGCCCGACCCGGACGAGGGCCTCGCGATCATCTGCCGCGGCTGCGGCGTGCCCGATGAGGACGCCGCGCGGCTGTCGCTCGTCGTCTACCTGCGCGCGTTCGGACCACCCGAGGCCCCGACGCACCGCCGCGTCGCGACCGTGCACGAGATCCGCGGGGTCGACCAGGGGACGCCGGATGCACGTCTGCTCTATCGCTGGATCGAAAAGGGTGACCGCTTCGAGGCGATCGATGACGCGCATCGCGGGGGCTAGACTCACCGCGTCTTCGCAGCGCATGGGAGGGAAGAATTGGGTCAGCGTTTAGCCGAACAACTGCATCGCCGCGAGTTTCTGAAGCTCATGGGGCTCAGTGCCGGAGCTGCCGCGCTCGCGGCCTGCGGCGGCGGAGCCACCACGGCCGTCGCGCCGTCAGCGTCAGCGGCGGCCGCAGCGACCGCAGCCGTCGCCACGAAGCCGACCGGCCGGATCACCGTCTATTCGGCGCTGAACGAATCGACGAACAACTCGTTCGTCGCCGCGTTCAAGGCCGCGTACCCCGGGTCTGACGTCGATCTGCTGCCGCTCGCGGCCGCGGGCGACCTCCAGACGCGGATCACGACCGAGAAGAGCAGCCCCAAGGCAGACATCTTCATCGGCGGCTCGAGCGAGTTCCACGATCCGCTCGGTAAGGCGGGCCTGCTCGAGGCGTACCAGTCGCCGAACGCGGCATCGCTCAAGCCAGAGTTCAAAGAGGCCTCCGGCCTCTGGACCGGCTGGTACATCGGGATCTTTGGTTTCGTGTCGAACACCGACCGCCTGACGAAGGAGCTCGGCGGCAAGAAGCCCGCGACGTGGGACGACCTGCTCGACCCGGCCTGGAAGGGCAAGCTCGTGTTGCCCGACCCGCTGAAGACCGGCGGCGGCTACATCTTCATCGCGACGCAGATCTTCCGCTTCAACAAGGACGAGGACAAGGCGATGGCGTACATGAAGGCGCTCCACCCGAACATCGCACAATTCACCGGATCGGCGCCGCAAGCGATCGACCTCGTATCGCAAGGGCAGTTCGTCGGGTCCCCGAACTGGAGTCACGACATCCTCACCGTGAAGACCAAGAATCCGGGTATCGACCTGACGGTCCCTGCGAACACCGGCTTCGAGGTCGGCGCGGTCTCAATCGTGAAGGGTGCGCACAACCTCCCGCTCGCGAAGGGCTTCGTGGACTGGGTGCTCACGCCCGAGGCGGGTGCGCTCAACGTGAAGCTCTCGAACCGCGGCTCCACCAATGCGTCTGTCCCGCCGGCGCCGGGCGCACCGACCCTCGCGTCGGTCTCGCTCGTGAACTACGACCGCCAATGGGCGACCGACCACAAAACTCGGATCCTCAAGCTCTGGCAGACCACGGTCGGCCTCTAGTCCTTTCGCTGCCGTAAACGATGCGCAGCCTGCAGCGCGAGCCGGCCCTCCTGCTCGCGCTGCTTGCTGCCATTGGCCTGGTGCTGCTGTTCATCGTCTATCCGCAGGTCCAGGTGCTCGTCACACCGGGCTTCGACGGGTACGGATCGTTCCTCTCGGGCGGCACCTGGCTCAAACCGCTCGGAAATTCGCTTCAGGTCACGGCACTCTCGACGACGACCGCCGTCACGCTCGGCTTCGTCTTCGCGTATGCGATGGTCTACACGCCGATGCGCTGGAAGCCGTTCTTCCGCATCATCGGCCTCCTTCCGCTGCTCTCGCCGCCGTTCGTCGTGGCTGCCGTCTACATGTTGTTGCTCGGCCCGCGCGGCGTCATCTCGTACGGCATCTTCGGCCTCTCACCGAACGTGTTCGGCCTTGGGGGCATCTGGGGCGTGCAGACGATCGCCTTCTTCCCGTTCGCGTATCAGCTCATCGCCGCCGTGCTCGCGCGCAGCGACGCGCGGCTCGAGCAGGCCGCCCGGAACCTCGGGGCCGGCCCCTGGAGTGTCTTCCGCACCGTTACGCTTCCGCTCTCGCTGCCCGGTTTGGGAGCGGCGATCCTCACGACCGCGATCTACGTCCTCGAGGATTTCGGCAATCCGTATCTCATCGGCGGCCAATTCACGGTGCTGCCGACGCAGGCGTACTCGCTCGTCGAAGCGTTCGGCGACCTCTCGAGCGCCGCGGCGGTGAGCACGCTCCTTCTGCTGCTGGCACTCGGCCTTTACCTCGCCAAGTCGCGCCTCGACCGCGGTCGCTCGTTCGTGACCGTCGGCGGCAAAGCGTCGTCTATGCCGCGGCCCCCGGTGCCGCCGGGTCTTACCCGGGCGTGTTTCGCCGCATGCCTGACGCTCTCGGGCGTGATCCTCGTCGTCTACGGGACGCTCCTCGTCAGCGCGCTCACCGTCGCGTTCCCGACGAACCTGGCACTCACCTCGGCGAACTTCGAGTACCTGGGCGCACACGGCGCGTCGCTGCGGAACTCGCTCGTCTACAGCTCCGTCGCCGCCGCGGCCTGCAGCGTGCTCGCTCTCTTTGCCGGATTCATCGTCCAGCGCGGCACGTGGCCGGGCCGCAGGGTATTCGACTTCCTGCTCATCCTGCCGGCGGCGATCCCAGGGATCTTCTTCGGTATCGGTTACGCGACGGCGTTCAACGAGCCGTGGCTCGACTGGCTCGACCGGGGCGCGCTCATCACGATCTCGATGATCTTCTGGAATGTGCCTGTCGGCTACCAGGCCATCGTCGCGGGATTGCGCCAGATCGATCGGTCGATCGACGAAGCCGCGACGAGCCTCGGTGCGTCCAGCCTGCGCGGCTTCCGCGACGTCCTGGCACCGATGCTCGGCGGCTCGATGCAGGTGGGCTTCGTGACGACGTTCGTGCGCGCCGTCACGACGCTGTCCGTGGTGATCTTCCTGTTCACGCCGCCGTCCACGACCGCCACGATCACGATCTTCCAGCTCGCCAACGACTTCAACTGGGGCGGCGCGACCGCGTTCACCGTCGGGGACGTGGGGATGGCCGTCATCGCGCTCGTCATCGTGTCGGCCGTCGGGGGCAAGCTCGCCGTGACAGGATTGCGCAGTGGCTGAGACCGCGCATCTCCGCATCTCGCACGTCACGAAGCGGTTCGGCACCTCCGTCGCGGTCGACGATGTGTCGCTCGAGGTCCCGCGCGGCGCGTTCGCGACGCTGCTCGGGCCGTCCGGCTGCGGGAAGACCACGACGCTGCGGATGATCGCCGGCTTCTACGACCCCGACGGAGGCGATCTGTTCCTCGGTGGCAAGCGGATCAACGACCTCCCGGCACACAAGCGCGGCGCGGCCATGGTGTTCCAGGACTACGCGCTCTTCCCACACATGACGGTGCACGGCAACGTCGCGTACGGTCTGCGGCTCGCTCGCGTTCCCGCGACCGAACGCGAGCAGCGCGTGACCGAGACGCTGGCGTTCGTCGGCCTCGACGGCCTCGGCCGGCGCTGGCCGAACCAGCTCTCGGGCGGGCAGCAGCAGCGGGTCGCCGTGGCCCGCGCGCTCGTGGTCCGGCCGGAGGTTCTGTTGCTCGACGAGCCGCTCTCGAATCTCGATGCGAAGCTGCGCGAGCAGCTTCGGTGGGAACTGCGCACCTTGCAGCAGCGGCTGGGGATGACGTTCGTCTACGTGACGCACGATCAGCAGGAGGCGCTCTCGCTCTCCGACTGGGTCGCGGTCATGAACGGCGGGCATGTGGAGCAGGCCGGCACGCCGTGGGACATCTACTACCACCCGCGGACAGCATTCCTCGCGGATTTCGTCGGCGCCGTCAATCTCGTGCCGGCGACCGTGCGTGCGGTCACCGACGGCACCGCGACGGTCGGATTCGGCACGCGCGAGATCCCCGTGCGGATACCGGCGGGCGTCTCCGTGTCCACCGGACGGGAGGTGCGCCTCTGCATCCGGCCGGAAACGGTGACCTTCGCGGAGGCCACCGGAGCCGGTGTTCGCGTCGACGGGATCATCGCGCGCCGGTCGTTTCTCGGCGATCGCATGCGCTACTGGGTCGTCGTCGACGGTCGCGAGTGGATCGTCGATCAGGCCGACCCCGGCGCGAGCACGCATCTCGAAGGCCCGGTCGTGCTCACGCTGCGTCCCGAGCGCGTACACCTCATCGCGGAGGCATAAGTCGCGGTATGGCGCCGCGTCGGCCGAATCTCCGCTGGTGCGCGGGCCGTCGAGGTTGCCGGTCTGAAATGCAGTCCGCTGCTGACAAAGAGCACACGCTTCATTCCGCGACGGCGGGAGTCGATCGACTGGTAGGCCAGCCGTGGCGCCCGCAAGCTGATCAAGATGCTTGGGTCTAAGGGAGCGGACTGATGGCCAGCTTCCGCGAGGCCGCCGTTCGCGGGACGAGAAATACGGCGAACCCGAGGGGATCCCAATGGTGCAGCGGGCCCGCTTCACGCTGGCGACGAACAGCTAGGTGAGCGGCCAGCCCGCTTTTGCGGATCAGACGTCGTCGGCGCAAGCCGTAAACCGACGCCGTTGCGACCGCCAGCATGGGCATCACGGTCAGCATCGAACGGGGTCCGCTAGGCCCACACACGACGCCCCAAACCATTGCAGTCATTGCCGCGGAGAGGTGCGGAGCGGCTGAATGCGGCGTTCTTGGTCACCGCCGCAACGTGACGACGCAGAAGGCTGTCAAGACCGGTCCCTGATCGTCGCCGCCACGATGTCCTGCGCTAGAGTCACCCCGTCGATGGGCATCTCGTCCCGGATGACCTCGGGGAGGGTGTCAGTGCAAGATCCGGAGCGACCGAAGATAGGTCGGGTGGTGCGAGCCGGCGAGTCGTATTACGGAAAGCAGGGGCCGAGCTACACGCCTGGGATCAGCGCTGCGACCGTTGGCTCGCAGGCCCTGTGGGTCGGCTCGGTGGTGCTTCCGCCGGGCGGCCGAACCAAGGCGCACTTCCACGAGAACCACGAATCGGCCTTCTATGTGGCGAGCGGGGAGGAGGTCGAGCTGTGGACGGGGGACGAGCTCGACGAGAAGGCGATCGCGCACGCTGGGGACTACCTGTACATCCCGCCCATGGTGCCGCACGTCGCGGTCAATCGCAGCGCGACGCCGGCGCTCTTCGTCGGCGCTCGCACCGACCCCAACGAACAAGAGAGCGTGGTCCTGCGGCCCGACCTCGACGCTCGCGTCCCTTAGGCGCGCCACCATGACGCCCGAAGAGGTCATCGAACGCGAGGGCATGACCCTGCCGGTGGCACATCCGGTCGTTGCGAACTACGTCAAGACGGTGCGGGTCGGGTCGCTCCTGTTCGTGGCCGGGCATGGTCCCTTCGTCGATGGAAAGCCTGCACACACCGGCAAGCTCGGGGCCGAGGTGACCGTCGAGGCCGGGCAAAAGGCCGCCGAGGTGGTGATCATGAACATCCTCGGGACGTTGAAAGCGGAGCTCGGAGAGCTCTCTCGGATCTCCCGGTTCGTGAAGCTACTGGTCTTCGTAAACGCGACCCCCGACTTCTCGGAGCAGCACCTCGTCGCGAACGGAGCCACCGACCTGCTTGTGAAAGTGTTCGGCGACATCGGACGACCGGCCCGCTCCGCGGTGGGCATGGGTTCCCTTCCGTTCAACTTCTCGGTCGAGATCGAAGCGGTCGTCGAGGTCCGCGCGTAGACCACGGCGACTGGTCCGCTTCCGCGCCAAGATCCTCGCGTTTCTGTGGGCTGCCCGGGGGTCACGGCGCCAACGCGATAGGTCAATCAGCGCGCGATGTCCATCGCTACACCTCGAGCGTCAGCCCATCGACGGCGTAGGGGAGCTCGAGCTCGCCCGCGCGATCGAGCGTCTCCTGGCCGAGGTGGGTGAGGATCATGCGCTTGCATTCGAACTCGGCGCGGTGCGCCATGATGTCGCGGTAGCTGATGTGCGCCGGCTCGTGCCGCTCGAAGCTGCTCGCCTCGCAGATGAAGAGATCGGCGCCCTGCGACACGAGGGGCAGGTGCTCGCTCCACCGGGCGTCGCCCGAGTACGCGATGAGCGTCTCGCCGACGCGCACGCGCAGCCCGTGCGGATCCGCTTCCTGCACGTGCCGTACGGGCAGGGCGCTCACGAGCGCGCCGCCGAGCGCGATGGGCGCCGCGCCGAGCGTGGCGAAGCTCAGGGGATACCGCAGCTTCGTCGTCCGAAAGAAATCCGGGTAGAGCGCCTCACCTTCGAGCCCCAGGCGCTCCTCGAGCGCCGCGGGCCCGGCGATCGCGAGCGGCGCGCTACGCCCGGCGAAGTGCTGCTCGAGGACGAGGAAGGTGATGCCGGCGAAGTGGTCGCCGTGGAGGTGGCTCACCGCGATGGCTTCGATCGTGGCCGGATCGGTGTAGCGCTTGATCGCGGGCAGCGACGAACCGCCGCAATCAAGGAGGAGCGAGACGCCGGGGGCGGTCAGGTGGATGCAGGCATGCGAGCGGCCGCCGTCGTTGAACGCGTTGCCGCTGCCGATGAACCGGACCTGCACGCTCACCGCGGGATCTCGACGAGTTTGACGGCGCGGCCCTCACGCAACGACAACGTCGCAGTCTCTGCGATGCGCAGCGCCTCCAGCGCGTCCGCGGCGGTGCACGCGCTCTCGCTCACCTCGCCACGCGCGAACCGCAGGAAATACGTGAGCTCGTCGCGGTACGCGGCGCCGAAGCGCACGAAGAACGAAGGGTATGGCGGTCCCGCGAGCGGCGGTGCGTCCGCCTCGACCGACCGCCACGGCGTCCGTGGATCGATGCCGATGGCGAGCGTGTCCCTGGCCGCGTGGATCTCGACGTGGATGTCGTAGCCCGCCTCGTTGTGCCGGAGCGCGGTGAGCATCCCGATCGTGCCGTCGTCCAGCTTCAGCAGCACGGCGCACGTTCCCACGTCCCCCATGGCCTCGTATTGCGGCACGCCACGGGTCGAGCCGGTTGCGGTGACCTCCACCACTTCGCGCCCGAAGAGCCATCTCGTGATGTCGAAGTCGTGGATCAGCTGGTCCTTGAACTGCCCGCCGGAGCTCGCGATGTACGCGTCGGGCGGCGGCGTGCGATCGCAGCTCACCATGACGAACGAATAAACGGGTCCGATCGATCCGTCGCGGAGCGCCGCCCGCGCCCGTTGATAACCGGCGTCGAAGCGCCGCTGAAACCCGATCTGCAGCCGCCCGTCCTTGCGCGCGACGTGCTCGACGATCGCCCGCGTCTCCGGGAGACCGATGGCGATCGGCTTTTCGCAGAACGTTGGCAGGCCTGCGTCGATCGCGCGGCGGATGAGCGGCGCGTGCGTGTCGGTCGGGGTCACGATGACCATGGCGTCTGCGCCGGCGAAGGCCTCGTCGATCGTCGCCACCGCGGTCGCCTTGAGCGGTAACGCGACTTCCTTCGCGCGCACGGGATCCGCGTCGTACACGCGAAGATCGTCCACGCCCGGGAGCCCGACGAGCATCGCCGCGTGCGATGCTCCGAGCCGGCCAACGCCGACCATGCCGATCCGCATCGATCCCCTCCTGTGGCGAGCCGCGCCGCGGGAAACCCACTGGTACGGTAGCGCGTGAGGAATGACGAGCTGAAAGGCCTTGCGGCCGCTCCGATCTCGTGGGGCGTGTGCGAAGTCCCCGGCTGGGGCACGCAGCTCGAGCCCGACCGCGTCCTCGACGACGCGCGTCGGCTCGGGTTCACCGCGATCGAGGCCGGGCCGCCCGAGTTCCTCGCGACCGACATCGCGCGCGCGCGTGCGCAGCTCGACCGCGCCCACTTACTGCTCATCGGTGGCTTCGTCGCGGTCGTGCTGCACGACCCCGCGGATCGGCCGGCCTCGCTCGCAGCGGTCGAACGGCAGACCGAACGGCTCCGGCAGCTCGGCGCCGAGGTGCTCGTGCTCGCTCCGGCGCTCGCGCACCAGGGCTACGATGCGCCGGCGCGGCTCGACCGATCGGCGTGGCGCGAGCTCTTCGCCGGGCTGGACGATGTCGCAGCGATCGCGGAACGCGGTGGTCTTGGGCTCACCGTCCATCCGCACTTCGGGACAGCCATCGAGACCGCGGACGAGATCGAACGGTTCTTGGAGGGATGCGAGATCGCGCTCTGCCTCGACACCGGGCACGCGGCCCTCGGCGGCGCGGACCCGGCGGACCTCGCCGGGCGAGCGGGCAGCCGCGTGCGCCACGTCCATCTGAAGGACGTCGATTTGACGCTCGCCGAGCGCGTGCGCCGGCGCGAGATCTCGTACATCGATGGCGTGAAGCGCGGCCTATTCGTGCCCCTCGGTCGCGGCGCCGCCCGGATCGATAGCGTGCTGGCCGCGCTCGAGCCTCGCTACCGCGGCTGGTACGTGCTGGAGCAGGACATCGCGCTCGACGCCGCCGCCCTGGTCGATCCGGCCGTCTCGGTCCGCGAGAGTCTGGACTACGTTCGTGCCCGTGTCTGATCCATCTGGCTTGGAGCTCATCACCATCGGCCGGGTCGGCGTCGACCTCTACCCGGAGCAGATCGGCGTGACGTTGGCGCGGGTCCGGTCGTTCGCCAAGTCGCTCGGCGGCAGCCCGACGAATGTCGCCGTCGCGGCCGCGCGGCTCGGGCATCGCAGCGCGGTCATCACGAAGGTCGGCAGCGACGGCTTCGGCGCGTACGTGCGCGAAGCGCTCGCGGAGTTCGGGGTCGACGCGCGCTACGTCGGCACGGACCCGACGCTCCGCACGCCGGTCGTGTTCTGCGAGATCCACCCGCCGGACCACTTTCCGCTCCTGTTCTACCGGGAACCGAAGGCGCCGGACCTGAACATCGAGGCCAGTGAGCTCGATCTCGACGCGATCGCCCGAGTGCCGATCCTCTGGACCTGCGGCACGGCCCTCTCGCAGGAGCCGTCGCGCGCGGCGACGCTCGCGGCACTGCGGGCGGCACGGGGAACGACGATCCACGATCTCGATCACCGGCCGATGTTCTGGGGGTCCAGCGGCGACGCGCGCGCGCAGGCGGTCGACGCGCTGCGGCACGCGCGCGTCGTGGTCGGCAACCTGGACGAGGTCGAGATGGCCACCGGCACGCGGGAGGCGGACCGCGCCGCGGAAGCGCTGCTCGCGCTCGGACCGACGCTCGCCATCGTGAAACGCGGGCCGCAGGGCACACTCGCCCGGACGAAGACGGAGCGCGTCGAGCTTCCGCCGGTGCCGACGGTGGTGCTCAACGGCCTTGGCGCCGGCGACGCGTTCGGCGGCGCGCTCTGCCACGGCCTTCTTTCGCGATGGGATCTCGGACGCACGATCGCCTTCGCGAACGCGGCCGGCGCCCTCGTCGCGTCCCGGCTCGCCTGCGCGGACGCGATGCCGACGGTGGCCGAGGTGGACGCGATGCTCGCCCGCGACACCGCAGCTAAGGTGCGCGCGTGACGCGGCTGACGATGGCCCAGGCGCTGGTGCGGTTCCTCGGGCAGCAGTACGTGGAGCGCGACGGTGTGCAAACCCGCTTCTTCGCCGGGTGCTGGGGCATCTTCGGCCACGGCAACGTGGCCGGGATCGGTCAGGCGCTCTTCCAGTACCCCGAGGCGCTCACCTATTACCAGGCTCGGAACGAGCAGGGGATGGTCCACGCGGCCAGCGGCTACGCGCGGATGCGCGATCGTCTTTCCACGTTCGCGTGCGCGGCGTCGGTCGGTCCCGGCGCCACAAATATGATCACCGGGGCGGCGCTCGCGACGATCGACCGGCTGCCGGTGCTCCTCCTGCCCGGTGACGTCTTCGCGTCGCGCCGACCGGACCCGGTGCTCCAACAGCTCGAGCTTCCGTCGCGCGGCGACGTGTCGGTGAACGACGCCTTCCAGCCGGTCTCGCGCTACTGGGACCGCATCGTGCGACCCGAGCAGATCGTGCCGGCAGCGATGAACGCGATGCGCGTGCTGACGGATCCTGCCGAGACCGGCGCGGTGACGCTTTCGCTGCCGCAGGACGTGCAGGTCGAGGCGTTCGAGGTACCCGACGGCTTCCTGGACAAGCGCATCTGGCGGATCGACCGCCGGGCGCCGGACGCGGGCCTGCTCGCGCGGGCCATCGAGCTCATCCAGGCGGCCAAGCGGCCCCTCGTCGTCGCCGGCGGCGGCGTCATCTACAGCGGCGCCACCGACGCGCTACGCCGCTTCGCGGAAAGGCGCGGCATCCCGGTCGCCGAGACCCAGGCCGGCAAGGGCGCCTTGCCGTACGACCACCCGCAAGCGCTCGGCGCGATCGGCGCGACGGGCACGTCCGCCGCGAACCGGGTCGCGCACGACGCGGACCTCGTCATCGGCGTGGGAACGCGCTGGACCGATTTCACGACCGCGTCGAAGACCCTGTTCGCCGATCCGAGCGTGCGGTTCGTCAATCTCAACGTCGCGAGCGTCGACGCGTTCAAGCACGGCGGTCTGCCGCTCGTCGCGGATGCGCGCGCCGCGCTCGAGGCGCTCGGCGAGGTGGAGTGGAAGATCGACGAGCGCTACCGGAGCAAGGTAGCGCGACTCGCGCACGAATGGGACGTCGAGGTGACGCGCCTGTACGCGCTCGGCCATGCGCCGCTTCCAGCGCAGAGCGAGGTCATTGGCGCGGTGAACGACGCGAGCGGTCCGCGCGACGTCGTCGTGTGCGCCGCCGGGTCCCTGCCCGGAGACCTCCACAAGCTGTGGCGGACGCGCGACCCCAAGGGCTATCACGTCGAATACGGCTACTCCTGCATGGGCTACGAGATCGCCGGCGGCCTTGGGGTCAAGCTCGCGGCACCCGACCGCGACGTTTACGTCATGGTCGGCGACGGCTCATATCTCATGATGCCCGGCGAGCTCGTCACGGCGATCCAGGAGCGGATCAAGCTCATCGTCGTTCTTGTCGATAACCATGGCTTCGCGTCGATCGGCGCGCTCTCGCGGTCGCTCGGCACGAACGGGTTCGGCACCCTCTACCGCATGCGCACCGAGGGTTCCCTCGGGCTCGATGAAGGCGGGGTCGTCGGTCCACCGCTACCGGTCGATCTCGCGGCGAACGCGGCGAGCCTCGGCGCGCGCGCCGTTCGGGTGCGCTCGATCACCGAGCTACGCGCCGCGCTCGCGGACGCGAAGGCCGCGACGGAGACGACGGTGATCGTCATCGAGACGGACCGCTCCGTCTCGGTGCCCAGTTACGACGCATGGTGGGAGGTCGTGCCGGCGGAAATCTCGGAACAGGACGGCGTGCGCCGCGCCCGCACCGAGTGGGCCGCGGCAAAGAAGACGCAGCGCACGCATTTCCGGTGAGCATCCTCGTCCGCGGCGGTCATGCTCCGGATGCTGAAGGCCAGGTCATGTTCGTGACGCCGGCATCGGCCGGTTGGCGTTACGTCGGATTCGCCGCGGTGCGCCTGCGGTCGGGCGAGCGGCGGGAGTGGCGACTGGTGGACCGCGAAGCCTGCGTCGTGCTGCTCGGTGGAGCGTGCAAGCTCTACGTGGGCGACCTCGGCCTGGACGCCTCCGACGGGCGAGCGTCTCCCTTCGACGGGCCGCCGCATGTCATGTACGTGCCAGCCGGGACGAGCTTCGCCGCGCTGGCGTTCGACGGTCCGGTCGATCTCGCGGTCGGGTCGGCGCCCGCGATCGGCGGGCAGGTACCGCAGCTGCTCACGCCGGCCGACGCCAAGCTCGAGATCCGCGGCAGCGGGAACATGGAGCGGCGCATCCACCACCTCTTGATGGAGGACCGGCGCGCGGAGCGCCTCCTCGTGACCGAGGTCGTCACGCCGGCGGGACACTGGTCGAGCTACCCGCCGCACAAGCACGACACCGACGATCCGCCGCGAGAGACCGCTCTCGAGGAGACCTACTACTACCGGTTACGCGACGCGGAGCGCGGCTTCGCGGTGCAGCGCGTCTATACGGCTGACGGATCGCTCGACGAGACCGTCGCGGCGCGCGACGGCGACCTCGTGCTCGTGCCGCGTGGGTTCCACACCGTCTCGGCCCCACCGGGCTACGAGGTCTATTACCTAAATGTGATGGCGGGATCGCGTCGCGAGTGGAAGGTGACGTTCGATCCCGACCACGAGCGCCTTCGCGGATGACGCCCATCCGGGCGGTGCTGTTCGACTGGGGCGACACCCTGTTCTTCAGCCCCCGCGCGCAGGACGTGATCCTGGAGGCGGGGCGTGAGCACGGCATCACCATCGCGCCGGCGATCGCGGCGCAGCTTTGGGACCGACTCTGGGCAGCGGGGAAGACGCCGGAAGAGCATGCGAAAGGCCGCGATCTCTCGGCCGCCGCGCATCGCACCGTGTGGACGTCGCTCTTCGCGACCGCGGACGAGCTCGTCCCGGGGCTCTCCGGTGCGCTTTACGAACGCGTCATGCATCCCTCGACCTGGCGTCCGTACCCGGACGCGGCGTGGGTCCTGCGCGAGCTGCACGCTCGCGGCATCAAGACCGGCATCGTCAGCAATATCGCATTCGACATCCGGCCGCTGTTCGCGGCGAATGGCCTCGACTCGCTCGTCGACGCGTACGCCCTGTCATTCGAGCGCGGGGCGACCAAGCCGGCGCCGGCACTGTTCACCGCGGCGTGCCGCGACCTCGACGTTGGGCCCGCCGAGACGCTCATGGTCGGCGACGATCCGGTGACCGACGGCGGCGCGGCGGCGGCCGGCCTGCGCGTCCATCTGCTCGCGACCAGCGGTGGCGACGGTCCGCGGGGATTTCAGCCGGTCCTCGATCTGGTGGACGCGACGGGGTCCTAGGGGCTTGGTCGATCGCTCGGCGCGGGCACAGCGGCGCGGAAGGCTACCGATGTGTCGCCTTCTCGTGACCCTTTTCTGCCCGTAGCGTTATCGAGACGATGAGTGTGAAGCGGAACGGCTGGGCGCGGCTGGCCACGGTGTCCTTCACGCTGCTCCTCGTCGTCACGTCGCTCGCGGCACCAGCGCCTGCGATCGCCGCGACCAGTCAGTTCCGCGCGTTCTGGGTCGACGCGTTCGGGCCCGGGATCTACGACCATTCGCAGATCGATCAACTCGTCCGCGACGTGAAGGCCGCGAACATGAACGCCATCGTCGCGCAGGTCGTCCGGCGCGGCGACTGTTTCTGCAATCGCTCGATCCTCCCCCGTACGCAGGAGGCGATCGCGTCCCTGCCGTTCGATCCGCTCCAGGCGCTCATCGATACCGCCCACGCCCAGGGGATCGAGGTCCACGCGTGGATCATCACCACCGGCATCTGGAAGGGGACAACTCCGCCGACGAGCCCGGATCACGCCTTCAACCAGCACGGCCCTTCGGCGGCCGGCGCCGATAACTGGATCGACTACCGATCCGACGGCCTGAGCCTGATCGGCGACGACTACTTCATCGACCCCGGCCATCCCGACGCTGCCGCGTACATCGCGAAGATGGCCACGAGCATCGCCGCGAATTACGCGGTCGATGGCATCAATCTCGATCGCATCCGCTATCCCGACGACAACCTGGGCTCGCTCGTGCCCTCCTGGGGCTACAACCCGGTGTCCGTCGCGCGCTTCCAGGCCGCGACGGGCCGCACGGATCGCCCGGTGCCAACCGACCAGCAGTGGGCGCAATGGCGGCGCGATCAGGTCAGCGGCATCGTGCGGAAGATCTACCTGCAGACCTACGCGATCCGGCGCGGCATCCGCATCAGCGCCGACACCATCACCTACGGGAGCGGCCCGCAGGCGACGGCCGGCGGCTGGGAGCAGACCCGCCCCTACGCCGAGCAGCTGCAAGACTGGCGCGCGTGGATGCGTGAGGGGATCGTCGACCTGAACATACCGATGAACTACAAGCGCGACAGCGATGCGAATCAGCGGCAGTGGTACGCCCAGTGGAGCGACTTCGCCAAAGACGAGCAGAACCGCCGGCAGAGCGCGGTCGGGTCCGCGCTCTATCTCAACGATCTCCCCGCGAGCATCCGGCAGGCCCGCACGGCCGTCGCGCCAAGCACCGCCGGGTCGTCGTCGGCCGGATGGGTCGGCTATTCGTATCGCACTCCGGATGCGCTCACCGACGCGGGCGCGCGCACCGGAGCGAGCGCCCGCGCCGAGCTCGTCGCCGCGCTGACCCGACCAAGCTCGGACGATCCGGTCACTCCGCCGCTCTTCAGCGCACCCGCAGCCGTCCCCGAGATGCCGTGGAAGACGCAGCCCGTGACCGGCCACCTTGCCGGCGTGGTCAGCGACGCGAGCGGCGCGCCGATCGGTCAGGTGCCGGTGGCGCTCACCGACGCATCCGGCGTCGCCGTCGCGACCCGGCTCACCGATGGCTCCGGCTGGTTCAGTTTTGTCGATCTGCCCGCTGGCGCGTATCACGCGACCGTGACCTCCGCGCGCGCGAGCGGGGGTACCGGCCAGGCGGCCGTCGTCGCCGGACAGCTTGCGATCGTCAGTCCCGCGGTGGCGGCCTGCGCGAGCAGCGTCGGACCCGGTATCCCGCCGCCCGCGCGCGTGCCGTCCGGCGTTCCGGGCTTCCACGCGCAGTGGTACGGGCAGTCCGGCTATCCCACGCTCTGCGCCGGCGAACGATCGACCGCGGTCGTCGCGTACATCAACACCGGCTCACGCGGCTGGGTCCAGGGCCGCCTCGGTGAGGTCGCCTACCTCGGCACCTGGGAGCCCGTCCCCGGCCAGGACAAGCCGAGCACGATCGGCGGCGACGGTCAGCAGGGATCGCCGAATACCGGATGGCCGCGCTACAACCGGGTCGCGATCCAGCCGGCGGCGTACGTCGGGCCGAATCAGGTGGCCTGGTTCCAGTTCACGATCCAGGCGCCGTCGGCGGCCGGCACCTACCGCCTCTATATCCGGCCGCTCGCGGAGGGCGCGCAGTGGATGGAGGACTACGGCGTGTTCTGGTACGTCACCGTCCGCTGAATCTGTCAGGCTCTGCCGCGGTGGACCACTAGATGCTCCGATTCGTCGCCGGCCTTCTCATCGGTGGCGCGCTCACCTGGCTCGTCACCCAGGAGGCGAGCCCCGCGGTCGCAACGTCCGCGCGATCGCCCGTCGCGTCGACCGCCGCACCGTCTCCGACGAGCCTGGAGGCCGCGCTCGCGGTCGCGCGGCGGACCGGCAAGGCGGTGCCGATCCCGCTCGTCTACACCGAGCAGCAGCTCACCGACTTCGCCGTCGCCGGCATGCCTCGGTCGTACAGCGGCATCAACCTGTCGGATCCCCGCGTCCGGCTGCAGACCGGCGTCGTGGTGTTCACGGCCAACGCGCAGTGGGGCTTCATCAGCGGCTCGCTCCAGACGATCGCGGTCCCCCAGGCGAGCAACGGCCGCCCGATCCTGAACATGACTTCGGCGACCATCGCGGGCATCTCGCTGCCCGACTCGATCCGGCAGTCGATCGAGCAGGAGCTCCAGCGCCAGCTCGACGCGGCGGTCCCCTCGAACCTGCAGGTCACCGGCATCACCGTCGCGAACGGCACCCTTGCGGTGCAGGCGCTGGTCAGCCCATGACCGACGATCCGCGCCGGACGATCGCGCTCGCGACCCGCGCGCTCGGGGTCGCCGGGATCTTCGACATGCACGGCCACCTGAGCGTCCGCGACGGCCCGGTCCTGCATATCAACGATCACACCGCGAGTCGCATCGCGATCCGTCCGGACGAGGTCGCGACGGTGCGGATCGCGGACGGCAAGGTCCTTGTGGGTAACCCGCCGAGCGAGACGCCGATCCACACCGGCATCTACCGCGCGCGCGCCGATGTCGGAAGCGTCGTGCACTCGCACGCGCCGTACGCGACCACGTTCCCCGTCGTCGGGAAGCCGCTGGTCGTCGCGTTCAACGCGGGCGCGCCGCTGGGGAAGGTCGTACCGGTGTACGACGACCCCGATCTCGTGCGCACCGACGCGCAGGGCGCCCGCGTCGCCGCCGCCCTCGGCGGCGGCCGGGCGGTTCTGATGCGCGGGCATGGCTTCACGGCGGTCGCCGACGACGTTCCGGCAGCGGTGATGGCCGCCCTCTACCTCGAGGAGAGCGCGCGCCGGCTGTGGCTCGCGATGGCGATCGGCGAGCCTCGGCCATTCACCGACGACGAGGTTGCGCGCCTCGCCGACGCAGGCTGGAGCCCGAGCATCGTTCGCAAGACGTGGACTGACGCGCTCGCCCGTGCTCGCTTGGCGGGCGCGCTCGCCGATCTCGAGCCGTGATCGCGCACGCTCGAGCGGCAGGGAGCGAGCGCTACTTGAAGGCGATGAGGTCGCCGCGGCTGATGGTCACTGCTTTCTCCGCGAGCGGCTTGTTGTCGGCGTTCGGGAAGCCCCGCTGGTTGAGTAGCTGGAATCGCGCAAGCGTCGTCGCGAACGGTACGGCGCTCGAGATCCCATCTTCGGCGACGACGACGGTGTAGCCGCGGGCGCAGGCCCCGAAGCTCGTGTACAGGCCGCGCCATTCGCCGCAGTTCCGACGATGAGGAGGGTCGCGGCGTTCCGCAGCTTCATACAGGGTGTCGAAGTTTGAGTTGACGAACTTGTCGGCCACCGCGATCACGACCGGCTCGTCGCCTTGCGGTGCGACCTGCGCGAGATTCGTCGCTCCGGCGACCGTCGTGTTGCCGAAGGCGACCGACACCGTGGCGTCGCGGGCCTCCTTGATGATCGCTGCCACCGCAGGCAGGCTGTCGATGCACGCCGGCCGAGGGCCGCAAGAGGTCGTGTTGAGATCGAGGACCGCGAGCACGGTCGTCTTCACATCGAGCAAGACCGCGACCGGCGCCGCCGTGTTCGGGATCGCGCCGGCCGCAGGCGCGACGGGCGACGCGCTCGCCGGCGCGGTCGTCGTCGGGAGGACGCGCGCCGCGGGCGCGGCGGCTGGGCTCGCCGTACTTCCCGCGAGCACCGCCGCCGTCAAGATCCTGGCGGCGAATGTGGGCCGCATCGCTCCACCCCCTCGTGCAGCATGCCCGGCAGCGACGATTCACCCATCATACGTGCGGCCGCACGCGACGGACGCCCGGCGAAATACCATGCGTGAGCCCGTGATCCATCGAGACCGCCCGACCGTCGCGGCCGCGCGCCCCGCCGCGCCCGAGTGGGGCTCCGACGTGGTGGCGGAGATGTTGCGCCGCCTCGACGTCGAATACATCGCGCTCGAGCCCGGCGCGTCCTTCCGCGGACTCCACGACAGCATCGTCAATTACCTCGGCAACGAGGGTCCGACGATGATCGTCTGCAATCACGAGGAGGTCGCGGTCGCGGTCGCGCACGGCTACGCGAAGGTCACCGGTCGCGCCATGGCGGCCGCCGTACACAGCACCGTCGGGCTCATGCACGCGACGATGACGATCTTCTGCGCGTGGTGCGATCGCGCCCCCGTCCTCATCCTCGGTGGCACCGGGCCGATGGACGCGACGGCCCGCCGCCCCTGGATCGACTGGATCCACACCGCCCACGAGCAGGGGGAGCTCGTCCGCGACTTCACGAAATGGGAGCATCAGCCGGCGAGCGTTGCCGCGACGCCGGAAGCGCTACTGCGCGGTTGGCAGCTCGCGCACCTCGAGCCCTGCGGGCCGGTGTACGTGTGTCTCGACGCCGGGTTGCAGGAGCAGAAGCTCGCGACACCGGTCGCGTTGCCCGATGTCGCATCGTTCGCCGCGCCGACGGCCCCCGCACCCGATACGGATGCCGTCGCCCGTGCGGCGCGGCTGCTCGTCGAGGCCGAGCATCCGGTGCTGCTGCTTGGACGCACGGCCGCGACCGCTGCCGCGTGGGCGGACCTCGTCGCGCTCGCGGAGCTGCTGGGCGCGGCCGTCATCACAGACCGGTCGAGCCCGGCCACGTTCCCCAGCGACCACCCACTGCATCAGGGCACCTCGCGGACGCAATCGGCCGACGGCTTCAGCGAGGCCGTGCGCGAGGCCGACGCGATCCTCGCGATCCAGCGCACCGACGTCTCCGGAGCGCTCCGCGAGCGCGACGGCGCGCCCGTTCGCCTGATCAACGTGACCCTCGAGCCGTACGCCACGCGGTCGTGGTCCGCGGACTACCAGGCGCTACCGCAGGCCGAGATCGCGATCGTGTCGAGCTCGGTACCGGCGATCGCGGCACTGCGCGAGGCCGTTGGGCGCCTACTCGCGGATGCGCCGCCCGTGCGGCGCCGTGCCGAGGAGCGGGCCCGCGCGCTGGCCGAGCGTTCGCGGGCGCATCGCAAGGTCTGGGCGGCCGGGAACGACAAGCGCCGTGGCGAGCGCCCGATCGACTTCGCGCGCCTGGTCTCGTCGCTGCACGCCGCACTCGGCCCGCGCGCGGCGGACACGATGGTCGCCCAGGCGCCGCACAACCCATGGCCCGCTGCGACCTGGGAATTCACCAAACCTCTGAGCTATCTCGGTCACGATGGCGCCGCCGCCGTGGGCTCCGGTCCCGGGATCGTCGTCGGGGCCGCGCTCGCGGCGAAGGGCAGTGGCCGGCCGGTGGTCGCGATCATCGGCGACGGAGAGCTGCTCGCCGCACCGACCGCGCTTTGGACCGCGGCGCATCACCGCATTCCGGTGCTGTTCGTGATCGGGAACAACCAGAGCTATCACAACGACGAGGAGCACCAGGAGCGCGTCGCCCGGCAGCGCGGGCGCCCAGTCGAGAACCGCTGGATCGGTCAGCGCATGGACGAGCCCGGCATCGACTTCGCGAGCCTGGCGCGTGATCTCGGGGCGGAGGGATTCGGTCCGGTGGAGGATCCCGAGGCACTCGAGCAGACGTTCGCCGCGGCGCTCAATGCGATGGACGAGGGGCGCCCGGTCCTCGTTGACGTGCGGATCGCCTCACGCTGACCGGGGCGTAGCATCCCGCCATGCCTGAAGGCGCCGCGATCGTCATCCACGACGCAGCCAAGGTGTTCCTCGATGGCGCCGTCGTCGCGTTCCGCGAGCTGTCGCTCGACGTCCGCGAGCGCGAGGTCGTGAGCATCGTGGGACCGAGCGGCTGCGGCAAGACGACCCTGCTCCGTTGCATCGCGGGGCTCACCCGGCTGAGCGACGGGTCGATCGCGGTCGGCGGACTGACGGTCGATGGCCCGCCGGACGGCGTGAGCATGGTGTTCCAGCATTTCGGCCTCCTGCCGTGGAAGACGGTGTGGGACAACGCCGCGTTCGGGCTGGCGATGGCCCACGCACCCGCGCAGCGGATCCGCGATCGCGTCGGACACTATCTCGAGCTCGTCGGCCTCGCCGGATCCGAGCGCCGCTATCCGTACCAGCTGTCGGGCGGCATGCAGCAGCGCGCCGGCCTTGTGCGTGCGCTCGCGATGGATCCCCAGGTCCTGCTGATGGACGAGCCGTTCGCCGCGCTGGACGCGCAAACCCGCGAGACGCTGCAAGAAGAGCTCCTCCGGATCATGGCGATCGAAGGCGAGCGCAAGACGGTCGTCTTCGTCACGCATTCCATTGACGAGGCGATCATCCTCGGCGATCGGGTTGTCGTTACGACCACGCGGCCGGCGCGGGTGCGCGAGATCGTCCGGGTGCCCTATGGGTGGCCGCGTGACACCACGGCGATCCGGGCCGACCCGCGCTTCGCGGAGCTGCGTGAGCACATCTGGTCGCAGCTGCGGCCCGATGCGGCGAGTGCGATGGTGAGCGCATGAGCGCCGGAACGGTCGCACGCGGCCTTGCCGTGGGTTCGGACGCGGAACAGCAGGAGCGCGCGCGGGCAACCGCCGCACGCCGCCGGCGGACGCGGCGGCTCCGCGCCGCCGGCGTGCGCGCGGCCTCGCTCACGATCGTGCTGGGCGCCTGGCAGGTCTTCGGCGGCCTAGTCGACCCCATCCTCTTCGCCACCCCGTCGAAGGTGATCGTCGCGGGCGCGGCGATGATCGCGAGCGGCGAACTCTGGACCTACCTCTGGCCGAGCCTCGTCGTTCTGGCCATCGGGCTCAGCGTCGCCGCCGCGGCGGGTATCACGGCGGGATTGCTGCTCGCGCGCTTCTGGGTGCTCGATGTCGCGCTCGACATGTACGTCACGTTCCTCTATTCGACGCCCACGGTCGCGCTCGTCCCGCTCATCGTCCTCGCAGCCGGATACGAGACGACCGCGAAGGTCGTCATCCTCTTCCTGTTCGCCTTCTTCCCGCTCGTCATCAACACGTACCAGGGCGTGAAGAGCGTCGATCCGAAGCTGCTGGAAGTGGGTCGGGCGTTCCGCTGCTCCGAGCGGCAGCTGTGGGTGAACATCGTCCTTCCCGCCGCCCTCCCGTTCATCATCACGGGTCTCCGGCTGGCGGTGGGTCGCGGCCTCATCGGAATGGTCCTCGCCGACCTGTACACCGCGATCTCGGGCATCGGCTACCTGATCGTGCGGACCGCGAGCCAGTACCGCGTGGACCGGATGTTCGTGCCGATCGTGACCCTTGGGCTGCTCGGGGTGACGCTGACGACGCTCGTGCGGTTGCTCGAGCGGCGGGTCGCGCCGTGGGTCGCGGCGCAAGATCACGACTAAGCGTTGGGAGGGGCGGTCATGAGGGTGCGTCGGTCCATCGTGGCGGTGATCATTGCGCTGGTGGTGGTCGTGTCATGCGGCCCCGCGGCCGGCCCATCGGGGCCGGCGGGGAGCGCGCAGTCCGCCGCGTCACCCACCGCCACGGCCTGCCAGACGCCGCGGAAGATATCGATCGGCGTCTCCACCGCGCCGCCGAACGTCGTCCACACGCCGCCGTACGTTGGGAAGGAGCTCGGCTTCTTCGCGAAGCGCTGCATCGACGTCGAGATCGTCGAGTTCGACGGCGGGCTCTCGCCCACGAACCTCACCGCCGTGTCCCAGGGAAAGGTGATGGCCTCGCTGAACGAGGTCGCGATCCAGGCGGGCCTCAAGGGCCAGCAGGTATGGGGCATGGCGCCCCGCCTGCCGCACGTGTACATGGTCGCCGAGAACATCAAGACCGCCGCGGATCTCAAGGGCAAGCGGCTGTCCGCGGCCGGCGGCGGCGTGGGCTCCTTCAACTGGCGGATGGGCCGCGAGGTCCTGAAGACCGCGGGGCTCACCGTCGATGACGCGCAGTTCATCTCCACCGGTACGGCGGCCCGGCTCCCGGGTCTGTTGGCCGGCCAGATCGACGGCGTCGCGCTGCACCCTGAGGATGTCTTCGTCGCCCGGAAGCAGAAGCCGGGTCTGCACGTGCTGACGAATCTCGACCAGCTGCTCCCGCTGTACTTCTTCAACGCGTACGGCGTCGCGACCTCGAAGATCGCGGAGGACCACGCGCTCATCCGCGACGTCGTCGCGACGCTCATCGAGACCAACCGCTTCATCTACGGCAACAAGGACAAGGTCCTCCCGATCATGGCGAAGGCGACCCAGAAGGAAGCTGACGCCACCGGCTACGCCTACGACTTCCTGACGAAGAACTGCGTGTGGTCGGTGAACACCGGCTTCAACAAGCCGCGGACCGAGTGGTCCATCCAATCGTCCATCGACAACAAGGACATCGAGCCCGCCCAGAAGCTCACCTACGATCAGATCGTCGCCGAGGCGCTCGGGAATGAAGCCCTCGCCCTCGCGGGCGGAGCGACCACCATCAACGGCTGCAAGGACTGATGGCGACCACCACGCGAGCGACATCGCTCCCCTGGGAGGAGCTTCGGCACCGGCTCGACGAGTCGTTGCCGTTCAACAACATGCATGACACGCCGTACTTTCGCGACGCGATCTATCCGCTGTTCTCCGGCGCGGAATACGCCCGGCGGTACGCGGCGCTCCGAGCGAAGATGCGGGAGGCCAGCCTCGACTGCGTCATCGTCCCGGGTGGCCCGAACCACTGGTCGTTCGGCGGCGGCATGCAATGGCTCACCGGACATTGGGAATGGCACGCGGTCGCCAACTATGTCGTCGTTCCCCTCGTCGGTGAGCCGACGCTTGTGTACTCGATGGGTGGCACCCATCTCGAGGCCGTTCGCCGGGAGACAGCGAACGCGCTCGGCGACGTGCGGCAGAGCCGCGGCGGCCGCTTCGGCGAGGTGATGGTGGAGCGGATCCGCGAGCTCGGCCTCGAGCGCGGCCGCATCGGGCTGCTCGAGATCGATCCGCGATTCGGCGATCACTTGCCGGTGAACCAGTACGAATCGCTTCGCGCCGGTCTGCCCGACGGGGAACTGGTCTTCACCGCGCACTGGATGCACGAGCTCGTCGCGGTCCACAGCGACGAAGAGCTCGACTGTATCCGCATGGCGGGGCGCCTCTGCCAGGCCGGGATGGAAGCCATCGTCGCCCGAGCCCGCCCGGGCGTCACCGACCATCAGCTCCGCGCCGCGGCGATGCACGCGATCGTCGACGGCGGCGGTGACGTGAACTTCGTGATCCTCGCCTCGACCCCGATGGCGGACCCCAAGCTCATCTTCGGCAATCCGCGCCCTTCGGGGCGCGTGCTACAGGCGGGCGATCTCATCGTCATGGAGCTTGCCGCGGGGTACTGCGGCTACACCGCGCAGGTCGGATCGCCCATCTGCGTCGGCCAGCCAACGCCACGGGTGCGGCGTTTCTGGGACGAGGTCGCGAAGCCCGGCTACCTGACGCTGGTCGAAGCGGTCGGACCCGGCCGGCTGGTGCTCGACCTGCATGAGGCGGGCGCGTGCTTCCGCGCGTTGGGGAAGCAGTCGCGGCCGATCCACGCGCATGGGATCGACTTCATCACCGGTGAGCCGCACATCTGGACCGACCGCGACGATGTCGAGCCGTTCGATCGCATCCAGCGGCCGGGTAACGTCTACGTCGTCGAGCCGAATCCGATCGACGAGACCGGCGAGCTCGGCATGTTCGTCGGCCACACGTTCATCGTCACTCCGACGGGCCGCGAGCAGGTGGACGCGTTCCCACTCGAGCTCGCGGTCGCAGGCGCGTGATGGATCCCACCGTCCTCGAGCGGCAGAAGCAGTCGTGGCGCCCGCGCTTCCTCGCGAACGGGATCGAGCCATACGACTACGAGACGACGATCGCGCGGGTGCAGCGCTTCGACCAGTGGCTGCCCGAATGGACGCGCACGGCGGACGGGCATGTCAGCGCAGCCGACGATGCCGACAGCGCGGGCCATCGGGCCACGGCGGCCGGCCACCGCCGGCTGGCCGCGCTCTGCCTGCATTTCGGGCACTTCAACGCCGTGCGCCCGGTGGACGCGTGGCTCGCGGCGCAGAAGCGCAAGGCCGCGCTGTACCGACAGACGCTCGAGTACCTCGATCCGCCCGCGGAGCGGGTGGAGATCCCGTTCGAGGCGATCACGCTGCCCGCGCACCTCCGAAAGCCGCGCGGCGTTCAGCGGCCTCCGGTCGCCCTCTTCTTCAGCGGCCTGGACTCGACGAAGGAAGAGCACGCCACGTTCGAGGCGGTGCTCCTCGAGCGTGGCCTCGCGACACTGACCTTCGACGGGCCCGGGCAGGGCGAGGTCTGGGAGCGGATGGGTGGTCGGGTGGACTGGGAGCGCGCGGGGAGCGCGGTCGTCGACTTCGCGGCGGGGCGGCCGGATCTCGACCCCGACCGGATCGTGGCGCTCGGCGTGAGCCTCGGCGGCTACTTCGCGCCGCGCTGCGCGGCGCTGGAGCCGCGGATCAAGGCCGTCGCCGCGATCGGCGGCCGTTTCGATCAGGAGGATCGCGATCTGAGCGACGATCTCCATGGGCCGCGTTTCCTGCACTATTGGAAGGCCGCGACTCCGGCGGACGCCGCGCCGTACATGAAGGGCTCGACCCTCGCCGGCGTCATCGAGAAGCTCGACCGGCCGCTGCTCGTCGTGCACGGCGCGAAGGACAACATTGCCGCGCCGGACAACGCGAAACGGATGGCGGATCGCGCGCCGCACGCGCGCTGGATCCTGTTCGCGGACGGCAATCACGTCTGCAACAACATCCCGCACATCTACCGGCCCATCGTTGCCGACTGGCTCGCGGACCAGGTGCGCCGATAGCGCTCCCTCGAGCCCTCGAGCAGCGCGGCCTCGAGCTCGTCGCGCATTCCGACCTCGACGGCAAGGGCGACGGGATGCAGATCATGCGCAACGGCGACATCGTGTACGTCGGTCATATGGGCGATTCGCGCGTCGGCACGAGCGTCGTCGATATCTCCGACATCACCACTCCCCGCGTCGTCTGGCAGACGACCGTGCCGAGCGGCACGCACTCGCACAAGGTCGAGCTCGCCGGCGATCTGCTCCTTGCGAATCACGAGCAGTACCCGTACCGGGTAGGCGCGCCGGAGAGCAGCGGGCTGATCGTGTACGACGTCTCGCGCCCGGAAGAGCTGAGGCAGATCGGGTTCTGCCCCGTCAACGGTCTGGGCGTCCACCGGATCCATTACCCCGGTGGTCGCTGGGCGTATGCCTCCGCGCGCGAGCACGGGTATCAGGGTCGGATCTTCATCGTGTTCGATCTCGCGGACCCGACCGCGCCGCGGATCGCGTCGCGGTGGTGGTGGCCGGGGCAGCGCGACGGTGAGGATCGCCTGCCCGAGGGCAGCGACATCGGCGCGCACAGCCTCATCGTGCGGCGCGACCGCGCGTACGCCGGCTACTTCGACGCGGGCGTCGTGGTGTTCCACGCGGCTGACGGCGAGCTCGAGCGCCTCTCAGCGCTGGGCTGGGCGTCGGAGTCCGGCGGCCACCCCCATACGCACACCGCGCTGCCGCTCGGTGACCGGCCGTTCCTCGTCGTGACGGACGAAGCCATCGAGCCCGGCTGCGCGGGGGGACGGAAGGATGTCCACGTCATCGACATCTCGGACGAGCTGCTGCCGCGCGCGGTGTCGCGCTTCCCGGTTCCGAAGGGGGACTACTGCACGCGCGGCTTGCGCTTCGGCCCGCACAACCTGCACGAGAACCGCCCCGGCACGTTTCAGAGCGACACGCTCGTGTTCGTCACGTATTTCAACGGTGGCCTCCGGGTCTTCGACGTCGCGGATCCGCTCGACCCCACGGAGATCGCGGCCTACGTACCCGAGGCGCCGCCCGGCCAAGCGACGATCCAGCTGAACGACGTGCTCGTCAGCGCGGACGGTCTGATCTTCGTGACCGACCGGTTGCACGGCGGTCTGTACGTGCTCCGGCTGGCCTAGCGGATCAGCTCGAGTGGGTGTTGCTGATCGCCGGCAGCTTGGTGGCGCGGACGCCGGGTGCGAGGGTGAGGCGCCGCGCGATGGTCGGGGCCGCGGTCCGCGGTGCCGCCGCGGGCGTGGCCAGGGCGATCGCGACCGGTGGGCGATTCGACGTGGCAGGCGTAGCCGAGTGCTGCGCCGTTGATGGCGGTCGGGGCGACGCGGACAATGTCGGTGCCGGCGCCTCGTCCTCGGGCTCCTCCGGCTGGTGCGGTCGGTCGGCGACCGGCGGCTGCAGCGGAGCGAGCGGGATCTTCACATGGCCCGCCGCGTATTGGAGCCGGCGCATCCGTGAGCGGAGTGGTGTCCGCGGTGAGCTCCGGCCGGCCGAGGAGGCGTGCCGCGCCCGCCCGAAGCGTTCGCTCATCGAAGTGCCGGAGACCCATGAGGCGCGTGCCGGCCACGCTCGCGGCAGCCCCGGCCGCGATGCCGAGCATCTTGCGGCGCGTCGGACCACGAGTCGCGCGACGCGTCTTCGCCCCCGGTCCCCCGTCCACCGGCCAGACAAACGTCCGAACGGCGCGGACGTTGCGGCACCGGCGGCTTCCGCCTGGTACAGGCGGATTGAACGGCGGTGAGGACCCTCATGCTCTTGCCGATGAGGATGTCGTCGTGACCGGATCGGCGATCGAGGATATCAGCGACGCGGCGATCCGCCTGTTGTCGGCCGAGAGCGAGCGCGACGTCGTCCATCGGGCGCTCGAGCTGCTCGGTGACACTTTTGGGTATGGGCTCCGCTATCTCCTCCTCTACCAGCCGGGGACCCGCGAGCTGGTGATGGCGGGCGGTCAGGGCCCGGGCCAGAACGACCCGGCGGTCAGCGTTTTCCGGACGACCCTGGACCGCGGCCTGACCGGCGCCGCTGCCCGCGAGCGCCGGGTCGTGAACGTCGGCAACGTCTTTGCCGATGATCGATTCATTGACACCGGGACAGCGTGTCGCTCGGAGATCTGCGTGCCGATCGCGCAGGGTGATGAGTTGCTCGGCGTCCTGTCCGTGCAGAGCCCGGAGCTCAACGCGTTCGGTGAGGACACCGAGCGCGTGCTTGCGTCCTTTTGCCACCTGGTCGCGTTCGGCCTCCTCCGATCGCGGAGCCTTGAGGCGCGGTCCCGCGACATCGCGCAACTCGGGGCCGTGTCCCGCGTCGCGCAAGTGGCGACCTCACTCGACCTCGACGCGACCTTGCGCTGCGCCGTCGAATCCTTTCAGGAGCTCACGACCTCGGACTCGACCGCGATCTATCTCTGGAACGCGGAACGGGAGAACCTGCGCGTCGCGAGCCTCACATTCGACCCGCGCTACTACGCCACGGATTACGAGCAGCGGGTGCACGAGAGCATCATCCGGCTGGGAGAAGGGATGGTGGGCTGGGCCGCGGAGCATCGCGAGCCGGCGCTCATCGATGATGTCGCGAAGGACGGCCGGCCGCGCGCGATCCAAGGTACGCCGCTCGAGTCCAAGTCCGCGATCGTGGTGCCCCTCCTGGTCGAGAACGGTCTCATCGGCGTGATCCGGGCAGTGAAGATCGGCGTCGGGAGCTACACCCAGGACCAGTTCCGCCTCGCGCAGACACTCGGCAACCAGGTCGGTCTCGCGGTGGCCGCCGTCCGTGCCTACCACGAGGCCAACCGGCTCGCGATCACCGATTCGCTCACGGGTCTCCCGAACGCCCGGCAGCTTTCGACGCGGCTGATCGAAGAGGTGTCGCGGGCGAAGCGCCACGAGCGCCCGCTGACCCTCACCGTCTTCGACAGCGACCATCTCAAGGTGGTGAACGACCGCTTCGGCCACGGCGAGGGCAACCGGTTGCTCGGTGATCTCGCGCATCAGATCCGCTCGACGGTGCGCACGTCCGATTTCGTGGCTCGGTTCGGCGGCGACGAGTTCGTCCTCATCGCGCCGGAGACCCATCTCGCCGCCGGCATCATCCTGGCAGAGCGTGTGCGCGCAGCGATCGCCTCACGCGACTTCTCAGTCAGTTCGGAGCATGTGCGGATCACCGTCTCCGCCGGCGTCGCGGCGTTGCCCGAGCACCCCGCCGATCCCGACGAACTCTTCCGACTCGCCGACGGCGCGCTTTACGAGGCGAAGCGCCGGGGCCGCGACCAGGTGGCCGTCGCCGCAATCTAGCGCGTCTGGCGGTCGATGGAGCGAGCGCCAGCAGTTTCGTCCGCGCTTACATCTCGCGGTATCCACGAGCGCGGCCTCGTACGGCAGCACCAGTGCCTGCAACGGACCGACAGCGACGCTGCCCATCCGCGAACTGCACCGCTCATCCGCCCAGCTGCTGTCGGCGATCACCGCCATGAGCCGATCGTCGCGTGCCCGCGGCGAGCACCGCGTCCCCAGCGCCGAGCGACACGCCGAGCACGGCGACGCGTTCGGATCCCGCGGCGCCACGTGACTTCACAAAGGTGACCGCGCCGATGATGTTCCGATCCTCCGTCGCGCCGATCCCGAAGACACCATCGCTCTCGCCGCACCCGCGGCCGTCGATGCGGCCTCAGCCGTCGACGATGACCGCAGCCAACGCGAGACGCAGGGTCGGGTCGCGCCCCAGAAGCGGACCCACGGCTCGTCCGCTCGGCAGCAGCAGTGGTTCCGCAGCGGGTCACGACCGGCGACCTCGGGAAGCGCGACACCAGCAAGTAACGCTGGCTCGGCATCCTAGACTGCGCGCGCGGCGTCGAGGTCGGAGGAGGAGCGTGACATGAGGCCTGCGATGATCCTGAAGCGGATCTGCGCGCTTGCTCTCGCATCGACATTCGCGGCGTCCTGCATCCCGGCCCCGGTCACGGAGCCGTCACCGCTGATGCCCAGCCGCGTGATCGTCATCGGGCTCGACAACTATCACGGCGACGACGTGCAACGCGCCATGCCGAACCTGTGGGGCTTCCTGCAGCAGGGCGCCTGGACGTTGAACACGCACCACCCCGGTCTTCCCACGCGGACCGCGCCCGGATTCGCGAGCATCGCGAGCGGTCAGTACGCGGACCGGCACGGCGCGCTCTCCAACTCGTTCCAGGCGCCCGCCGGTGCCGGCCGCGTCGGATTCGCCTACTGGGAGAACCTCGGCAAGCAGGTACCGCCGCCGTTCTTGTCGGATCCTCCGTGGGTCGCGTTCAACAAGGCCGGCTACGACGTCGGCGCCGTCGGCTGGCAGGGTCTGGTGCTCGAGAACAAGCAGGAGGCGCAGGCCTACATTGGCCGCGAAGTCTCGAATCAGGACCTCGACCGCTACTGGGGTCTCGCCGTGCACCGCAAGGACGGCAAGGCCGAGCTTGGCACCGCCGAGATCGCAGCGCTCCGTGAAGCCGCGCCCGAGGGCTGGCTCAATGGCTGGTCGGGTCCACCGCTGAAGAGCGCCGCGATCACGCTCCCGCTCGCGACCGCGTTGCTCAAGAGCGGCGTGCCGATCGTCTTCAACTACATCGAGAATACCCACCAGCGCTGCACCGGGACGACGCCCCAGTCGTGCGTGGGCAACCTCGCGAAAGGCTCGTTCGACGATCTGCTGAAAGCGGACGACGCCGCGTTCGGCAAGTTCTTCACGGACCTTGCGACGCTCGGCATCACGACCGCGAACACACTGTTCGTCGTCACGACCGATGAGGAAGACCACTACCTGGACGACTACGCAAAGATCGTTGACACCGCCGGCCTCCAGCCGGCGATCAACGGCGCGGCGGGTATCTTCTACGGCGCGAACGCCGACGCGCTCGCGGACACGCTCGCGCGGACGGCCGGCATCCAGTCCATCGCCACGAGGTCCGCCATGAAGGCGCTGCACATCCCGACGAGCGATCAGCGCGCGCCGACCTACATCGCCTTCAGCGATGCCGACTCCTACTTCAATCGCGGGCCCTGCTCGAACTGCGGGCGCTGGAACCACGGCACGATCGGCCCGGACATCAACGACTTCTGGATCGGGATCGTCGGTGCCGGGGTAAAGCCCGGGAAGCTCGGAGCGTTCACCGATCACTCCGACATCGTCGCGACGATCCGCTACGCGTTGGGGATCGCGCCCACCGGTGATCTCGACGGCGTGCCCGCGTTCCCGGCGCTTTCCCGGCGCACGAGCGACGAGCTGCTCGCGGCGCGCGACGCGTACAAGCGGATCAACGCCCCATTCGGCGATCTCGGCGCCACCGTCCTCAAGCTCTCGACGGCTGGCGTGCGCGGTGGCTCCGAGGCCCGTGCGAAGGCCGACGCCCGGATCGCGGATCTCACGACCCGTCGCGACGCTCTCGCGATCGAGCTGCGTGGCGCCATCGACGGGTCGGCACCGCGCGCCGTCGACGCGCTCCGGGACCTCGTGAAGCGCGCGAATGCCCTGGTTGATGAGGCCGGGCGCTAGCGCCGCATGCCGACGCAGCGGATGATCGGTCCGATCGAGGTCCCCGCGGCCGGGCAGCGGACCGCGGGGCACTTCACCTTCGCCGGCGACGATGCGCTCGCGAAATACACGTGGCCCTACTTCGCGATCGCGGGCACCGCGAGCGGGCCGACGGTCCTGATCACGGGAGGCGTGCACGCGGCGGAGTACACGGGCATCGAGGCAGCCCTGCGGCTGGGCCGCTCGCTCGATCCGCAGCTGGTCCGCGGCACCGTGCTCGTCCTGCCGCTCATCAACCGCCCCGGTTTCTTCGAGCGCAGCATCTATGTGAACCCGGAGGACGGGGACAACCTCAATCGCGTCTTCCCGGGCGACCCGACCGGCACCTGGAGCCAGCGCTTCGCGCACCGCCTCACGACCGAGGTCATCCAGCGCTGCGACAACGCGATCGACCTGCACGCCGGCGACCTCATCGAGGACCTCATCCCGTTCGTCATTTATCGCCAGACCGGCGATGCTGCCCTCGACGCGCGGATTCGCACGATGGCCCACACGTACGGCGCGCCGTGGGCGGTCACGAGCTCGCCGACCGGCGAGCGTCCCGGTTCGCTCTACGCCGTCGCCGCGAGTATGGGCGTCGCGTCGATGCTCGCCGAGTCCGGCGGCCGCGGCCTGCTCGTCGAGGAAGATGTCGTCCGCCATGTGCGCGGCGTGACCAACGTGCTGCGCGCGATCGGTGCGTTGGCCGGCGAGCCCGAGCCCGTCCCGCCGACACAGGTATTGCAAAGCTTCGACTGGCTGCGCTCGCCGGTGGAGGGCATCTTCCGGTCGCGCGTCCAGGTGGGGCAGCAGGTCTCGGCCGGCGACGATCTCGGCGCGATGGTCGATCTGCTCGGCGAACCGCTCGCTGCCATCACCGCGCCGGTGACCGGCATCGTGCTCTTCGTCGTCACGAGCCCAGCGATCAAGGCGGACGGCCTGCTGCTCGCGATCGGGCGGCTGTCGTGATCACGACCGCGCTCACCGCGCTCCTGGGCATCCGTCACCCGATCGTGCTGGGTGGGATGTCGGGCGGTACCGGGGCGCCGCTCGTCGCTGCGGTCAGCGCTGCGGGTGGCTTCGGGATCTTTGGGGCGCCGACGCCGTCCGCGACGAGCGGGGTCCGGGGATCGGATGACGTGCGGAGCGTCGTCGCGCGGATCCGCGAGCTCACGATCACGCCATTCGGGCTCAACGTCCTGCTCTTCGACACAACGGACGAGCACCTCGAGACCGTGCTTGGATGTCGTCCGCGCGTGTTGTCCACGGCCTGGCGCAGACCGGATCAGGATCTGCGGGCGATCGCGGAGCGGGCGCATGCGGCGGGCGCGCTGTTCATGCATCAGGCCGACACCCTGGAAGAGGCGAAGCGCGCAGCCGAAGCCGGCGCCGACATCGTCGTGGCGCAGGGGACCGAAGGCGGCGGACACGTCGGGCTCATGGCGACGCTGCCGCTTGCCCGGATGGTCATTCGCGCGCTCGCGCCGGTCCCGGTCGTCGTGGCCGGCGGCATCGCTGACGGCGAGGGCATCGCAGCCGCGATTGTGCTCGGGGCGCAGGGCGTCCTCCTTGGTACCCGATTCCTCGCGACGAACGAATCCCCGCTCCCCGATGGCTACAAGCGCGCGATCGTCGAAAGCGACGGACACGACACGCTGCTCACCGAGATCTCGGATATCGCGAACGGCAGAGTCTGGCCGGGGGCGTATTCGCGCGTGCGGCGCAACGCGTTCATCCGGCAATGGCTCGGTCGCGAGGGGGAGCTGCGCCGGCGGCAACGCGAGACGCTGGCCGAGCTCCAAGCGGCGCGGGCGACCGGCGACGCCGAGCGGGGCAGCCTACTCATCGGTCAGGATGCCGGCCTCATCGATTCCATCGAGCCGGCCGGCGCGCTCGTCGAACGCCTTGCCGCGGACGCGGAAGCTGCGCTCCGGCGTCGGCACCAGGAGCTGTTCGGCTAGATCGGTCTGGAGTCCTTGCCGCCGCCGAGCATCGCGTCAAGCGCGAGCGCGAATTCGACGTCCAGCCGGGTCAGCGCGTTGAGCAGATGTGAATAGAGCTCCAGCTGGACGAAGCGCCACTCGTGGATGCGGATGTTCGGATGGTGCCCCAAGCGCTCGGCGAGCTCTGCGACCTGATTGACGAAGGCGATGGCGGAGACAAAGGAGTCGAAATCGAAGTCGCGGTACAGCCGCGCTCGCTCGACCACCCAGCCGCTGTGGCCGCGCAGGGCCTGGTATGCCGCTTCCGGCGTGATCGCGGACTGACCGTTGGGGTCGCTCGCCATGGCACCGCGCACTGTAGGGCTGGCAGGCGGTCACGAGACGACGTCCCTGACCCCCGCCGGAGGGCTGCTGGGGAGTAGCGTTAGCGCCATCCTTCGCCCACTTGTGGTGTTCGTCGTTCTGCTGTCGGGCTGTGCGCCGACCGCCGCCCCAGTCGTGTCCAGCTCGGGGCGACCCGCTGCTGCGCCACAGTTGCAAGCCGTGCTGGTCAATACCCAGATCCTCGTCGGTCGGCAGCGCCTCGCGATCGGCGTGCTCGATCGGAACAGCCCCGTCGCGGATGCTCGCGTGCACGTCCGCGTCTACCGGGGCTCTTCCGCCGATCCCCAGGCGAGCGACGCGGTCGCCGACTACCGCTCGGAGGGGCTCGAGGGTAAGGGGATCTACGTGGCCTACGTCAGCTTCGCGGCAGCTGGCCAGTGGACCGGCGAGATCACGATGCAGCGTGGGACCGCGCCCGCGGTCCAGAGCCGCGTGGCCGTCAATGTCGGCGTCACCGGGTCCGTGCCAGCACCCGGCCAGGCCGCTCCAGCGAGCCGAAACCCGACCCGGCGCGACGTTGCCGATGTCCGCGACATCGATAGCGGCGATCCGCCGGACGACATGCACGAGCTCTCGATCGCCGACGCCATCGCGCAGCATCGCCCAGCGCTCGTCGTCTTCGCGACACCGGCGTTCTGCACGAGCGCGACGTGCGGTCCCGAGGTGCACGCCGTGCAGCTCCTCGAGCCGGCGTATGGCGATCGCGTGGCGTTCATCCACGCCGAGATCTACCAGGACTTCCGGCCGGACCCGGCGAAGATCCGGTTCACGCCGACCGTCCAGGAGTGGCGGCTCCAGAGCGAGCCGTGGGTCTTCCTCATCGACCGCACCGGGACGATCGCCGCGGCGTTCGAGGGCCCGACCGCGACCGACGAGCTTCGGGCGGCGCTCGACGCCCTCCTCGCGCGCTGAGCGCCGGCGCTGCCGCTCCCCGAAATCGACCCGCCGGACGACCGAGCGACCGGGCCTAGACAGCATCGGCGAGGGGCCCTAGCGTCCACCCCGTCGGTCGGCCGCGAGGCCACCGTGCGAAGGAGGATCCATGACGCGACACTTCGCCTTGCTTGCCGGGGCATTGAGCATCATCGCGAGCGCATGCGGGCCGGCCGCCGCTCCGCCGCCCGCGACGTATGACGTCACCGTGGATGCGACGTCTCCAGCGTTCAACCTGCAGGTCACCGCGTACTTCCCCAATGAGCTGAAGGCCCGCCCGGGCGACACGATCAAGTTCACGACCCTCGACCGCGGTGAGCCGCACACCGTGACCTTCGGCACGCTCGTCGACGCGGCCGTTGCGAAGATCCCGCCGGGACCGCCGGTGCCCAGCCTCGAACCGTTCGGCCTGCCCGACCTCATCGGCGCGCCGCCGCAGCTCCCGGTCAGCCAGGCTGCGGCCCAGCCCTGCTTCCTCGCGAGCGGCGCGCCCCCGAAGGATGCCTGCTCGAAGGAGCAGCAGAAGGCAGTCGACTTCAGTGGGACGCAGTCCTTCGTCAATAGCGGCTGGCTGCAGCCGAGCCAGGGGTACAGCCTGAAGCTCGCGGACACGATCAAGCCCGGCGTGTACAACTTCATCTGCCTCCTGCACGCGAACGGCATGCTCGGGAAGCTCACCGTCGTGGACAAGGGCCAGGCGACCCAGAGCGCAGACGACCTGAAGAAGGCGATCGCTGATCAGGTGAAGACGCGTGTCGACGCGCTGCAGCCGGCCGTCGACGCCGCGAATAAGGGCACCGCGGAGAGCGCGTTCGCCGGCGTAATCAGCGACAAGGTCCAGGACTCGCAGGCGCCGATCTTCGCCCCGAAGCAGATCACGGTCCCGGTCGGTGGCTCGGTCACTTGGAAGGTCTTCGGGCCGCACATGATCGCGTTCAACGCGCCCGCCGATTTCGTCGGCGCTCTTTCGAAGGCGCCCGACGGCACGGTCGCGGTGAACGGGAGGGCCTTCGCCCCCGCGGGCGGACCCGGCGCGCCGCCGCCGCCGGCCGGAGCCGCCCCGCTGCCCCCGAACGCACCGCCGCAAACGATCCCCGTCGTCGCGCCGGGCTGGGACGGCAAGGGCCTGCATAACTCAGGCTTCCTCCTGTCATTCCCGCCGACCTTCTTTAGCTACAAGCTCACGTTCACGGCCGCGGGCACCTATCCGTACAAATGCCTGATCCACCCGGACATGGAAGGGACCGTCAAGGTCGGCCAATAACTTCGCGCTCGAGCTGACGGACCCCATCCCGCCCACCCGGACGTGGGTGGGGTCCCTCGCGTGTGTGGCGATCGGCGGGCTCACCTTCGTCATGTTCACGATCACTGCATTGGCGGGCTGGCTCACCATGCCGCACCCGCTGTCCGCCGCTCCTCCGGCACCGGTCGGGGCCGCGGCGGTCGCGCCGCACCTGCACGGCGATGCCACTTCTGCCGACGGCGCGAGCGCCCATGAGGAGTCGCAGGGATTCGTGCTCCACGCGGCACCGGCTGCGGCGGTCGAGCCCGCAGCCTGCGTCGCTGGCGCGGCCGTGCGCGCGTACGAGGTGTCCGCGATCGCCGTCGACATCACCTACAACCGCTACCTCGATCACGACCCACAAGGCCGGATGTACGTCCTCGACGAGGATGTGTCTCGCGTGCGCGCGGAAGAGGCCCAGAACGCGAAGGCTCGGGCGAACGCGGCGGAGCCGGCGGTGTCGATCGGACTCCAGGGCGATGCGATCCAGCCGCTCACGCTGCGGGTTGACCAGGGCGAGTGCCTGCGTATCCAGCTGCGCGACCGGCTCACCGACGATCAACCCGTCGGCCTGCGGATCCACGGCGCCGGTGAGTACCTCACCGGTGCGTTGACGCCGGTCATCGACGCCAACGCCGCCGCGTACGCGACGCCGGATCACGAGGTCGTGTACGAGTGGATGGTCGGCACGGCCGAGCCCACGGGCACGCATTACTTCAACAGCCCCGGGGACGACCGCTCGGCGACGAGCCACGGGCTTTTTGGCGCCGTCATCGTCGAGCCGCGCGGCTCGACCCATCTCGATCCGACGACCGGGCGAACGATCACGAGCGGGTGGCAGTCGGTCATCCGCGGACGCGATGGCGTGAGCTTCCGCGAGGCGGTCCTCTACTACCACGAGGTCGGCGATGAGCTCTACCAGCTCCTGAACAAGGAGGGTGCCTTCGTTCCGCTCGTCGACCCGCTCACGACCGCGTACCGTCCCGCGGCGCGGGCGCTCAACTACCGGAGCGAGCCGTTCATGAATCGGCTGCAGCTGCAGGTGTCGCTCACCGGGACGTTCGACGAGTCGGCGGCGTACAGCTCGTACGTCTTCGGCGACCCGGCGACGCCGATGATCCGGAGCTACCTCGCAGACCCGCTCACCCAGCGGCTCGTGCACGGCGGCTCGGAGGTCTTCCACGTCCACCACGTCCACGGCGGTTCGATCCGCTGGAGCCGGCAGAGCGGCGTCGAGCCCGTCGTCTCGACCGGGCTCGACAAGCACCCGCGGCTCCTGCCGACGGCCTCGGAACGGACCGACGCGCAGTCGGTCGGCCCGTCGGAGACGTTCGATATCGAGGACGAGTGCGGGAGCGGCGGCTGCCAGCAAAGCGCCGGCGACTACCTCATCCACTGTCATGTCGCGCAGCACTACTTCGCGGGCATGTGGTCGCTGTGGCGCGTGTACAACACGAGCCAGGATGGCTCGGCCTCCACTGACACGCTCGCGCCGCTCCTCGAGCTCCCCGACCGTCAGGGGAAGGTCCGCCCCGCCGTCGGCGCGGCGGCGCTCGTCGGGCACACCGTCGATTGGTACGGGAAGAAAACCAGCATCGACGCCGCGGGCCTTGGCGCCTGGGTCGCGCAGCAGCTGCCCCCGCCAGGCGTCCCAAAGGGCTACGACGCCGCGGTGTGGGACTGGCGGCGCGACGGCGACCGGTTCCTCGGCGAGATGGAGGACACCCACAGCTGGCCCGGATACGTGTCTCCTGCGCCGGATACGCGACCCGAGCTGCGCTTCGACCCGCTCACCGGCAAGCTCGCCTATCCGTTCTTGCGCCCGCATCTCGCCAAGCGGCCGCCCTTCGCGCCCGGGCACGGCCCCGCGCCGTACCTCGATCCGCTCACGAACGGCGTCGATGTACCCGCGCCCGGCGCGAACGGCCCGGGGAGCGTCTGTCCCGAGGGGACGCACGTGCAGGCGTTCTCGTTCAACGCGCTCCACGTGCCGGTCGTCCTCAATAAGAAGGACGGCCTCGTCGACCCAGCGGGCGAGCTCTACGTCCTGCGCGAGAACGTGGAGCGGACGCGCGCCGACGCGGACGCACGCGTGCCCCTCGCGATCCGGGCGAACGCCGGCGAGGACTGCGTCGATGTGACCCTCCGGAGCGAGATCGAGGACTCGCCGAACGTCCGCGGGATCAGCAAGGTCGACGTGCACATCCACTTCGTCCAGTTCGACGTCCAGGCCAGCGACGGCGTCGACGCGGGCTTCAACTACGAGCAATCGGTGCGGCCGTTCGCCGCGGAAGGCGAACGGCTCACCACTCCGATCGTCGCGGGTGACACGCGGCTCGCGCTCGGTGCGGCGGCGCGCTTCCAGATCGGCGAGCTCATCGGCGTCGGCATGGAGCGCGACGCGACGTTCGAGGTCGCGCGGATCGCGGGCATCGAGGGCTCCGCCCTCGTCGTCGATCGGCCGCTGCGGTTCGCCCATGCCGGGAACGAGATCGTGAGCACGGAATTCGTCCGCTACCGCTGGTACCCTGACGCGCAGTTCGGGACCGCGTACTTCCACGATCACGTGAACGGGATCGACGGCTGGCGGCACGGGCTGTTCGGCGCGCTCATCGCCGAACCGCCTGGCTCGACGTACCACGACCCGAAGACGGGCGCGGCGGTGCGGAGCGGTGCGATCGCCGACGTCCACACCAGCGCGAAGGTGAGTGTTGACCTCACCGGGAGCTTCCGGGAGCTCGCGCTCTTCGTCCAGGACGACAACCCGATCACGCATCTCGGGCGCTCGACCGGGAGCAGCTTCAACCTCCGCGCGGAGCCGCTCGACGGCCGCGGACCCGACGCGGCCCACGCGTTCGACAGCCGCGCCGCGGGCGACCCGGTGACGCCGATCCTCGATGCCTTCATCGGCGATCCGGTGGTCGTGCGCGTGCTCGTTCCGGGAACGAACGACGTGCACACCTGGCACGTCGACGGGCACACCTTCCGCATCGAACCGTTCAGCGGGCGCTCGCCCCCGGTGAGCACGGTGCATCTCGGAATCTCGGAGCGGTACGACCTCACGATTCCCGCAGCCGGCGGGCCGCGGCGGATGGCGGGGGACTACCTCTTCTACAACGGTCGCGCGTTCAAGCTTGCCGAGGGCAGCTGGGGCTTGCTCCGGGTCCGCGATCCCGCGAACCGCACCGGCCTGCAGCCGCTGCCCGACCGCGCGCCGGTCGCAAGTGGAATCGAGGTGTGTCCGGCAGGGGCGCCGGAGAAGCGCTTCGCGGTCGACGCGGTCGAAGCGCGGCTGCCGATGCTCGCCGGCACGACCGGCCGGGTCTTCGTCCTCAAGGATGACGTCGCCGCGGTCGCGAGTGGCACGCGGGCAGCGGAGCCCCTCGTCCTCCACGTGAACGTGGGTGACTGCATTCGGGTGGATCTCACGAACGCTCTGCCGAGCGGCGGCGTCTCCTTCCACGTCGACACGCTCCCGTTCGATCCGCGCGCTTCGGGCATCCCGATCGGGCGCGACGCGACGGAGCCCCTCGGGCCGGGCGCGAAGGGCACGTTCATGTTCTTCGCGGATCCGTCGATCGGCGAGACGACCGCGCTCGTCCGCGATTTCGCTGACGTTATGAAGAACCCGCGGCTCGGGCTGTACGGGGCGATCGTCGTCGGCCCGGCGGGCGCGACGTACACCGATCCCGCGACGGGCGCCGACAGCGGCGCCAAGGCGAGCTGGCGAGTCGACGTGCAGCCAGTAGGAGCGCCGGCGTACCGCGACTTCAGTCTCTTTTTCCAGGACGAGGACGCGGGCATCGGCACCCATCGGATGCCGTATACGCAGGCAGTCGATGGGATCGTCGGTCTCAGCTACCGGCTGGAGCCGTTGAAAGAGCGACCCCCCGGGGCCGCGCGCTTCGACCTCGCTTTGCATCCGCCGAACACCCCGACCCTCGAGGCGGTCGTCGGCGACCCCGTGCGGATCCACGTCCTCGCGCCGTACAGCGAGCAGTCCCAGGTGTTCGGTGTCGAAGGCCACCGCTGGGCGCAGGAGCCCGGCACCGCCGGGACGAACCTCCTCAGCGCGGTGCAGGTCGGCGGCGCCGAGGCGATCAGCGTGCAGCTCGACGGCGGCGCGGGTGGCGCGACGAGGCTCGCCGGCGACTACACGTACGGCGACCTGCGGCTGCCGTACCGCGATGCCGGGCTCTGGGGCATGTTCCGGGTCTACCGTTGCGTGCCCGACGGCGTTCGCCTCGGGGCGCTCAACGGCCGTACCGGCGCGTGTGCGGGCGTCGGCGCGAGCGGCGCCACAGCCGGACTTGCGCTGGGCGGCGTCTTGTTGGCGATCGCGGTGATCGTCGGCGCCCTCGGGCTGCGGCGCGTGCGCGCGGCCAGAATGCGTGGAAGGTCACGATCCGCCAACTAACTGCCTGCGCGGTCCTCAGCGCCGCGTATCGGGGAATCAGAGGACCACCACCCGGCTCGCTCACGTCGAGGGGCGCTGGCGCTCGGGGCCGTGCGGGCCCATCGTCGTCGCGCGACGATGAAGTACGCGTGCACGTGGACCGGCTTCCCGGTCGCGGACGTGCCGTCCTATTCCTTCTCGTCGAATCGTTCGAGCTCGAACTTGGCGAACAACTCAGGGATCAGCTCGCGCGGGTGGTGGCCACGTCCGTCCACGAGATATTCGGTCCCAAGAGATGTCCGGCGAAGCGCCCGCCCGAGGGCTGTGACGCGACGAACCGCTCCCAGAGACCATCGAAGCGCTCGCGCGGACAGAACGGCAGCGCGTGGCTCGCAGCGACGAGGTCCGACCGCGGCCACTCGACGTCTTCGATCGGAGCCTGGATCGTCACGAGCGTGGCAGCGGGGCCGGCTCGGCGGGTGAGACGGTCGAGGCCTTCGGCCGTGAGGTCGATCGCGGTCACGGCCCAGCCGCGTCGCAGCAGCTCGAGCGAGTCGCGCCCGTCCCCACACCCGAAATCGACCGCGTGCCGGGGCCGGTCGCCTTCACGTCCGAACGCGTCGGCGGCTTGCACGAGCGTGTCGCGCGCGGGCCTGCCGCCGAGCGCGTCGTAGTAGCCGGCCCGGTCATGGGCCGGCCGATCGCCTGTCATGAGGCCCGTCCAGGAACGGACGGGTCCGCAAGGTACAATTTCGGCGTGGGCGCACTCCAGCCGATGCATCTCATCGTGATCCTGGTCATCGTGCTGATCGTCTTCGGCCCGGGCAAGTTTACCGATCTCGGGGGTCAGCTCGGCAAAGGCATCCGCGAGTTCCGTCAGCTGAGCAGCGGTGACGGCACCGGCGTCGCGCAGCAGTTCTGCACGCAATGCGGCGCCAAGAACGACGCTGCCGCAAAGCATTGCACTGACTGTGGTGTCGCCCTTGGAGGCGGGTCGGCCTCCTAGCGCTCACGCGTAAGTCCGCCGAGGGCGGTCCGGTGCCGGGATACCGGAGCGTCCGCGGTCGCCTCGTTTGTCCCCTCGGCATCGCACCACCGCAGTTCCGCGTCGGAGGTATCCCGGTGAGTAGCCACACCTTGACCGACGCTCAGCCCTCACCGTGATCCATCAGCTGGCGACCCAGCAGCTCGAGATCGTGAACGGCCAGAGCCAGATCCTTGATCTGCTCCAGTGGAAGCTCGGTTCGGCTCCGTAAACGTGCTGGCGCCCGCGCCGCCGTGACGAGACGGTCATGACGCCAGCTCCGCAAGGCGACATGCTGGGCCCGTGTCGAAGACCGCTCCCGACCAGCTGCTCGTCCTGCGGGAGTTCCGCCTGAATGGCGCGGACTCAACCGGTCTGATCGAGCGCATCGTGGCGATACGGCGTCCGGGCAACGGATCGGCCGTGCCGCTCCTGACCAGTGTCGATGACCCACGCGATGTCGCGACCCTGCGCACCGTGGCCGACCAGGACTCGAAAGATGCCGATCACGAGGAGCGAGCGGCGCTCGCACCGTTCGTTGAGAGCTGGCGGCCGCCCAAGTGGTACCAGCCGCGCGTTGCCGAAGACGCGCAGGCTCCGCCCCGCTATTACCGGATGGCCGTGACCGAATCGGGGATCAACGACGTCGAGAGGGATATCCCCGCGCCGCCCCAGCCTGATCCGGCCGAGCCGCAGGCGACCAGCCCCATCGCGCTTTTGTGGATCGGAGCGCCTGTCGGGACGCATGCGGGTCTGCTGATCCTCGTCGGCCATTCCAGAGAGGCACCGGTCGGCCGGGACAGCTCGGGCTGGCCGCTTCCGCTCAGCCGCGAGCTCGGGGTGCGGATCTATGAGGGGGTCGGGAGTACCATCGACTCCCGTGGCAAAGGAACCGAAGGCCAAAGCCGCAAGAACTGAGACGCCGGGCGAAACCCGCGTCCTCTCGGTCATCGGTGAGGCGTCGCTGGCCAATGTCGTCGATCTGACGCTGCGACACGGGAGCTACACCCGGAGGACTGCTGGGTCGGTCAGCGAGGCGCGGTCGATTATCGGCGCGTGGAAGCCCCATCTCCTCCTGGTCAATATCGACGTGGAGGAAGGTCGCGCTATCCAGCTCATCGATGACCGCGACGGCAAGCAAGGCCTAGCGGTCATCGCGCTCACCCGCCGAGCCGATCTACGCGGCAAGCTCGATGCGTTCGAGCGAGGCGCCGACGACTACATCACCGTGCCGCTCGTGCCCGACGACCTCATCGCCCGCACGCGGGCAGTCCTCCGCCGCACGCACGGGGACCCTGGGCGGATGGTCCCGCGCGTGCGCATCGGGGACCTCGAGATCGACGTCCTCAACCGCCGGGTCGTATCCCCCCAGGGGCACGAGCTCCACCTCACGTCGCTCGAACAGGCGCTGCTGTACTTGTTGGCGGCGAATGCCGGCACCGTCCTCACGCGAGAGCAGATCCTCGACGCCCTCTGGGGAACCGACTTCGTGATCGAGAGCAACGTCGTCGACCGGCACGTACGCGCCCTCCGCGCGAAGCTGCAGAACGACTGGCACAAACCCCGTTACATCGAGACCGTCGCCGGCACCGGGTACCGATTCGTGCCCACCGGCGAGCCCGAGTAGCGCAGCCCGGAGCCCCCCGGACGCCCACCCCCAGGCGCCGCTTGGATGACCAATCGAACATGGTCCCGTACGAGCGGCGCAAGTACGACGTTGCGGAGAGCATGCGGTTCCACGCCACGCTGCTGAACGGGGTCGGCCTCCTGAAACTCACTCCCGATGACGCGGTCACGAAGGCCATCGACCTGCGCGTCGCGACGGGGTTCGCCACTGAACTGAAGAGCTGATCAGGCTTGAGGACGGGCAGCTTGAGCCTCCCCGGACGCCCACCCCCTGGCGCCGTTCGGATGACCAATTTGTAACGCCTCTAGCCGCTTGGCATGCCGTCTGCTCAGCAGCAGGGGAAGTAGACGGGCGCGGGCGCAAAGCGCGCGCAAAGAAGGCGGCAGCAAATGGTCAACATGAAGGCGCTGGCCGGGATCGCCACCATCGCACTCGTCCTCGCGATCGGTACGACGGCCAATGCGGTAGGTCCAACGACCGTCGGCCTTGGAACGGCCACGAGCTTCGCGGTCCTGGCCGGCTCCGGGATCACCAATACAGGCTCCACCGTGGTCAACGGGGA
>DASZZF010000022.1:0-53360 GCA_035543375.1 Candidatus Limnocylindria bacterium
TCCAGCAGCCCAGCCTGCTGCCCTGGCGGACCGTCGCGGGCAACATCGCCTATGGGCTCGAGACCCAGGGTGGCTACACGAAGCAGGAGGTCGCGGCTCGCACCGCCCGCCAGACCGAGCTCGTCGGCCTGCGGGGATTCGAGACCGCCTATCCGTTCGAGCTGAGCGGCGGAATGCAGCAGCGGGTGAATCTCGCCCGCGCGCTCGCGACCGACCCGGAGGTGCTTCTCCTCGACGAGCCGTTCGCCGCGCTCGACGCGCAGACGCGCGAGATGATGCAGCTCGAGCTGCTGAAGATCTGGTCCAAGACCAAGAAGACGGCGCTCTTCATCACCCACGACATCAAGGAGGCGATCTACCTCGCCGACCGTGTGATCGTCTTCACGAAGCGGCCCGGACGGGTGAAGAGCTCGGTCGACATCGACCTTCCGCGCCCACGCGACCTTCGCATCAAGCGCGATCCCGCCTTCCTCCGGTTCGAGGACCTCATCTGGGAAAGCATCCAGGAGGAGCTCGCTGGCCCGGCCCAGCGCATTCCGCTGGGGGTGCTGGCGTGAGACTTCCTGTGTCAACCTCAGGCGGCCAAACGTGCCGCGCCGAGGTGACGCGCCGGGTCGTAGGGGACGCGGTCGTACCAGCAGCGCCAGAGGACCCGCAGCCAGGCCCGGGCGAGCATGCGCACCGCGTGCGGATGATCGGCCCCGCGGGCCCGCGCGCGGGCATAGCGAGGGACGAGCGAGCTAGGTCCTCCTCCGGTGGGCACCGAAGCGCGCCGACTCTAGGTCGACGTACGCGCAGGGTGCACCAATGAGCGTGTCGCGCGACCGCGTCCTGCCGCTCACCACCGGAGAGAACGCGCCACCGGAGCGCCGGTCCGTGATGGCCCCGAGCGCGTTCAGCCGGAGAGAGCCGCTCGTCATCGGGACCGCGAGCGTCGTCAGCGTGCTGATCGTGTGGCAGCTCGTCGCGCAGGCGCGGATCGTCCCGGTGCTCTTCCTGCCCGGACCGGTCGACATCGCTCAGGCGTTCGTGAAGCTCTTCCAGGGCGATGAGATCTGGCTCGACATCGCCACGAGCGGCCAAGAGATCGTGATCGGCTACGGCATGGCGATCGCCTTCGGGCTCGGGCTCGGCCTGGCGATGGGCTGGTACACGCGCTTCCAGTACGCGATGGATCCGTTCGTGAACTTCTTCTACAGCACGCCGCGCATCGTGCTTATCCCGCTCTTCATCATCTGGTTCGGCATCGACATGCCGTCCAAGGTCGCGGTCATCTTCCTCGGCGCCCTCTTCCCGATCATCATCAACACGATGGCCGGCGTTCGCAACACGGAAGCGGCCCTGTTGCGCGTCGCGAAGTCGTTCGGCGCCTCCGATGCCCTCATCTTCCGCCGGGTAGTGCTGCCGGGCTCGGTGCCGTTCATCCTTACCGGCCTGCGCCTCGGCGTCGGCCACGCGCTCACCGGCGTCGTCGTCGGCGAGCTCATCGCCGCGCGGCACGGCGTCGGCATGATGATCGCCACGGCGGGCGCCACCTTCCAGACGCCGAAGCTCTTCGCCGGCGTTGTGATCATCGCCGGCACCGGCATGCTCCTCACGACGGTCATCCAGCGCGTGGAGAACCGATTCCAGTCGTGGCGACCGCAGCTCAGGCGATGACACGAAAGAAGGGTGGACCGGTGATGGGGAGGCGACTGCTCGTGCTTGCGGGGATCCTCGCGATCGTTGCGTCGGCGTGTGGCGGCGCGGGCGGCGGCACGACGGCGACCGCCGCGGCCACTTTGGCCGGCGCGTCGCCCGCGAAGACGACGCGACCCACGGTGGCGATCAAGGTCGCGTATAGCAACATCACCGCCGATGACCTCGCGGTGTGGGTCGCGCAGGAGGCCGGCATCTTCAAAGCGAACGGCCTTGACGTGGACCTCCAATACATCAACGGCGGCGCCCAGACCTCGGCCGCCCTCCTGGCGAACCAGGTCCACGTCGCCCAGTTCGGCGGCGGCGAGGTCCTGGGGGCGGTCGCCGGCGGCGCCGACCTGATCATCGTCGGTCAGCTCGCTCCGGTGTACCCGTACCACCTCTACGTCGGCAAGAACATCAAGACGATCGCCGACCTCAAGGGCAAGAAGGTCGGCATATCCAACGCCGGCGGCTCGAGCGACATCGCGACCCGCGACGCGCTCAAGAAGGTCGGGCTCGACCCCGACAAGGACGTGATCATCATCGCCGTGGGCTCGCATGCCAACCGCACGGCTGCGCTCCTCTCGGGGGCCATCGACGCCGGCGTCGACGACCCGCCGGAGGACGAGGAGCTCGTGAAGGCCGGTCTCACGGCGCTCATCAACATCGCCGGACAGAAGATCCCCGCGTCGAACACCGGCATCGTCGTCCAGCGGTCGTACTTGACCGCGAACCGCGACACGGTGCAGGCGTACGTTGACTCGATCGTGCAGTCGATCGCCTACGCGAACAAGAACAGGGACTTCACCGTGGGTGTCCTGAAGAAGTACTTCAAGAGCGACAACACGGCGAGCATGGAGAACGCGTACACCTTCTTCCTGAAGGAAGTGACTCCGGCCTATCCGATCCCGGGCACCGAACAGCTCACGACCGCCGTCGAGATCCTTACGAAGCTGAACCCCAAAGTGGCGACCGTCGACCTCAACAAGATCGTGGACAAGACGTTCATGCAGAGCGCGCAGGACCGGAAGGTCGGCCAATAGCGTGATGACGACCCGAGGATGGGCCTGATGGCGCGGTTCACCGACCGCATCGATCCGAAGGATTTCGAGAAGATGCCGCTGGAGTACCGCGACCTGTTGACCCGCCTCCTTGTGATCCAGGCCGATTGCGAGATCGGCGGCCCGCACATCTATGTCGACCACTGGACCCTTCGCGCGCCCACCGTGGACGACCAGTGGCGGGTCGCGCGGATCGCGACGGAGGAGATCGATCACTGCCGCAAGTTCCTCCGGATGCTCGGCTTCATCGGGCTCGACCGGTCGGACATCCTCTTCCGGCCCCGGTCGAAGCGGGAAGTCGACGCGTTCAAGGTCGACATGCCCGAGTGGGCCGACTTCGCCGCGTTCGGGATGCTCATCGACAAGGTCGGCGAGTACCAGCTCGACGAAATGGTCGGCTCCTCCTACCTGCCGGTCGACGACGTGCTTCCGACGATCCTTCGCGAGGAAAAAGGACACGTCGCGTACGGCGAGCAGCAGCTCGAGAAGCTCATGACGACCGAGCAGGGCCGGGATGCGGCCCAGCGGGCGATCGACAAGTGGTACGTCGTCGGCCTCGACATGTTCGGCCGCTCGAACTCGGCGCGCGACGAGCGCTACATCGAGTGGGGTCTGAAGAAGCGAACGAACGGCCAGATGCGCGACGCATACATCGCCGAGATGGACCCGAAGATCCAGGCACTCGGGCTCAGCCTGCCGGACAAGCTCGAGGGAAGGAAGTTCCTCTAGCCGCGTTCAACCTGGCCGGCGCTTTGGCTGATGCGGCGTGCGCCGCGGGCCGCGGCGCCGACACGGCGATCCGCTACCTGGGCGAGACGTACAGCTATGCCGCGCTGGCCGAGCGCCAGGATCGCGCCGGCGGGGCCCTCCGATCGCTCGATGTCGCTCCTGGCGACCGCGTCGCGCTCATCCAGGCCGACGGTCCCGACTTTGTCGCGACGTTCCTCGGCGCGCTGAAGATCGGCGCGATCCCTGTGCCGCTGTCGACGTTCGCGCAGCCGGAGGAGCTGGCCTTCATGCTGCGCGACTGTGGTGCCCGCGTCGCGGTGGTCGACGCTGACCAGCTGCCGGCGATCGGGCCCGACCGCTTGCACGCGCCCGCGCTGCGGGCAGTCGTCGTGACCGGGCCGGACCTCGACGCGCGGCTCGTTGCAGCGGGCCCAGTGCATGTGCCGGCCGCGACCGGTCCCGACGACATGTGCTTCTGGCAGTACTCGAGCGGGACGACGGGCGCGCCGAAGGCGGTGATCCATCTGCACCGGCGCGCGCTCTTCCCGGCCGAAGCGCATGGGCGCCGGGTCGTGGGTCTCCGGTCCGACGACCGGGTCTACAGCGTCGCCAAGCTGTTCTTCTCCTATGGCTTGAACAATTCGCTCGTGATCCCGCTCGCGGTGGGCGCGTCCGTCGTGCTCGACGCCGGCCGCTTCGTCGCGGACGCGGCCTGGACCGTGATCGGGCGCGAGCGCCCGACGGTGCTCTATGCGGTCCCTACCGCGTTCGCCGCACTGCTCGCCGCGGCGGAATCGGGCGGGCCCGCCGATTCCGCGTCCCTCCGCCTCTGCGTCTCGGCGGGCGAGGCGCTTCCCGGGCCGCTCGCCTCGCGATGGATGCGCCGCTTCGGTGTCCCGATCCTCGATGGGATCGGCTCGACGGAGATCGGGTACATCGCCGTGTCCAACACGCTCGCTGACATTCGTCCCGGCTCCGTGGGGCGCCCGGTCCCCGGTTACGAGGCCAAGGTCGCCGACGCGGACGGCGCCGCGGTGGCCGACGGCGAGGCCGGCACCCTCTGGGTCCGCGGCGGCTCGACCGCACGCGCCTACCACGATCGGCCCGAGCGCACCGCCGCGGCGTTCCGCGATGATTGGGTCGTGACTGGGGACCGCTTTCGGGTAGACGACGGCCATTTCTTCCACCTCGGCCGCGACGACGACATGCTGAAGGTCGCGGGCCAGTGGGTCTCGCCGGTCGAGGTCGAAGCTGCCATCGCCGCGCATCCCGCGGTGCTCGAGAGCGCAGTCGTCGGCCGGCCGGACACGGACGGGCTGGTGAAGCCGCTCGCCTATGTCGTCCCGAAGGATCCGGGCAGCGCCGGCGACGCGCTCGCCGGCGAGCTCGCGGAGTTCCTCGCTACCCGCCTCGCCGGGTACAAGCGTCCGCACTGGATCGAGCTCGTGCCCGAGCTGCCGAAGACATCCACCGGCAAGGTGCAGCGCTACCGGCTCCGTGATGGCGCGGGTACCTGCTCGTGAGCCGGCACCGGATCGCGTTCACCCTCAACGGCGCGCCACAGGAGATCGAGGTCCCGGCCGAGCGGCTGCTGGTCGATCTCCTGCGCGAGGATCTCGGCCAGACGGGCACGAAGGATGGCTGCTCGGTGGGGGTGTGCGGGCTGTGCACGGTCATCGTCGACGGCGCGCCGATGTCATCATGCCTCCTCCTCGCGGTCCAGGTGAACGGCGCGGCGGTGCGCACGGTCGAGGGTCTGGCACCCGGCGACGCCCCGCTGGCGCCGCTGCAGCAGGCCTTCATCGACGAGGGCGGATTCCAGTGCGGCATCTGCACCTCGGGCCAGCTCATGGCGGCGACGGCCCTGCTCGAAGCGCGGCCCGACGCGACCGACGCCGAGATCAGAGAGGGAATGCTCGGCAACCTCTGCCGGTGCACCGGCTACTACGGCATCACGCGCGCGATCGGGCGGGCCCGCCGGTGACCCCGTTCGACTACGTCGAGCCGGAGACCCTCGACGAGACACTCGCGCTGCTCGCGGAGCACGGTGACGATGCCACGATCATCGCTGGCGGCACGGCCCTCACGCTCCTCTTGAAGCAGGGGCTCATCGCGCCGGCGCGGCTCGTCTCGCTCCGGCGTCTCGACCAGCTGCGCGCGATCGATCGCGACGGCACCCTCCGGATCGGCGCGCTCGCGACGCACGCGACCGCGGCGCGGTCGGTCGACGTGCAGGAGCACGCGGCGGCCCTCGCGCACACATTCTCCGGCGTCGCGACCCCGCGCATTCGCGCACAGGCCACGGTCGGCGGGAATCTCGCGCACGCCGACCCGGCCCAGGACCCGCCGGTCACGCTCCTGGCACTCGACGCGGTGGCGATCGCGATGTCGGCAAAGCGCGCGCGGCGGATCCCGTTGGGCGAGCTGTTCGTCGATCTCATGGAGACGAGCCTCGAGCCCGACGAGGTGCTGCTGCGGATCGAGGTGCCACCTCTGCCGCACGGCGCGCGGACCGTCTACCGCAAGTTCCTGCCGCGCACCCAGGACGACTACGCGACCGTGTCCGTCGCCGCTGTCATCGCGCGCAACGCGACCGGCACCTGCACCCACGCGCGCGTCGCGCTCGGCGCGGCCGGCCCGGTCCCCATCCGCGCCCGCGAGGCCGAGCGCGCGCTCGTGGGCACGACGCTCGACGACGGCGCGATCCGCGAGGCCGCGGCACTCGCCGCGAAGGCGACCGATCCGATCGACGATCTCCGCGGGAGCGCCCTGTACAAGCGCGCGATGGCGGAGGTCTGGACCGCGCGCGCGCTCCGTGACATCGCGTGAAGTTCGCGCATCGCGTTCGGATCGACGCGCCACGCGACCGGGTGTGGGCGCTGCTGATGGATCTCCCTGCGGCCGCGGCGTGCGTCCCGGGGGTCCGGGACATCGCGACCGACGGTGACGGCCTCCGTGGGACGCTCGACGTCCGCATCGGGCCGGTGAAGCTCGCGCTCGCCGGGCGGGTGAGCGTCGCCGAGCGCGACGACGCAGCCGGCACCGCGACCCTGCGCGCGGACGCCGCCGACCGACGGATCGGCGGGGCCGTTCGCGCGCTCGTCGCGGTGGCGCTCAGCGGCGACGGCCCGACCGACCTCGACGTTGTGAGCGATGTTGCGATCCTCGGCCGCCTCGGCGAGCTCGGCCAATCCTTGATCGCGCGACAGGCGGACAAAGTGCTGGCAGGGTTCGCCGAGAACTTGAAGCGGGCGGTCGCCACATGACGGCCAGGGACATCCTCGCCACGCCGGAGCGGCCCGTCGACGGGCGCGCGAAGACGACCGGTGGCGCGCGCTACACAGCGGACATCGAGATGCCGGGTGCGCTCGAGACGGCGTACGCGCGCAGCCCATACCCGCACGCGCGCATTACGCGCATCGACGTGTCGCGCGCGAAAGCGCTCGCCGGGGTCCGGGCGGTGCTGATCGGTGCGGACCTTCGGCCGGCGCGGCTCGGCCGGAGGCTCCAGGACTGGCCGGTCCTCTGCTGGGACCGCGTGCTCTTCGCCGGCGATCGCGTGGCTGCGGTGGCCGCGGACACGGGATCGATCGCCGAGCAGGCCGCACGCCTTATCGACGTCGACTACGCGGAGCTGCCGGCGATCCTCGACATGGCAGATGCCGTCACCGACGATGCGCCGGTCCTGCATCCCGAGTCCTCCGAGTACCGGTTCCTCGAGGGGCGCGGCGGCCGACCGGCGGTGCCGCATCCGAATTTCCAGGGCCACGTCATCGCGAGCTTCGGCGACGTGGACGCGGCCTTTGCGACCGCGGCACGCGTGTTCGAGCACGAATTCAGCACCCCGCGGATCCACCAGGCGGCGCTCGAGCCGCACGCCGCCGTGCTCTGGATCGATGCCGGCACGGTCCACGTCTCCTCGACGAACAAGGCGCCGTTCAACCTCCGCACGCAGCTGGCCGCGACGCTGGGCCTGGAGCCCGAGCGCATCGTCGTGGACAACGGCACCATCGGCGGCGACTTCGGGGGGAAGGGCCTCTCGGTCGACGAATTCGTCCTGTATTACCTCGCGCGGGCGACCGGTCGACCGGTCCGCGCGATCACCCGGTACGCCGACGAGCTCGTAGCCCTGAACCCGCGGCACGCGTCGCGGATCCGCCTCCGCACCGGCGTCGATGCCGAGGGCCGGATCGTCGCACACGAGGCGCACACGCTCTTCGACGGTGGGGCCTACGCGGCAGGCAAGCCGACGCCGCGGCTCATCGTGGAGGGTGGCCTCACGACGCTCGAGGGCTATCGCGTGCCGGCCTCCCGGCTCGAGTGCGGCACCGTCTATACGAATCAGGTGCCCGGTGGCCATATGCGGGCGCCGGGACAACCGCAGAACGTCTTCGCGTCGGAATCGCACCTCGACCTCATCGCGCGCGAGTGCGGGATCGCCCCGCTCGAGCTGCGGCGACGCAACGCCGTGCGGCGCGGCGACCCGACGACCGCCGGACTGCCGTGGCACGGGCCGGAACTGCTGCCCCTGTTGGACCGGGCGGCAGCGGAGGCCGGCTTCGCGACCCCGAAGGCGGCCGGGCGCGGGCGTGGCCTGGCGCTCGGCATCCGTCACGTCGGCCACGGCACGACGACCATTCAGCTGCGCCTGGAGCGCGATGGCCGAATCGAGGCGCTCACCGGCGTGGGCGACCAGGGCGGGGGCCAGCACACCCTCATTCAGCGGATCGTTGCCGCCTCGCTCGACGTCGCGCCCGACCGGGTCCGCGTCCGGCGCCTCTCGACCGAGGGTCCGAGCGATCCCGGGATCGGCGGCTCGCGGGTCACGCCGGTGCATGGCGGCGCCGCGCTCGCGGCGGCGGAAGCCCTGCGGACGCGGCTCGGCGGCAAGAGCGTCGCGGAGGCAGCGGCCGCGCTGGCGGAGGGCGAGACGATCGACGTGCTCACCACGCACGAAGCGTCGGCCGCCGATCACAGCGCGTGCGCCTACGCCCTCGAGGTGGAGGTGGATCGCGACACCGGCGCCGTGCGGATCGTTGACGCCGTCCTCGTCGCGGACGTCGGCCAGGTGATCAACCCGGTCGCCCTGCGAGGACAGCTCGAGGGCGGCTTCGTCTATGGCCTGGGGATGGCCGTGATGGAGGATCTGGCCCTCGCCGACGGACGCGTGCAGGCCGCGAATCTCGGCGATTACAAGCTGCCGACGATCGCGGATGTGCCGCCGCTCCGGATCGTGCTCCAGGGCGACGAGCACGGCAGCGGACCGTTCGGCTCGCGCTCCGCCGGCGAGCTCGCGAACCCCGGCGTTCCGGCGGCGGTCGCCAACGCGGTGATGGACGCATGCGGCGCCCGCGTCTTCACGTTGCCGATCACCGCGGAGCGCGTGTGGCGCGCGCTGAAGGAGCCGAACCCCGGCTCGCCTGACATCGATCCGGCATGAAGGTGGCGCTCGACGGACTCACGATCCGTTTTCGCGGCGGGGTCGAAGCGGTGCAGGACGTGTCGCTCGACGTCGCGTCCGGCGAGTTCGTCGCGATCGTCGGGCCGAGCGGCTGCGGGAAGAGCACGGTCCTGAACGCGATCGCCGGGCTCCTCGACCCGGCGGTGGCGGTGGCGGAAGGTCGCATCGCGCTCGGCGGTGCCGAGGTCGCCCGCGTGGCGCGGCGGCCGGATCTCGGGTACGTCTTCCAGCGCGACGCGCTCCTCCCCTGGGAGACGATCGAGGGAAATGTCGAGGTCGGGCTGGTCATCCGCGGCATGCCGAAGGCCGCACGCGCGGCGCGCGTGGCCGAGCTCCTCGCGCTCGCGGGTCTCTCAGAGTTCGCGCACTACTACCCGCATCAGGTATCCGGCGGGATGCGTCAGCGTGCCTCGCTCGTCCGGTCGCTCGCGTACGATCCGTCGCTCATCCTCATGGACGAGCCGTTCGGCGCCCTCGACGCGCAGAACCGCATGATCCTCCAGGGCGAGCTCATGCGGATCTGGGAGCGCACCGACACGACGATCCTCTTCGTCACGCACGACCTTGCCGAGGCGATCACCCTCGCGCAGCGCGTGGTCCTGTTCTCGAAGGGGCCGGGCCGGATTCTCGCGGTGTACGACATCGCGCTCCCGCACCCGCGCGATCCCTTCGAGCTCCGCGGCACGCCGGAGTTCGCGCGGCTCGAGACTATGATCTGGACCCGCCTGCGGGACGAGTTCCGCACCGACCGCACGGCGACGCGCTGATGCGGGTTGCGGTGAGCCGCGTCGCCGTCATCGCGGCGCTCCTCCTCCTCTGGGAGGCGGCGACCGGCGGGTTCGGCGCGTCGTTCCAGATCGCGAACCCGATCCTCGTCGCGCGGCCGTCGAGTGCGTTCGCAGAGATCGGCGCGTACGCGGGCTCCGGTCTCCTCGGGAAGGACCTCACGACGACGCTCGTGGCAGCTTTCGCGGGCCTCGCGATCGGCATGGTGAGCGGCGTCCTCCTCGGCGTCCTCCTCGGCTACGCGCGGCCCGTCGCGGACGCGATCGAACCGGTCCTCGTCGCGCTCAATTCGCTCCCGCGCATCGCGCTCGCACCGGTGCTCCTCCTCGCCTTCGGCCTCGGCATCGAGTCGAAGATCTTCCTTGCCTTCATAACGGTCTTCTTCGTCATCTTCTTCAACACCTATCTTGGTGTGCGCTCGGTGGATCCCGAGCTCGTGAAGGCGATCACGGTGATGGGCGGGGGCCGAAGCCACCTCGCGCGCTTCGTCGTTCTCCCGTCGGTGTTCAGCTGGATCTTCGCCGCGCTGCGCACGAGCGTGAGCTTCGCGCTGTCGGGCGCCGTCGTCGGCGAGTTCGTGGGCTCGACCGGCGGCCTCGGCTACCGGATGGTCATCGCCGCGGGACTGCTCGACACGAACCGCGTCTACGCCATCCTCTTGCTGCTCATGGTCGTGGCGGTTACCCTCGTTGAGATCGCCAAGCGTGTCGAGAGCCGACTCCTCCGCTGGCGGCCCTCGTCCGCGCTCCTGCAGTGAACGCGGAATGAATGCAACGAATGTCAATGAATGAAGGAGTCGCGATGAAGACCGTGATCGGCGCTCTCCTCGCGATCATTGTCGTCGCCTCGGCCTGCACGTCAGCCCCCGCCGCGACGGCGGCCACCGCGGCCAGGCCGTCCGGTACCGCGACAAGCGCCGCGACGCCCAGGCCACCGAAGGACCAGGTCAAGATCCCGACGATCGTCTCGACCGAGCTCAACCTCGCCAGTCTCATCGCCTACGCGAAGGACTACTTCGGCGAGGAGAACATCGAGGTCACCGATTTCGTCCTCGGCTCCAGCGCGACCTTCCGCGCCGGGCTCATCGCGAAGCAGTTCGACTTCGGGCTCTTCGCGTTCGTGCACAACCCGATCGCGCGTTTGGCCGGTTCACCGTGGAGGGCGGTCGTCACCACCTACGACCGCGAGATCTTCAGCCTCCTGGTCCGCTCGCCGCTGAAAGCCAGCGTGAACACCGTCGCCGACCTCAAGGGCAGGACCGTCGGCATCACCAACCCCGGGTCCGGGTCCTGGGCGATGGCGAATGTGTATCTCAAGAAGGCGGGGCTCGACCCCGACAAGGACGTGAGCCTCGTCAATCTCGGCGGTGACGCGAGCGTGATCTACACCGCGCTCCAGAGCGGCAAGGTGGACGCGATCAGCTCGTGGGAGCCGATCACGAGCCGCGTGCTCGAGACCGGTGCCGGCTACGCCCTCGTGCCGATCTACGAAGGCACCAACCACAGGGACTATGTCGGCTCGGACAAGGCCCTCGGGTTCGCGGTCATGACGCGTGAGGACGTCATCCAGGGCAAGCGCGACCTCGTGCAGCGGATGGTAAACGCGCACAAGAAGGCCCTCGCCTTCATAGTCGGCTCGAGCCCGGCGACGCTCGCCGATGTCGTTCTCGGGAACACGAAGACGGCCGAGCAGTTCACCGGCCTCGACAAGGCGCTCGTGACGAAGATGATCGAGCGGATCAAGCCGGGCTACGGCAACGGCTGCCTTAGCCGGTCGGAGTTCGACGTCGAGATGAAGCTGTCGCTCGAGTATCAGCTCGTAAAACAGGCCATCACGTTCGAGGACTTCGCCGACACAAGCTTCGCGGGGGCCTGTCCGAACTGACGCTCGTGCGCGGACCGAGAGTGCCAACTGCCATCGGGGAGCGACGGTGTGGACACTCGTAGCCGAGCGCGCCGAGGAGCGCGGCGATGAGGTCCGAGCCGAACGCCGCGGTCACAGGAACACCGCGACGATCTTGGTCTGCGTGTAGCTCAGAAGCTCCTGCGTGCGCCAGCGCGAGTTGAGCCGTTCCCTCTGGTACAAAGAAGACCCCCTGACGAGTGGTGTTTGGCTCAGCACCGCTCACCCCAGTCGGGGGCTTCTCTGTGCGACTCAGGTCTGGGGAGACCTCAGCTAGCCGCCGACCTTGCGCTTCTGGGCATCCTCGACGAACGAGTTGTCGATCATCCTCGTCACATCGAGCGTCTTGACTGCGGGATTCGTTCTCGCGAGCTCGTCCCGGCTGTAGCTCCATGGGGCCGGGGTGAGCGCCGGATAGATCGGAAAGATCTGGGTCACGTAGTAGTCGTACGTCTGCGAGAGAGCGTCCTGGTCGGTCACGCCGAGGAGCTTCTCCATGGATTTCAGTGTGGTGGCCTTGTCCTTCTTCATGGCGACGATCGCCTCGATCAGCGCGTCCACGTACCTCTGGACGACGTCCCGGTGCTCGGCGGCGAACTTCCTGGTGACGATCGTGCCGTTCTCCACGGCCGGGACGTTCTCTTTCGCCAAGTCCACGATCACCTTGTAGCCAGCCTTGAACAGGGCGGCGGTGTCGGGCGGGTGCCCCGGCCCGGCGTAGACTTGGTTCGCCAGCATCGCCGCGGTCAGGTTCGCGACTGAGCCCGTCGCGACGATCGTGACGTCGCTCAGCTTCAGGCCGAGGCGGTCGATCTGTTGCTGAGCCGCGATCTCGGAGGAGCCGCCCTTCGAGGCGACGCCGATCGTCTTGCCCTTCAGATCGGCCGGTGTGCGGTAGCTCGCGGGCGCCATGAGCACCCACGGCGAGACCGGGACGAACAGCGCGACACACTCGACGTCGCCGCCGCCCGCGTACGCGCTCATCGTCTCCGTGCCGCCCAGCTGCGCGATGTCGACCGAGTTGCCCAGTAGAGCGGCCATCGACTTGCCGCCGCCGTCGATGAGATTCAGCTCCACGTCGAGCCCATGCTTCAGGAAGATGCCCTGGTCCTTCGCGAAGAACGGCGCGAGGTTCGCCGGAGTCACGTTCCCATACGCGGCCCGCACCTTGATCGGGGCGGCGGACGCCGTCGCCTTGGCGGCGCCGCTCGCCGATGCCAGCGGAGGTCCGCCTACGTTCGGTGCGCCGCCGCACGACGCGACGACGACCAGGGCGATGATCGCGAGTGCCAGACCGCGGATTGCCACCCTCATGACTCCACCTCCTCTACCGGTGCTACCGGTACCTTCCCCGGACACGCTGTCGCACGACAGTGTCTATGAGCGCCGGCCGGCGCTCCTTCTTCACGTACGCGAGCGCGCGCTCGAGCGCGGGGCGCACGGCGCGGGGATCGTCGATCGGCCCCTCGGCCTGCCAACCGAACGATCGGGCCATCATCGCGAAATCCGGCGCGGGATCGGTGATGTCCATGCCGATATGCGCGTTCTCGACCGGTGTGCCGCGGTGCTCGGCGACGCGGATCTGATGCTCCCAGTCGTTGAAGTAGGCGCGGTTGTTGTACATGACGACGAGCAGGGGGATGCGGTAGTGCGCCGCGGTCCAGAGTGCGCCCGGGTCGTACAACAGGTCGCCGTCCGGTTGGAGATCGACGATCACCTTGTCCATGTCCTTGTAGGCAAGCCCGACACCCAGCGACGTGCCGATCTGGGTCGCGGTGCCGAGGGACCGGCCGGGATGGCGGTGCGGCGCGTTCACGTCCCAGAGCCGGATCGCCCAGTCCTCGAGCGTGCCCGCGGTGAGGACCCAGTCCTCGTCCTTGATGATGTCCCAGACCTCGGCCGCGAGCCGCGCCGCGGTCATCGGCACAGCGTCCCAATCCTCGCGCGCGTCCTGCGCCCATTTCCCGTGGATCTCGTCGTGGCGCGTTCCCAGGCTGGTGCGCCGCGCGTCGCGGTCGGCGTCGCGCGTCCGGCCCTGGCGCTCCGACACCAGCTGGGTCAGGACCGGCAGGGCGAGGCGGGTATCGGCGACGATCGAGATATCGACCGGCTGGAACTGTCCGAGATCTTCGCTCCATTTGCTCTGCCTGAGCTCGGAGAGGCCGAGATCGACGAGCCTGCAGCCAATCGGGATCAGGGACGATTTCTCGTGGGTGAGCCGGTCGAGCCGGTTCAGCGCCCGATACATGTCTCCCACGTCGACGCCGATGACGACGTCCGCTTCGGCGAGCGCGTTCCCGCCGGTGAGGTTCAGCGGGTGACGGTTCGGCATCGTCGTGCGGCCACCCAGGTCGATGACCGCGGCCGCGCACCGCTCGGCAAGCGCGATGAGCGCGGCGCTCGCCTCTGGATGGCGACCGGTGAACTCGGTGACGATGACCGGCCGCGCTGCGTTCGCGAGAAGCTCGGCCGCGCGCTCGAGCGAGCGCGGATCGGCCTGCACCGGGGCCGGCCGCGCGGCGCCGACGAATGGTGCGACATCTACCTGCGCGGTGAGCTTCTGCTCCTGCAAGCCGGCGTCGTAGCAGAGGTAGACCGGTCCGCTGGGCTCGCTCGTCGCGAGGCGATAGGCGCGCGCGAACGAGGCGGGGAAGTCCGCCACGGTCGCCGGCTGATCGTCCCACTTGGTGAAGTCACGCACGGCGTTGCCCTGGACGTTCGCGCTGTGGATCCAGTCGATATACGGGCGCCGGCGCGCGCGATCGAGCGGCCCGGTGGCGCCGAGCACGATGACCGGGACGCGGTCGATGTGGGCGTAGTAGATCCCCATGGTGCTGTGCAACAGGCCGACGACGTCGTGGACGATGGCCGCCATCGGCTTGCCGGTGGCCTTCGCGTATCCGTGGGCGAGGCTCACCGCGAGCTTCTCGTGCGTGCAGAGGATGATCTCGGGCTTGCCGCCGCCGTAATTCACCAGCGAGTCGTGCAGGCCGCGATACGTCGCGCCCGGATTCAGCGCCACGTATTCGATCCCGAAGCCCTGGAGGAGGTCGACGATGACGTCGGATCCATAGGTCTGCTGCCCTGGCACCGGGCGAATTATCAGACCATTCGACCATTCGGTGCTAGGCTCACTTTCGCCGATGCGCGTTTCCGACCAGACCGACCGCTATGCCGTCGCCCGGGAGGCGCTCTCCCGCATCCCCCACGGCGTCGCGATCATCGGCGCGGCCGACGGTCCCGAGCGCTCGTGCGCCACCGGCACGGCGATGTACGTCTCGTTCGACCCGCCGATGATCGCGATCGCGGAGCATCCCGGCAGCCGCACCTGCAAGCTGATACAGCGGACCGGCGTGTTCAGCGTGTCGTTCCTCCACAGCTCACAGCAGGACATCGCCGAGCGCGCCGGCCACTCCAGCCCGGGCTCGGACAAGTTCGCCGCCCTGAACGTCCCGGTCCTCGAAGCGCCCGACGGCAACGGCGCGCCGGGCGTGGCGAACAGCATCGCCGTCCTCTGGTGCGACGTCCGCGAGACCTGGCCGACCGGCGATCACCTGCTGTTCGTCGGCGAGGTCGCCCGATACACCGTGGATCCCGCGAAGGTCGACGTGCTGCTGCGGTTCCGCAGGCGGTACGCGCACATCGGTCACCTGACGAGCGATGAGGCGCCCGAAGGCTATCCGACATGAACGTGCGTGAGGAGGACCGACGATGAGCGAAGGTGAAGGCCGCGTATTCCTGGCTGGCCTGACCTCCGAGACCTATGGCCTGGGCGAGTTCCGCAAACGGCAGCGGGCCGCCGACCGCGTGCGCCGGACGGGTACCGTGGTCGACGACGCGAGCGTCGGTCACTCCGGCGACTCGGACCAATCGCACACGGCGTGGATGCTCGGGCCGGGCGACGATCCGTTCCTCACTCAGAGCCTGCAGGTCCACTTCGTCGAGCTCGAGCCCGGTGGCGCGAATCACGGTCACGGTCATCAGAACGAGGCGTGCTTCTACATCCTCGAGGGCAAGGGTTACGAGATCCACGACGGCGTGCGCTACGACTGGGAGAAGGGCGACTTCGCGATCGTGCACACCGACTGCGTCCACAAGCACTACAACGCCGACCAGAATGAGCGGGCGCTCGCCCTCGTGATGAAGGCGAAGTGCACCTGGATGTACCTCGGGCTGTGGCAGCAGGGCCGCAGCGCGCCGTTCGACAAGCCGGGCTACGGCGAGCGGCAGGACTGGTCGAAGCTTTGGACACCCGGCGCGACCCAGAAGCGGAAGGTCATCAAGTACGCCGACACGCGCTGGGAGGACACGCGCGACGGGCGGATCAGGCTCATCAGCTCGTCACAGACGCACGACGTGCGCACGAACAGCGTCGATCTCTACGAGCAGGAGATCGCGCCGGGCTCGCATTCGGCGAAACACTGGCACATGGCGGACGAGGTCCTCTACGTCGTGTCCGGCCGTGGCCACAGCCTCCACTGGGACGTCGAGGCCGAGATCGCCGATAAGTACTACGCCCGCGTGGCGGAAAAACCGTCGCGCTGGGAGTTCGGCCCGGGCGATGTCCTGTACATCCCGCAGAACACGGTGCACCAGCACTTCGCCGACAGCGATGAGCCGCTCGTCGTTCTCTCCGCGCAGAACCGCCTGTTCAAGTTCCTCGGGTATGACTCCGTCGTCTATCTCGAGGACGCGCCGCGGCACTTCTCCGAGAAAGCGGCCGCGACGGCCTAGCCGAAGGTCATACCATTCGACCGATGTTCACACCGGTCAGGCAGGCGCGCGCGTCGGGCGAGATCGTGTCCCAGATCGAGCGCGCCATCTTCGACGCCGAACTCTCGGCGGGAGATCGGCTCGAGTCCGAGCGCGACCTCGCCGAGCGATTCGCCGTGTCGCGGATCACGGTGCGCGACGCCCTCCGCGTGCTCGAGGCGCGCGGCCTGATCCGCGTGAAGGTCGGCGCGAGCGGCGGGGCCTTCGTCGCCGAGTCCAACGCCGACCACGTGGCCGAGTCCATCTCCACCATGATCATGCTCCGGCGGATGACGCTGTCCGGGGTCGCCGAGGCACGCACGGTCGTCGAGACGGCGACGAGCGAGCTCGCGGCGCAGCGCGCGGACGACGACGGGCTCGCGCGCATCAAGCTGTCAATGGAGCGCGGCCGCGGGGTCGTGCGCGAGCAGCTCCCGCATACCGAAGCGAGCATGGAATTCCATGTGATGATCGCGGAGGCGGCGGGGAACGAGCTGTTGACGGCGACCGTCCGCGCGTACCGTGACCTCCTGGTCCAGACGATCAGCGACATGCGGGACGTGCGGTCCGCACGGGCGACCCAGAAGGCCCATGAGGAGATCTTCGAGGCGATCAGCGCGCACGATGCGGACGCGGCGCGCAAGCTCATGCTCGCGCATCTCCAGGACTTCGAGAAGCGCCTCCGGCGCTGGCTGCAGACGCAGGACCAGGTCGCCGTCCTGCGCAAGGCCCGCGCGACGAAGCGCCGCGCGGGATGACCGGAGCGCGGCGTCGCATCGTCGTCGGCATCTCCGGCGCGTCCGGGGCGATCTACGGGATCCGGACGCTCGAGGCGCTGAAGCGCGCTCCGGATGTCGAGGTGCACGCCATCATCTCGAACGGCGCTCGGGCCACTATCGGCTACGAGACCAAATGGACATACGAGGATGTTGCCGCGCTCGCGGACGTGTTGTACGACGAGAAGGACCTCGCGGCGGCGCTCTCGAGCGGCACCTTCCTGACGGCCGGCATGATCGTCGCGCCCTGTAGCGTCCGGACGATGTCCGCGATCGCCGCATCGCTGAACGACAACCTCATCGTGCGCGCGGCTGACGTGCACCTGAAGGAGCGGCGGAAGCTGGTGCTCCTCATCCGGGAGACACCGCTCCATGCCGGACACCTCACCACGATGCGCGACCTCGCGCTCTACGGCGCGGTGGTGCTGCCGCCGATCCCGGCGTTCTATCACCGGCCCACGACGATCGACGACATCGTGGACCACAGCGTCGGCAAGGCACTCGACCAGCTCGGGGTCGAGCACCAGCTCTTCGAGCGCTGGAGCGGCATCAAGCCGTCGTGAGCCGCTTCGGCGGTCTGCGCGAAGAGCTCCTCGGGCGCGGCATCCTACTCACCTACATCGTCTGCATCGTCACCACGACGACCGAAGGCACGACGAATCTGCTCTATCCGCTCTATCTCGACGGCTATGGCTACGCGCTCACGGCCATCGGCACGCTCTCGTCGCTGTTCTCGGTGCTGAAGCTCGCGTCGCGGGTCCCGGTCGGCGCCCGCTACCGCGGATCGACCGCCAAGGGCCAACAGATCGTGTGGCTGCTCGTGTTCCTCGTCTCGACGAGCGGGTTCGCGTTCCTGCGCGGCGACCTCGGCCTGGTGATCGTCCTCACGATCATCCACGGGTTCGCATTCGGCGCGCTCGGGACGATCAACCTCGCGGTCGCGATCGATATCAGCGGCGGCCGGCGCGCCGGGTCGGTGATGGGCTGGTACACGGCGGCGCTTTCCGCGGGCTACGCGCTCGGCGCCTTCGGCGGCGGGGCGCTCGCCGACCGCATCGGCATCGATCGGGCCCTGTTCTGGCTCGGCCTGACCCCGCTCGTCGGGCTCGTCGCGGTCTGGGCCATGCCGGCGCTCGCCGACGCGCCGCGGGCCGCGGCCGTGGCCGGGAGCCGGTGGTGGCGTCGCGGCCTCGCCGCATTCGCGGCGATCGACGGCCGGGTGTGGCTCGCCTTCGTCATCGTGCTGTTCCTCAACCTCTTGTCCGACAGCACCGATACGTTTTTCCCGTTGTACGGGACCGCGATCGGGCTGCCGGTCGCGGTCGTCGGTGGACTGAAGGGCGCCAAGTCCGCCTCGGCGACGGTGATCCGCTTCCTGTCCGGTGCCGTGTTCCGGGTCCTCGACTTTCGCGCGATCAACTTCTGGGCGGTGATCCTCTTTGCCGCCACGACGTTCGCGATCCCGATCGTCAGCGGGCCGCAGCTGGTGCCGATCCTGTTCGCGGTCTTCCTCGTCGCCGGCCTCATGCGTGGCATCCTGCGCGTCACGAGCGCGGCGACGGTCGCGGAGCTGCGGAGCGAGGGCCGCGACATCGGGCTCGCCTCCGGCGTATACAACGCGGGCCTCGATATCGGCTCGATCATCGGCCCGGCAGCCGGCGGCGTCCTTGCAGCGGCGCTCGGGATCCCGGCAATGTTCCAGATCCTCGCGGTCGCGAGCCTCGCCCTCTACTTCGGCGTCGCGCTCTCGAGTAGCGCCGGACGGGGGGGGCTCACGATCGGCCCCGGCCGCCGGGCGAAGGCGCGAAGCGCCGAGTGACCCGGTCCCCTATGCGTGGGGGAAGACGAGCGACTTCACGATGACCGGTATGACGCCGCTCGGCGGCTGCGGCACGCCGATGTCGACGTAGTCGAGCGCTCCGAGATCGAGGCCGTCCAGCGTGACCAGCCCGCCGCTGACGCCGAGATCTCCGCGCAGCACCGCGCCGAGCGTCGCCGCGATGTCACCGTCGATCGCGACGACGAGCGGACGCCTCGACGTCGGGATCGCCGCGATCCGTTCGGCCAGCGCCCGGATGCGCGCAAACTCGGGCTCGCCGGTCCAGCGCACCGAGATCGCTAGCGGGCCCTCCCCGTCCAGCGGCGAGCCGAGCGGCACGACCGGCACGTTCCGGAGTGGGAGCGTCGCGCCCTCGAGCGAGATCGTGCTCCCTGAGACCTGGACCGTGAACTGCGCCGCGCCGATGACCGTCGCGCGGATGCCCTCGCGCGCGAGCTCGAGCGGGGCGGGAAAGTCCGCGCCGAGCAGCGCCGCGCCGAGCTCCGGGCCGAGATCGTCGTGCTCCCTGCCCGCGCGACCGGCGACGTACTCGGCTACCCCACCGGACAGCGTGATCCGCGCGGGCGTGGCCCGCGCCGGCAGCGGGTCGAGGAGCTGGAGCTCGGGCGCGAGCACCGCTCCGCACGCCGCGGCGACGAGCACGGCGACCATCGACCGGGCTGCGCGCTCGCGCTGGGCCGCTCCGAGCTCGTCGCCGATCCCGGCGCGGAGCCCGAGTCGCTGCAGGAACAGCCGACCTGCCGCCTCGAGCCGGGTGATGCGCCCGCGTTCGTCGAACGCGATGAGCCGCGCTCCGACCGCGACGGCGCTCGTTGCGACGATGACCCCGTTCTCGATGAGCGCGAGCTTCGACGTGCCGCCGCCTATATCCAGATGCAAGATCGTCTCGCGGTCCCGCGCCGAGCGAGTCACGCTCCCGGACCCGTGCGCTGCGAGGGTCGCCTCAAGGGAAGGCCCAGCGGTCGCGCACACGAACTTCCCGCCTTCCGTCGCGAAGAGATCCGCGAGCTCGCGGGCGTTGTCGCGCTCGAGCGCGGCGCCGGTGAGGATGACTGCGCCGGTATCGATGTCGTCGCGTGCGGTACCGGAGTCCGCGTACGCGCGATCGAGGAACGCGCGCAGCGGGACCGCGTCGATGCGCCCATCGGCGCGATACGGAGTGAGCGCGATCGAGGAGCGGTGCACGACGAGACGCTCGACGACGACGTAGCGGCTCGACAGCACATCGGCGAGGCGCTGGAGCCGCAGCCGCGCGAACATCGCGTGGCTCGTGGTCGACCCGATATCGATTCCGACCGTGCGAAGGACGACGTCGTCGGGCTGGCCGTCCTCGAGCGCGCCCTGGAGCGCCAACGGATCGGCGGCGTCCTGGTCGAGGTGCGTCAGACCGGCTGGAACTCGCTCATCCGCGAGGGGATCCCGTGCTTCACGAGCTCATCCTCGTAGAGCCGCCGGATGCGGGGGTCCTCGTCCTCGTACTCGATCTGGCGGCCACCCTCCTTGACGCTCACGTCCATGCCCATGAAGGTGGCGCGCTTATCGGCGAGGGTCGGGTAGCGCAGGCCGCCGAACGCGACGGCGAGGTACCGCGCGGGCTCGCGTGAGACGTTGAAATGCTGGTGGAAGAGCCGGTCGGCCGGCGCGAAGACGCAGCCGTGCTTCCAATCGAAGCGCCGGAGCTCCTTCTCGCCCTCCCACCAGTAGAGGCTGTACCCCTCGCCCGTGACCGCGAACACGTGGAAGTCGGCGCCGTGGCGGTGGCCTTTCTTGTAGGTGCCCACCGGCATCTCGGATATGTGCGCGTGCATCGTTCCGTCGGCGAGCACGAACATGATGTTGCTGCCGCCGGCGCCTCGTGCCCTCCACTCTTTCAGCTCGAAGGTGCGCAGATCGGGTACGAAGTTCGTCTCCCACATGTGCCGGCCGGGCCGGATCGGGAGGAACGTGCCGTCGCCGCGGTACTGCTTCGCCTCGCCGAACCGCTCGGGAAAAGCGCTCCCGTTGTTCCAGATGAAGTCCTGATCCCGGAACAGGTTGAGCGTCAGCGGGAGATCGGTCACCGCGACGATCCGCGCCGGCTCGCTGCCACTCCCGTTGTAGTGGCGGTACGACGCGTTCAGGGGGATCGCGAAGAGGCTGCCGGTCTGCCATTCGAAGGAGTGCCGCGCGCCGCCCGGCGTCTCGACGCTCGTGCTGCCGCGACCCGCGAGGACGTAGACGACGGCCTCGTAGAGATGTCGCTGCGGCGCGGTCTTCCCGCCCGGCGCCATCTCGATGACCTGCATGTCCACGAAGTCGCCCCGGCCGGTCAGGAGCGCGAACGCGCCCTTCGCCTCAAGGCGTGGCCAGGGTGCGAGCTCGAGCTGGAGGAGATCGAGGCCGAAGTCCTCGTGGACCGGTAGGCCTTCGCGCGCGGCCCACTCCTTATACGGATCGACGAGGAAGCGTGTCTCGCTCATCGGGCGACCTTCTCCTTTTCCGCCGCGGGCTGCGGCGCCAGCAGGTGTCCCCAGCGCTTGCGCGTCTCGCGTTTCGTCTCGGCGTCGGGTCCGATGGCGATCGGGAAGCGGTCACGCCATTCCCAGGGACGGGTCGCGTCGATGATGACGCGCGAGTTGTGCCCCTTGAGGTCGGGATGGATCCGCGGGTCCAGCGGTCCGGACCAGGCGCGCTTGATGATGTCGAACGACTCCACTGGGTCCGATCGAGTGAGGACGGCCCACATGACATCGTCGAGGTCGGTCACGTCGATATCGTCGTCGACGACCACGACCATCCGGCCGAGGTACGCGCCGACCCGGCACATCGCGGCGACATGTCCTGCCTGGCGCGCGTGTCCCGCGTAACGCTGCTCGATCGAGATGACGTTCAGCAGCCGGCATCCCCCGACACCGAAGCAGTGCGCGTCGACGATGCCGGGTACGCCGGCGGCCCTCACCTCGCGGAGCAGCAGTGCCGAACGCAGGTACTCGCGGTAGCGGTGCGGCTCGTACGGCGGCTTGTTCGGCGGGACGCCGAGGATGATCGGATCGTCGCGGTGGTAGATCGCCTGGACCTCGAGCACGGGCTCCTCGCGCTCGCCCGAGGCGTAGTAGCCGGTCCACTCCCCAAAGGGGCCCTCAGGCGCGGTCTTGTCGTGATGGAGGAAGCCGGTCAGGACGATCTCCGCGTTCGCCGGAATCGGGAGCTTCGTGACCGGATCGATGATCACATCGAAGGGCTCGCCCCGGATGCCGCCGGCCCAGTCGTACTCGCTGACGCCCTGCGCGATCTCGAGGGTCGACGCGATGAAGAGGAGCGGGTCGCCGCCGACGACGACGGCGATGGGACAGGGCTCCTTGCGCTTGAAGTACGCGTCACGGAACTGGCGCCCGTGCTTGCCGGGCGAGATATAGACCGCGACGCGCTTCGCGTCGTGGACCATCACCCGGTAGGTCCCGAGGTTGACCCAATCGGAGTCGGGGTCCTTGAGGATGTCCACGACTCCGGTGCCGAGGTAGCGGCCGCCGTCCAGCGGGTGCCACTTCGGCGACGGGAACTTGAGCACGTCCACCTTGTCGCCGAGCAAGACGTTCTCCATGACCGGCCCGTCCTTCACAATGCGCGGGGGCAGGGCGCGATCGCTCTCGGTACGTTTCAGGAACTCGTCCATGAGCGGGCGCCGCTCGATGTCGAGCGGCAGGCCGAGCGTCAACGCTAGGCGCCGCCGGGTGGCGTTCGCGTTGGCAAGGATTCGGAACCCGGTGGGATAGCCCGGGATGTCGTCGAACAGGACCGCCGGGGAATCGTCGGTGTGGTGCAGCATCTCGGTGACCCGTCCGATGTCCTCTTGCCAGGTCGCGCCCCGGACATCGCGCAGCTCGCCCAGGTCGCGGACGGCGCCGATCCAATCGCGCAGGTCGCGGTACTCCACGGGGCCACTCTCCTCGTCGCGGTCCGGTCTCGTCCTGGCACGCATGATAGGGACGTAGCGCGCGAATGGTCTAACCATTATATTTTCGAGGACCGATCCCGCGTGGAGGAGAGGACCCATGGCCGTCGAAACGAAGCCCCGCGCCACGAAGAAGCGCCTGACCACGGAACTCACCGGTGCCCCGGCCGGCCCTGACGACATCCGCACGCTCCCCGCGACCATCGAATGGCTGCGCTGCGAGGGGCTCCTCCTCGAGACCGATGTCGAGGTCGACGGCGACCTCGAGCTGACCGGCGTGCAGAAGCACTTCGACGGCAGCTACCCGGTCCTCTTCAACAACGTCAAGGGCTATCCCCATGCGCGGGCGATCACGAACCTGTTTGCGAACATGGACATCGTCAACCGCTACTTCGGCTGGAAAGACGGCAAGGATCGGGTCGAGAAGCTTGCCCACGCGCTGACGCACCCGCTCCCGGCCGAATACGTCGAGCAGGACGCGGCCCCCTCGCAAGAGGTGGTCATCACCGACCCGAAGAGCGTGAACGAGTTCATCATGGCGATCCGCCACACGACGCTCGAGTCCGAGATCACCATCGGCAGCGGCAACAGCGTCGTGATCGGCGACTATTTCCACGGCGGCAGTCACATTGGCTACAACCGGATGAACATGCGCTGGGGGAACATCGGCACGTTCCAGCCCGCACCCGGCGGACACATGTGGCAGATCATGACCGAGCACTACCGCGATCCGAAGCCGGTGCCGTTCACGATGTGCTTCGGGCTCCCGGTCGCCGCGACGCTCCTCGCGGGCGGCGGCTTCGATTACGTCGTCTTGCCGCAGGGCGGGGACGAGCTCGGCGCCGCGGGCGCGGTGCAGGGCTTCCCGATGCGCTACGTGAAGTGCCGCTCCATCGACGCGTACACGCTCGCTGATGCCGAGTACGTCCTCGAGGGCGAGTTCTACCCGCAGGACAAGCGCTACGAGACGAAAGAATCCGAGGACGCGGACGTCCAGGGCCGTTTCCACTTCCACCCCGAGTGGGCGGGCTACATGGGCAAGGCGTATCGCGCGCCGACCTTCCACGTGAAGGCGATCACGATGCGCAAGCGCGAGAACAAGCCGGTGATCTTCCCGCTCGGTGTGCACATGCTGGACTGCCACAACATCGACTCGACGGTCCGTGAATCGGCGATCTTCGAGCTCTGCGAGCGCCTCCAGCCGGGCATCGTCCAGGATGTGAACATCCCGTACCCGATGACCGACTGGGGCGGCTGCATCATCCAGCTGAAGAAGCGCAACAAGTGGGAGGACGGCTGGGCCCGCAACTTCCTCGTCGCGGCGATGTCATGCTCCCAGGGCATGCGTCTCGCGATCGCGGTCGACACCGACATCGACATCTACAACATGGACGAGATCATCTGGTGCCTCACCACCCGGGTGAATCCCCGCACCGATATCCTGAACCCCTTGTTCGGCGGCGTCGGTCAGACGTTCATCCCCGAGGAGCGGCTCACGGCCGGCGACAAGCAGTGGACCGGCATGAACACGCGCTTCGAGGGCGGTATGGCGATCGATGCGACGATGCCGTACGGCTACGAGAACGACTTCATGCGGCCGGTCTACCCGATCGATCGCGTGGACCCGGCGAAGTGGTTCAGCGGCGAGGAGATCTCGAGCGCGAAGTCGATCATGCACGGCTGGGTCGAGACCCTCTCCCGCCACGGGCGCTAGTAGGAAGGACGCGGTCACGCAGTCGCCGGACGCGGCTTCTCCGCTGCTCGGTGGCTGGCGCGTACTCGACCTGGCGGATCTGTCCGGAGCGAGCTGCGGACGGATCCTCGCCGATCTTGGCGCGGACGTGGTGAAGGTCGAGCCGCCGGGCGGCGAGGCCGATCGCTTTCGACCGCCCTACCTGTCCGATGTTGCGTCACCTGACGGCTCCATCCCCTGGCTCGCGGCGAACGTGAACAAGCGCGGCGTGACGTGCAATCTCGAGAGCGCCGAAGGCCAGGTCCTGTTCCGGCGGCTCGCCGCGGGCGCGCGGGTCATCATCGAGACGTTCGCGCCCGGCCGGCTCGCCGCGCTCGGCTTGGCCGACGCCGTGGCGCACGCGACGGTCGTCTCGATCACGCCGTACGGGCAGGACGGGCCGCTCGCCGCCACGCCGGGCTCGGACCTCGAGGTGACCGCCGCGAGCGGCAGCCTCTGGCTCGCGGGCGAGGAGGGCAAGGCGCCGGTGCGGACCAGCCAGCCGCAGTCCGGCTACTGGGCGGGCATGTACGGGGCGCTGGGCGCGCTCGTCGCGCTACAAGGTGGTGAGGGGCAACGCGTGGACGTCTCCGCGCAGGCGTCGATGACCACCGTGCATCCTCCGGCACCGGTGTGGTGGGACATCGCGCGGGAGGAGCACACCCGGACCGGACCGTTCCTGCTCGGCCGCAGCATCGTGGGCTCGCGCTTCCGCAACATCTGGCCCTGCGCGGACGGCCACGTGAGCTTCGCGATCCAGGGCGGGGCCATCGGCAGGCACACCGGCCGGATGCTCGTCGAATGGATGGCGGAGCGCGGACATGCGGCGGCGGCGCTCGCGACGATCGACTGGGAACGCTTCGACAACAGCACGTTGACCCAGACGCAGGTGACCGAGCTCGAGGCCGAGGTCGCCCCGTTCCTACGCTCCCTCACGAAATCCGAGTTCTATGCCGCCGTGGTCGCCCGGGAGATGCTCGGGTATCCAGTCGGCGACGCCGCAGATTCGCTCGCCGATCCGCAGCTCGCCGAGCGATGGTTCTGGCAACGCATCGCGCCGACGGACGGCGCGCCGCCCCTGCCGTTCCCAGGCGGCTTCGCGCTCTTCGACGGCGCGCGGCCGGCGGTCACGCGGGGGGCGCCCCGACCCGGTCAGCACAACGCGGAGGTGTACGGCGAGCTCGGTCTGGATGCGGGCGAGCTCGCCGTGCTCCAACGCGCGGGCACGGTATGACCGAGGTCGCGACGCGAGTGGTGCCGGCGGCGCCCACGGGTGCGCTCAGCGGACTTCGCGTCGTCGAGATGGGCTTCGCGGCCGCCGGGCCCCTGGTCGGGAAGTACCTCGCGAATTTCGGCGCCGACGTGATCCGGGTCGAGAGCCGGCTCGCCCCCGACGTGTTCCGGACCGCGTATCCGCCGTTCAAGGGTGGCCAGCCCGGACCCGACCGGGCGGGCATGTTCGCGTTCTACAACGACGGCAAGCGGAGCGCGACGCTGAATCTCAAGCATCCGAAGGGCGTATTGCTCGCGCGCGAGCTCATCACGCGTGCTGATGTATTCATCGAGAGCTTCACGCCCGGCACGATCGCGCGGCTCGGTCTCGATGCGGGCTCGCTGCGGGCCGCACATCCCGCTCTGATCGTGCTGTCGAGCTGCAATCAGGGACAGACCGGCCCGCACGCGTTCCATCCCGGCTATGGGAGCCAGCTCAGCGCGTTGGCCGGGTTCGTCCATCTTCTGGGCGAGGCGGGCTCGACGCCCGTCCTGTTGTACGGGCCGTACATCGACTACATCGCCGTGGGCTACGGCGCGATCGCGGTGCTCGCCGCGCTCGAGCGGCGGAAGCGGACTGGCCAGGGCTGCACGATCGATCTCTCGCAGTTCGAGGCGGGCCTGCAATTCCTCACCCCGACGGTCCTCGAGTTCGCGGCGAACGGACGCATTCCCGGCCGCGCGGGCAACGCCGATGCGGTGGCCGCCCCGCACGGGGTGTATCCGTGCGCCGGTCTGGATCGTTGGTGCGCGTTGAGCGTTTGGACCGATGCCGAATGGCAACGGCTCGTCGCGATCGCGCCCGGTCTCGAGGCCGGCCTCGAGACCGACCTCGCGACGAGCGCTGGACGGCGGCGCCTCCGCGACGCGGTCGACGCCCGTATCGTGGCCTGGACCGCATCGCGCGACCGCGACGCTGTCGTCGCCGAGCTCCGCGTGGCCGGTCTGCGCGCGGCGCCGGTGCTCACGATCTCCGAGTTGTTCAGTGACCCGCAGCTGCGGCATCGCGGGATGTGGCCCGAGGTCCAGCACCCGGTCATCGGCGCGATGCACGTGATGGCGCCGCCGTTCCGGTTGTCCGCGACCCCGAGCGTCCAGGTCCATCCTGGTCCGATGATCGGTGCCGACAACGATCACGTGTTCGGAGAGCTGCTCGGGCTGACCGACGCGGAGCGCAGTGAGCTCGAGCGCGATGGCGCGTTCACCTAAGACGCCGCGCGGCGGCGCGATCGAGCGGCGCAAGGCCGAGCATCTGCGCATCGCCGCCGAGGAGGACGTCGAGACGCGGCGCGCCGCCGGCTGGGACGACGTGCATCTCGTGCACGACGCGCTGCCCGTCGTGGATGCTGCGTCGGTGGATCTGGGCGCGACGCTCCTCGGTCAGCGGCTGGCGCTGCCGCTCGTGATCGCCGGCATGACCGGCGGCCACGGCGGCGCCGAGCGGGTGAACGCAGTCCTCGCCCGCGCGGCCGCACGGCACGGTCTCGCGATCGGCGTCGGCAGCCAGCGCGCGGCGCTCCGCGATCCACGCCTCCGGCGCACCTACGCCGTCGTCCGGGAGGAGGCGCCGGACGCGTTCGTCATCGCGAACGTCGGCATCTCGCAGCTGGTCACGCAGGACGACGGCGTGCCGCTTGGCGCAGACGACATCCGCGCTTTGGTCTCGATGATCGGGGCCAACGCGATCGCGCTGCATCTCAACTACCTCGAGGAGTCGGTGCAGCCAGAGGGCCAGACGCGGGCCCGTGGCGCCCTGGCCGCGATCCGCGCGCTCGTGCGTCGCAGCCCGGTCCCGGTGATCGTCAAGGAGACGGGCGCGGGCATCAGCGGGGCCGTCGCCCGCCGGTTGAAGTCACTCGGCGTCCGCGGCATCGACGTCGGCGGCGTCGGCGGCACCTCGTTCGCCGCCGTCGAGGCGCTCCGCGCGACGGCGCGCGGCGACGTCGCCCGGTCGCAGCTCGGCCAGACGTTCCGCGACTGGGGTGTGCCGAGCGCCGTCGCGGTCGCCGGGTGCGCGCGCTCCGGCCTTCCGGTGATCGCGACCGGCGGGGTGCGCAGCGGTCTCGACGCGGCGAAGGCGCTTGCGCTCGGCGCCACGGCCGTCGGCGTCGGTCGGCCGCTGCTCCAGCGCGCGCTGCAGGGCGAGGCTGCCGTGGACGCGTGGATCGCGCAGTTCGCCCTCGAGCTGCGGACGGCGACGTTCCTCTCGGGGGTCCGGCGCTCGCGCGATCTCGCCTCATGCCCACTCGTGGTCACCGGGGAGACGAAGGACTGGATCGATCAGCTCGGCTACCGGGTCCGGCCTCGCGCACGGTCGTGATCGACGCGCTCGAGCGGGCCTGGTCCGCATCGCCGAAGCGGACCTTCGCGCTCTTCCCGGTCGCGACGATCGGCTTCGACCTGCTTCGCGGGCGGCCGCCCTGGCGGGCGCGGCCGTCCGGGCTCGCGCTGATGGCGGCCGGCTATCTGCTCTATCGGGCGGCCGGCGCGTACCGGCAGGTCGAGGGCGGGGGCGGACCGGGGTTCGCCGCGAAGCCCGATCGGCTCGTGACGACCGGCCCCTACGCGATCGTCCGGAATCCGATGTACTTCGGACACCTCCTCTCGTCGCTCGGTCTGCTGCTCGCGACCCGCTCCCCGTTGGCATTCGTCGTGCTCGTGTCGCAGTGGCAGCGCTTCACGGCGCGCGTCGGCCTCGACGAGGAGCGGCTCGCCCGACGGTTCGGCCCCGAATACGAGGACTACCTGCGCCGCGTTCCCCGCTGGATCCCGCTCACGGCAAGGTGACCGAGCGGTCGTACGTGCTCTTTCATCGGGTCGCGGAGCCGGAAAGCGCGGCCATCCGCCGCCTGATCGTGGACCTTGGGCTGAAGCCGTCGATCGATTTCCAGAACGCCGTGACCGACGGTGCAGCGATGCTCCGATCGCTCGGCGGCGGCGCGACGCCGGCGCTCTGGGACGGCGAAAGGCTCGTCATCGGCAAGAGCGCGGTCGAGGAGGCGGTCCGCCGCATAATCCCAGCGGGATCTTGACGGGGAGGACGCTGGGTGCTCGATCTCGGGCGACGCTACAACGCGGCCGAGACATTCATCGACGCGCATCGTGGTGTGCGCGATGACCGCGTCGCCATCCGCTGCCAGGGCGCGTCGGTCACCTACGGCGAGCTCGCGGCGAACGTCGATCGGGCCGGCAACGCGCTTCGCTCGCTGGGCATCGACATGGAGGACCGGGTGGTCATCCATTGTGTCGATTCGCCGGCGTTCGTGTACGCGTTCTTCGGCGCAATCAAGATCGGCGCGATCCCGGTGCCCACGAACACGCTCCTCGTGCCGCACGATCTGCGGTACATCCTCGAGGACTCCCGCGCGCTCGCGATCGTCGTGTCCGCGCCGCTCCTGCCGAAGGTGCTCGAGATCCGGAAGGACCTCCCTCGCCTGAAGCACGTGCTCCTGGCCGGGGGCGCTCAGCCCGCGGACGTCCTATCGTTCGATGACGCGCTCGCCGCAGCCGATGCGGAGCTCTCGCCCGCCGACACGACGCCCGATGACGCGTGCTTCTGGCTCTATAGCTCGGGGACGACCGGCTTCCCGAAGGGGGCGGTGCACCTGCAGCACGACATGCTGTACTGCGCCGACACGTACGGCGCGAGCGTGCTCGCAGCCACCGAGAACGATCGCCTCTTTACGGTGTCGCCGCTGTTCCACGCCTACGGCCTCGGCAACGGCGTGTTCTTCCCGTTCCGGGTCGGCGCGTCCACCGTACTCAAGCCTGAGCGCGCGACGCCGGAGCTGGTCTACGGGCTGATCACGACCGAGCGCCCGACGATCCTGTTCACCGCGCCGACGTTCTATGCCGCGCTGCTCGCGTATCCCGAGGAGGGCTTCGCCTACGACCTGTCGTCGCTGCGATTCGCCGTCTCCGCGGGTGAAGCGCTTCCGAAGCCACTGTTCGACACCTGGCAGAAGCGCTTCGGCACTGAGATCCTCGACGGCATCGGCTCGACCGAGATGCTGCACATCTTCATCTCGAACTTCCCGGGCCGGGCGCGCGGCGGGACCAGCGGGACCCCGGTGCCGGGCTACCGGGCGAAGATCGTGGACGACGATGGCAACGAACTGCCGCCCGGGGAATCTGGCCACCTGTGGGTGTCGGGTGACTCGGCCTGCGCCTACTACTGGAACAAGCACGAAAAGACGAAGCAGACGATCCGCGGCGATTGGATGGTCACCGGAGACAAGTACCACCTCGACCCCGACGGCTGCTTCACCTATGAGGGCCGCAGCGACGACATGCTCAAAGTGTCGGGACAGTGGGTCTCGCCGGCCGAGGTCGAGGCTGCGCTCATGGGGCACGCGACCGTGCTGGAGTGCGCGGTCGTGGGCGCGAAGGACAAGGACGAGCTGACCAAGCCGAAGGCGTACGTCATCCTGAAGAACGGCAAGGCCGGTGACGACGCACTCGCGGAGGAGCTGAAAACATTCGTAAAGGGTCGGATCACGCCGTACAAGTACCCGCGGTGGATCGTGTTCACGAGCGAGCTACCGAAGAACGCGGCGGGCAAGATCCAGCGTTACAAGCTGCGCGAGCTAGGTTGATGGACGCTCATGAGAAGGTCGCCGCCTGGCGCGCCGAAGCGCGACGCGATCCGGAGGCCTTCTGGGCTGCCGCGGCGGAGCAGCTCCCGTGGTTCAAGAAATGGGACCGCGTCCTCGACTGGCAGCCCCCGACCTTCCGCTGGTACCTCGGCGGACGGACCAACCTCGCGTACAACTGCGTGGATCATCACGTCGCCGCTGGACGCGGCGACGCGGTCGCCCTCATCACCGAGAACGAACGTGGCGAGACGCGGCGTTTCACCTACGCCGAGCTTCACGCCGAGACGAAGCGCGTCTCCGCCGCGCTGCGCGGGATGGGCATCGCCGAGGGCGACCGCATCGCGATCTATATGCCGACCTCCGCCGAAGCGATCGCGCTCATGCTCGGCGCGATCCGGATCGGGGCCGTGATCATCGTCGTGTTCGCCGGCTTCGGCTCCGGCGCGCTCGGCGAGCGCATCCGACTCGCGGGCGCGAGGGCGGTCTTCGCGACCGACGTCACGTACCGGAAGGGGAAGGACGTCCCACTGAAGGGCATCGTCGACGAAGCGGTCGCCGGTGCATCGACGGTGGAACGGGTCGTCGTCCTGAAGCGCGCGACGGGCGACATCGCGTGGACCGAGGGCCGCGACGTGACGTGGGACGCCTTCCTCGCCGGCGGTGCGGGCCAGGACGACACGCACGTGGAGGTCGAGGCGAACGAGCCGGCCTACATCCTCGCCACGAGTGGCACGACCGCGAAGCCGAAGCTCGCCGTCCACACGCACGGCGGGTATCAGGTCTACGTCCACAGCATGGCGAAGTGGATGTTCGGGCTTCGGCCGACCGACGTGTGGTGGTCCACCTCGGACATCGGCTGGGTCGTGGGACACAGCTACATCGCATTTGGCCCGCTCCTTGTGGGCTGCGCGACGATCGCGTACGAGGGGGCGCTCGACCATCCCGACGCCGAGACGTTCTACCGGATCATCGAGCGCCACAAGGTCACCGGCGCGTTCACCTCACCGACCGCGGTCCGGCTCCTGATGCGCTACGGCACCGCGCCGGCGCAGGCGCACGATCTCTCGTCGCTCGAGCGGGTGTTCTGCGCGGGCGAGGTGCTGAACGCGCCGGCGTGGGAGTGGTTCCAAAAGGAGGCGCTCGGCGACAGGATCCCGGTTATCGACCACTACTGGCAGACCGAGACTGGTGGCCCGATCGTGGGGAATCCCTACGGCGTCGCGCTCCTACCGATCAGGCCCGGATCGGGCGGGGTGCCGCTCGCGGGTGTGGAGGCGAAGGTCGTGACGCCCGAAGGCGAGCCGTGCGCGCCCGGCGAGAAGGGGATCTTCGTCATCACCCGGCCCTTCCCCGGATTGACCGCTCGCTTGTGGAGTGAACCGGAGCGGTACGCGCTCGACTACTGGGACAAGATCCCGGGTCAGCGCGTGTACTTCACCGGCGACGCGACGTCGATCGACGCCGACGGCTACGTCTGGTTCAGCGGTCGGGCCGACGAGATCATCAAAATCGCCGACCATCGCATCGGCACGATCGAGGTCGAGACGGCCTTCCTCCGCCACCCCGCGGTGGCCGAGGCCGGCGTCACCGGGCGCCCCGACGAGCTACGGGGCCAGGTCATCTCGGCATTCGTCGTCTTGAAGCAGGGGCGGCAGCCGTCCGACGCGCTGAAGCAGGAGCTTTTCGCGACGGTGCGGCGCGAGCTCGGGTCGCTCGCGGTCATCGGCGAGCTGAACTTCGTCGACCTGCTGCCGAAGACCCGGAGCGGCAAGATCATGCGCCGGGTGCTGAAGGCGGTGATCCTTGGCAAGGACCCCGGCGACATCTCGACCATCGAGGACGAGGGCTCGGTCGAAGAGGCACGCGAGGCCTTCCAGCAGCTGCGCAGCGTTGTCGCGAACCGGGGCTGAGCCCAAGCCGCGATGGTCGGCGGTGCCACGCGGGGTGAAGGAGGAAGCCGGGCGGATCCTCGGGGCGCCGGTTGCGCGCGCCGAGCGCGTCTACGGTGGCTACGCGCCGTCGGCGACATTTCGCATGCGGCTCGCCGACGGCCGCCGCGCGTTCTTCAAAGGCAGCTACCCGCTGCCGGCGGGTAGCGCCGTGCGGTGGGGAGTCTCCGAGGAGCAAGCCGTCTACCGCGCGCTCGGCCAGCGGATCCGACCGTGGGCACCCGCCTTCTACGGAGCGTTCGACCGCGACGGGTGGCACGTCCTGCTGCTCGAGGACGCGGGACCCGCCGACGTCCTGCCCTGGACTCCGGCGAAGGTGCGTCGCGCTGCTCGCGATTACGCCGCGTTCCATGCGGCGAATGCCGGCGCTCGCCTCCCGCGCTCGATCTCGCGCACGCTCTGGCGGATGTTCGTGGATCGCTGGGCGAAGACCGATCTCGCGCGTGTCGCCGCGCTCGCGCGACGGCGGTCTGACGAGGCCCTCGAGTGGCTCGACGTCGCGTACCCGATCCTGCGGGCGAGCGGCGATGCGCTCGTACGCTCGCGCTCGCAGCGGACGCTCCTCCACCTCGACACACGCTCCGACAACATCCGCGTCAGCGAGGGGCTGCGGCTGTTCGACTGGAACTTCGCGTGCGTCGGGCCGCGCGAGCTCGACGTAGCCGCGTTCGCGCAGTCGATCCCCGCTGAAGGCGGCCCGCAGCCGGAGCGATTCGTCGCCGCGTACCGCGAGCGTCTCGACCTCGACCAGCGGTTGCTCGGCCTCTCCGTTGCGGCGATCGCCGGCCTCTTCGCGCAGCGCGCGCCGGAGCCGCCTATCGAGGGCCTGCCGCGCCTGCGTCCATTCCAGCGGCGTCAGTTGAAGTCGTCCCTCGCGTGGGCCGCGCGGCTCCTCGACCTGCCGGAGCCGCGGTGGCTCGCGACCGTGCCGGACTGATGCCCGAGTGGCCGGAGCTGCGCGTCACGCGCGATCGCATCGCTGAGGCGTTCGTTGGGAAGAGCGTCGTCGCCGTCCGGACCGGCGATCCGGTCGTCCTCCGTGCCACGCGGCCGGTCGATGAGCTGCTCGTGGGGCGCACCCTGCGCTCGGTGACGCACCGGGGAAAGTTCCTGATCTTCGCGTTCGACGGCGTCGACATGATCGTTAACCCGATGCTCGCCGGCGTCTTCGTGCTCGCAGAGGCGGGAGCGAGGGCCACCAAGGACACGCGGCTACGCGTGGAGTTCGAAGGCGAGCAGGAGCTCCGCTATCGCGATGACGTCCGGATGGGGAAGGTATACCTCGGGGTCGAGGCCCCCGGTCTCGCCGACATCGGTCCGGACGCCGGCACGCTCGACTGGGATGAAGCGCGGTTCGCGGAACGGGCCCGTGCGAAGCGCAGCGAGCTCCGCAATCTCCTGCAGGATCAGACGTTTGTCAGCGGCATCGGGAACGCCTACGCCGACGAGATCCTCTGGACTGCGCGACTGCATCCGAAGCGGCGGGTCGGCTCGCTCTCGGCTGACGAGCTGTCACGCTTCTACCGCTCGCTGCGCGCGGTGCTGGCGACCGGGCTGGCCGAGGTGCAGCGGGCGATGCCGCCGGAGCTCGGCGCCAAGCCCCGCGCACACCTGCAGGTGCGCGGACGCGCCGGGACGCCGTGCCCGCGCTGCGGTACGACGATCATGCGGCGGCGCAAAGGGCTCGACGACGTTGATCTCTGCCCGCGCTGCCAGCCCGCGCCGAAAGGCCAGCTCTATTAGCTAATCGGCGGCGCTGGCCGCCGACGGGTCCAGGCGGCCGAGCGTCGTGAGCCAGCGCACGATGTCGGCCGCCGGCATAGGCCGGGCGATGTGATAGCCCTGGACGATGTCGCACCCAAGCTCGACGAGGCGATCCCACTCGCACTGCGTTTCGACGCCCTCGGCGACCACCGCGAATCCAAGCCGGTGGCCCAGATCGACAGTGGCCTGGACGATCGTCGAGCTCGAGGCGTCGCTCGAGCAGAGGCCCTGCACGAACGACCGGTCGATCTTCACCTCGTGCAACGGCAGGCGGTTGAGATAGGAGAGCGATGAATAGCCCGTGCCGAAGTCGTCCAGGGCGAGCTGCACGCCCAACGCGCGTAGCTCGCCGAGGACGAGCATCGCCTGCTCCGGTTCGGCGAGCAGCACGCTCTCGGTGATCTCGAAGCGGAGCGCCGAGGCCGGCACGTCGAGCTCGCCGAGGACGGTGGCCACGTGAGCGGGGAACAGTGGGTCGAGCAGGTTGCGCGTCGAGAGGTTCACCGCGACCGGCGCGTCGTGCCCTGCCGCGCGCCACGTCTTCGCCTGCCGCAGCGCCTCGGCGAGCACCCATTCGGTAAGGGGCTTGATGAGGCCGGTCCGCTCGGCGAACGGGACGAAGTTCGTCGGGGCGATGATCCCGCGGGTCGCGTGGTGCCAGCGGACCAGTGCCTCGACGGCGGTCACGCGGCCGGTCCGGAGGCTCACCTGCGGCTGGAACTCAAGGACGAGGTCGTTCTGCGCGATCGCGTTCCGCAGGTCCGTGAGCAGCGCGAGCCGGTTCTCGCCGTGCTGGTCATGCTCCGGCGCGTACACGGCATAGCCGTTGCCGAACTCGGCCTTGGCCGCGTACATCGCGATGTCGGCTTTCTGCATGAGCGTGCTCGCCGCGTCGCCGTGCTCGGGATAGACAGCGATGCCGATGCTCGCGCCGATCAGCAGCGCCTCGTTCTCGACGGTGAACGGACGCTCCAGCGCGTGGAGCAGCGCCGCGGCGATACGGCCGGCGCTCGAGCGGTCGGTCCCCGGGAGGACGATCGCGAACTCGTCGCCACCGAGGCGCGCGACGGTGTCGGCCTCGCGCAGCTCCGCCTGGAAACGTGGACCGACCTGGGTCAGGAGCGCATCTCCGACGTGATGGCCGAAGCTGTCGTTCACGACCTTGAAGTCGTCGAGATCGAGGATCAGCAGCGCCAGCGTCTCCTGCCGGCGGCGCGCGTCCAGGATGGCGTGCTCGAGGCGGTCGTGCAGGAGCGTGCGATTCGGGAGACCGGTCAGGATGTCGTGCAGCGCTTGATGCTCGAGCGCGTTCTCCGCATACGTGCGGTCGGTGACGTCCCGCGCGAGCACCACGAGGCGCGCCTGAGCGCTCGTGCCGAACGGCTTGAGCGCGACTTCGAGGTACCGGCGCTCATGGTCGGGTCGGACGACCGGGGCGTCGAGCGTGATGCTGCGACCGCTCCGGATGTTTGTCTCAACCTTCTCGCGGAATGCCTCGCGAGCCTCCGGGGCGACGATGTCATAGAGCGAACGGACATCATCGATGTCGGCGATCGGTCGTCCGACGAGCTCCGCGAACGCTTCGTTCACATAGGCCACGCGGCCGTCCTCGCTGAGGATGACGACCTGGCCGAGGTCGCTCTGTGCGCGGAGCAGAGCTTCGTAACGCTCAGTCTGCTCCTCTTTCTGATCGCGCAGCGCCTGCAGCTCCCAGAGGATGCCGCCCATGAGCAGCGCGGTCATCAGATAGACCGACGCGCCGAACCCGATGCGCTGGGGCTCCATCGCATAGCCCATCGCGACGTCGCGATAGGCGGCGATCGCAAGGTAGGCGAGCGATAGGGTGATCGCGGAGGCGAACGCGCCGCTGCGGCCGAAGCGGAACGCGGCGCCGATGACGAGGAGCACGCCGATGAATCCGACGGTCCACTCGTGATCGGGCGAGAAGAGCACCATCGCGTAAACCACCACGCCGGTGTCGATCGCATGGCCGAGGCGCGGCCAGCGCAGCCGCGGCACGACGAGTGCGCTCGCCGCGATGACGGCCACGAGGCCCGCGACCCAGACCGGGCCAAGGTTCGGGAAGAGCGGCGCGAGCCCGAGCGCGAGCGCGGCCCCGGCCCAACGGGCGCGATTGATCGCCCGCTCGAGCTGTGACCTGTCGACGAGTGGGCGGGCCAGTGGGCGCATCTGGCAAGTCTCGCCGCGGTACCGTCCCCCGGGACCCCCACTGGAGGGACGGGCATACTCACTGGGACCAACGGGGGACCAATGGGGGAGTACTGCCGGTGAGCGTCGTGAAGGTCACTCGCGAAGCGCCCATCGCGATCGTCCAGCTCGACCGTCCAGAGGTCCTGAATGCCCTCTCCGAGGAGCTCATGGGCGAGCTCGTCGCGGCCCTCGAAGCGCTCGACGCCGATCCCAAGATCCGCTGCCTCGTCCTGACGGGGAGCGAGAAGGCGTTCGCCGCGGGCGCCGACATCAAGGCGTCGTTCGTCGACGCGACGCCGGTGTCGATGCTCGAGCAGGACCTGACGGCGCGCTGGGAGCGCATCCGGAAGATCCGGAAGCCGATCATCGCCGCCGTTTCCGGCTACTGCCTCGGCGGCGGCTGCGAGCTCGCGATGACCTGCGACATCATCGTCGCCTCGGAGACCGCGCAGTTCGGCCAGCCCGAGGTGAACCTCGGCATCATCCCGGGCGCGGGTGGCACCCAGCGGCTGACCCGCGCGGTCGGGAAGTACGTCGCGATGGAGCTCGTGCTCACCGGGCGTCGCTTCAAGGCGGATGAGGCCAAGGCTATCGGTCTCGTCGCCCAGGTCTATCCGGCGGCCAGCTGGCTCGAAGACGCGAAGGCGCTGGCCCGCACGATCGCGGAGAAGCCGCCGATCGCCGTCCGGCTCGCGACCGAGGCGATCGACCTCGCCCAGAGCGCGACGCTCGATGTGGGACTCGAGTTCGAGCGAAAGGCCTTCTACCTCCTCTTCGCCACGGAGGACAAGAAGGAGGGCGTCGACGCTTTCATGAACAAGCGAAAGCCCGTCTTCAAAGGAAAGTAGTGACCGTCCCACTGCGGGTCGATCGGGACGGCGCGGTCGCGGTCCTCACGCTCGACCGGCCCGACGTGCTCAACGCGTTCGACGAGCCGCTGACCGACGCCCTCACCAGCGCGATCCATGCCGTGGCGCTCGATGCCGGCGTCCGGTGCGTCGTCATCACCGGGGCGGGCCGCGCGTTCAGCGCCGGACAGGATCTGCGCGATCGCGCGGCGGGTCTCGACCATGCCAGCGAGCTCCGGCTCGGTGATGAACTGCGCCGGCGGTACCACCCGGTCATCACCGCGATCCGTGAGATGCGCAAACCGGTGATCGCCGCGGTGCACGGCATCGCGGCCGGCGCCGGCCTCGGTCTCGCGGTCGCCTGCGACGTCCGCGTCGCGTCTTCGTCCGCGACATTCCACGCCGCGTGGTCGCGCGTCGGGCTCGTGCCCGATGCGGGTGCCGCGTTCTTCCTGCCACGGCTCATCGGCTGGGGCCGGGCGATTGATATGGCGCTCTCGGGTGGGGCTATTCCCAGCGACGAGGCGCTGCGCATCGGTCTGGTGACGCGCGTCTGGCCGGACGCGGAGTTTGGCGACCGCTGGCACGCGTACGCGAAGGACCTCGCGGCCGGAGCGACCGAGGCCTACGCCCTCACCAAGGAGGCGCTGAACGCGGCGGGGGGCCGCGACCTCGGGCCGTTCCTCGATGCGGAAGCCGCCCTGCAGGATCGCGCCGGGCGCTCGCACGACTATGCCGAGGGTGTGCGGGCCTTCCTCGAGAAGCGCCCGGCCCGCTTTTCGGGCTCCTGAAAAGGGTATTCTCGCGCCGCGGGGACTCTGCCCGCGCACGGGGCAATCGGAGGGATGAGGCCATGAAGCCGACAGGGCTCGCGGACCAGCGCGGCTACCACTACCGGCTCTCGCGTCGGACGTTCCTGATCTCCACCTCGGCGGCGGCGCTCGCGGCCTGCGCACCGGCCGCGACCGGCGGGAACGCGGCGACGAGCGCCGCGACCGCGTCTGCGGCCGCGACGACGGCCGCGCCGCTGAAGATCGGGCAGCTGCTGCCGTTCACCAAGGTATACGCGGAGCTCGGCAAGTCGATGCAGCGCGCGACCGACCTCTATCTCAAGACGAAGGGCAACAAGCTGGCGAACCGCCCGGCCCCGGCGCCGATCTACGAGGATGAGGCGAACGATCCGCAGGTCGGGCTGGCAAAGACCCAGAAGTTCATCGACCAGGACAAGGTCGATGTCATGCTCGGCATCGTCGCGACGCCGATCGCGTACGCCGTGCGGAACACCATCGACTCGGCGAAGCTCATCTTCATCGAGACGAACGCCGGCGGCAACGCGCTCACGCGCGCGACAAACAACTGCACGCCGGCCTGCAAGAGTCCGTACATCTTCCGCGCGTCGTTCAGCTCGTATCAGGTCTCCGAGCCGATGGGCGAATACATGGCCGTTAAGAAGAGCGTCAAAGAGGTCTTCACCTTCGTGGCCGACTATGGCTTCGGCACAGAGTCCGCGGCCGACTTCACCACCGGTTTCACGAAGATGGGCGGTAAGGTCACCGGAGGCCTCAAGGCGCCGCTCGGCAGCCCCGACTTCGTGCCGTTCGTGACGCAGCTCAAAGCGCAGCCAACGAAGGACATCTACTCGTTCTTCTCGGGCGCGGATGCGGTGAAATACATCCAGGCCTGGAACCAGCTTGGCATGCCGGCGGCGGGCTACAAGATGAACGGCGCCGGGTTCCTCACCGAGCAGGACGTGCTCGCGGTGGTGAAGGATCAGGCGAACGGGGCGATCACGTCGCTCTTCTGGGCCGTCACGCTCGACAACCCGGAGAACAAGGCTTTCAAGGACGCCTATCAGAAGGAGTACAACCTCCTGCCCGACGTCTTCGCGGTGCAGGCCTGGGACGGCATGCGCGCTTTCGACGAGGCACTGCAGAAGGTCAACGGTGACACCTCGGACAAGCAGAAGCTCATCAAGGCGCTCGAGAGCACGAAGTTCAACAGTCCCCGCGGTGCGTTCGAGTTCGATACCGATACCCACAACCCGATCCAGGACATGTACATCCGCGAGGTCAAGACGGTCGGCGGCCAGGCGGTGAACACGATCGTCGACAAGATCGGTCGGGTGACCGACCCGGGCAAGTGACCTCGGGGTGACGCTGGAACAAGCGCTGCAGCAGGCGCTGAACGGATTGTCGTTCGGCGCCTTGCTGTTCGTACTGGCGGCGGGGCTGTCGCTCATCTTCGGGATGATGGACGTCGTCAACCTCGCGCACGGCGCGTTCTACATGCTCGGCGCGTACGTCGCGTTGTCGGTGACGCGCATCACCGGATCGTTCTGGATCGCGCTCCTGGTCGCGCCGCTCGTCCTTGGGCTGCTCGGCCTCGTGATCGAGCCGTTGCTGCTCCGGCGGCTGCGTGGTCGCCACCTCGATCAGGTGTTGGTGACGATCGGGCTGTCGCTCGTCATCGTCGACTTCATCCGATTGCGTGACGACTGGGGCTGGGGCGCGACCGTCCGCTCGCTCCCATTCCCGGCCGGCCTCGATCACTCGATCCCGATCGCCGGCAGCGACTACCCGGTCTACCGCCTATTCGTGATCGGCTTCGGGATCGCCCTGGCGGTCGTCCTGGCGCTCGTGCACAGGCGCAGCCGGATCGGCGCGCTCGTTCGGGCCGGCGTCGGCGACGCGCAGATGCTCTCCGCGCTCGGCGTCGATACCGATCGGCTCTTCACCGTCACGTTCGCGATCGGAGCGGCGCTCGCCGGCCTCGCGGGCGTCATCGCGGCGCCGGTGTTCGGTCTCCAGCCGGGCATGGACACCGATGCGCTCATCTACTCGCTCATCGTCGTGGTCATCGGCGGGCTCGGATCGCTCGGCGGCGCGGTCGCGGGGAGCGCCGTTGTCGGACCAGGCGACACGTTCGGGAAGGTCCTCGTGCCGCAGTTCGCGCTCGCGCTCATCTTCGCGATCATGGCGCTCGTGCTGCTCTTCCGGCCCACCGGTCTGCTTGGCCGCATCCGCATCGGCCGATGAGGCGCGCCACGCTCGTCCGCCTCGGCGTCGTGCTCGCGTTCTGGCTCCTGCTCGTCACGTTCCCGCAGTGGTCAGCGGAGTGGGCGTCCTCCCGATACGCGGCCGGCATCATCCGCCAGATCCTCATCTTCGCGATCTTCGCGAGCTCCTTGAACCTGCTCGTCGGCTACGGCGGCCTGCCCTCCCTCGGCCATGCCGCATTCTTCGGTGGTGGCGCCTATGCGGCAGCGATCGCCGCACAGCGGCTCGGCACCGACGAGCTCGTAGTCAGCATGGGCGCCGCGATCCTCGGGTCGGCGCTCCTCGCGCTCGTGATCGGCTTCCTCGCCGTGCGGGCCGTCGGCATCTTCTTCCTGATGCTCACGCTCGCCCTGGCCCAGATGGTCTTCGCGATCGCCTTCCAGGCGACCGATCTCACCGGCGGATCCAATGGCTTCTCCGGGGTCCATCGCCCCACCGTCTTCGGCGCCGACTTGGGCGCGGCAAGCGACCTCTACGTGCTTGTGAGCGTGGTCTTCCTGCTCGTCGTGCTGCTGCTCTGGCGGGTGACGACATCGAGCTATGGCCAGGCGCTTGTGGGCGTGCGCGAAAACGAACGTCGCATGCGCGCTCTCGGCTACGACACGCGGACCTTGAAGCTCTCGGCCTTCACCTTGGCCGGTACCCTCGCCGGGGTCGCTGGTGCGCTCGCCGCCTACGAATTCCGTTTCGTCTCGCCGAACGACGTCGCACTCGGGACGTCGGTCACCGGCTTCGTCATGGTGCTGGTCGGCGGCGCGGGTACGCTCGTCGGTCCGTTCGTCGGCGCCGCAGTCGTCCTCGTCATCGAGCGGGTGCTGCCGTCACAGCTGCCCATTCAGACGCTGCTCGGGATCGTCTTCATCCTCTTCGTCGTCTTCGCGCGCCAGGGCATCGTCGGCGCAGCGCGCGCGCTCGCCGGCCGGGTCCGCGCGTGATCGAGATCCATGGGCTGGCACGGGATTTCGGCGGCATCCGCGCGCTCGCGGGCGTCGATCTCGTGGTCGCGGAGGGCGAACGCCGCGCGATCATCGGTCCCAATGGCGCGGGGAAGAGCACCTTCTTCAATGTCATCACCGGGGAGCTGCGGGCGACATCCGGCACGATGTGCCTCGCCGGGACGGACCTTGCGCCACTGACGGTGTGGCAGCGTGCCCGTCTCGGGCTCGCCCGGATGTACCAGCGCAATGAGCTGTTCGATCCGCTAAGCGCGCGCGACAACGTCGTGCTCGCCCTGACCCTCCGCGGTGGCGCCTATCGTCCGTTGCGGTCGCCTACCCGCGCGGAGCAGGCCGGCGCGGACGCGATCCTCGACCAGGTCGGGCTGGCCGGCCGAGAGGCCACGCCGGCGCAGGCGCTGTCGCACGGCGAGCGCAGGCAGCTCGAGCTCGCGCTCGCGCTCGCGCGGCGGCCGCGGGTGCTGCTGCTGGACGAGCCGACGGCCGGCATGTCGCCTGCGGAGACGGAGCGCATCACGCGGCTGATCGCGAGCCTCGACCGATCGCTCACGCTGCTCATCGTTGAGCACGACATGGATGTCGTCTTCCGGCTCGCCGATCGCGTCACGGTCCTGCACGAGGGCCGGGCGATCGTGGAAGGCACACCGGATGAGATCCGCGGCGACACGCAGGTGCACGACGTCTATCTCGGCAAGGCGGTCGAGGCGTGACGGCGCTCGCGGTCCGCGGCCTGCACACCTACTACGGCGAGAGCCACATCCTGCAGGGCGTCGACCTCGACGTGGGTCAGGCCGAGGCGGTATCGCTGGTCGGCCGGAACGGCGCCGGGAAATCGACGACCATCAGCGCGATCGTCGGGTTCATCCGGCCGCGGGCGGGCAGCGTCACCGTGAACGGCATCGACGTGGCCGGCGTGCCGGCACACCGCGTGGCGCGCGCCGGCGTCGCGCTCGTGCCGCAGGGCCGGCGGATCTTCGCCGAGCTCTCCGTGCGCGAGAACCTCCTGCTCGCGGCACGTGCGGTCGACGGGGGTTGGGACGAGCGACGCGTGCTCGAGCTGTTCCCGTCACTCGCGCGCCGGCTCGACAATCGCGGCGACGACCTCTCCGGCGGCGAGCAGCAGATGCTCGCGATCGGCCGCGCGCTCATGCGGAACCCGTCGCTGCTCTTGCTGGACGAACCGTCGGAGGGGCTCGCGCCGATGCTCGTCACCGAAGTGGGCGAGGCGCTGCAGGCGCTCCGCGCGACCGGCCTCGCGCTGCTCCTCGTCGAGCAGAATCTCGCGCTTGCGACGCGCGTCGGCGAGCGTCTCTACATCATGAACAAGGGGACGATCGTGTTCGAGGGTACGCCGGCGGCGCTCGCCGCGCGGCCGGACGTCGAGGCCCGGTACCTCGGTGTTTAGGCTCCCCCGCGTCTCGGACGACGACCCCTTCATGGCTGCCGCGCTCATCGAAGCGCGGACGGCGACGTCCCACGGCGACGTCCCGATCGGTGCGATCGTCGTCCACGATGGAGCGGTCGTCGGGCGCGGGCACAACCGGCGAGAGGCCGATCAGGATCCCACGGCACACGCCGAGATCCAGGCGCTCCGCGAAGCGGCGCGGACGCTCGGCCGGTGGCGGCTCTCCGGCTGCGCGTTATACGTGACGCTCGAGCCGTGCGCGATGTGCGCGGGCGCCGCCGTGCTGGCCCGCGTGGACCTCGTGGTGTTCGCCGCGCCCGACCCGAAAGCCGGCGCCGTGCGGTCCGTCGCCGAGATTCTCGATGAGCCGGCGCTCAACCATCATCCGAAGTGGCGTTTCGGTGCGCGCCGTGGCGAGGCGGAAGCGCTGCTCTCGGAGTTCTTCGCCGCACGCCGGGCGGATGACCGCTAGCCCGCTTTGGCAGCGCTAGACGGCGACCGTCGTCCGGCTTCGCTCGAGCTCGGCCTTCCAGTGCCCACGCGCGGCGAGAGCGTTCATCTCGGCGCGATGCTGGAACGCCCGCTGTGCGGCGGCAACGTTTTCGGCCTTGCCCGACCACGCCTTCTGCGGCGCGGCCTGCAGCGCGCGGCCGTACGAGAACGTTAGGCGCCACGGGGTGCCGCCGACCCGATTGATCGCATCAAGGTTCGCGGTGGCCTCTCCGTCCGACTGACCGCCTGACAAGAATGCGATGCCCGGCACGGCGCTCGGTACGCAGGCCTTCAGCACCTGGACCGTGCGCGCCGCGATCTCTTCAGGGGCCGCCCGTGTTGGGCACCTGTCCCCGGGGGTCACCATGTTCGGCTTCAGCACGGTGCCCTCGAGCCACACGTCAGCTTCATACAGCTCGGCGTAGACGGTCTTGAGTGCGAACTCCGTAACCTCCGCGCAGCGGTCGATGTCGTGGTCGCCTTCGATCAGCACCTCGGGCTCGACAATCGGCACGATTCCTGCCTCTTGGCAGAGCGCCGCATAGCGTGCGAGCGCATGGGCGTTCGCGACGATGCACGTCCGGCTCGGCATGTTCTGACCGATCGCGATGACCGCGCGCCACTTCGCGAAGCGCGCGCCGAGGTCGCGGTATTCGGTCAGCCGGTCGCGCAGCGCGTCCAGGCCTACCGTGACGACCTCTCCCGGCCGGAACGGCAGCGCGCTCGTTCCCGTGTCGACCTTGATTCCCGGGATCGAGCCGGCCTGCTCTATCAACTTCACCAGGGGCGTCCCGTCCTTCGCGTTCTGGCGGATCGTCTCGTCGTAGAGGATGACGCCGGAGATGTACTTCGACATGGCGTCGGCCGTGCGAAAAAGCAGTTCGCGATAGTCGCGACGCGTATCGGGCGTCGATTCAACGCCGATCTTTTCGAAGCGTCGCTGGATCGTGTTCGAGGATTCGTCCGCCGCTAGGATGCCTCGTCCCGGGGCGACCATGGCCTCGGCGACTCGCGCGAGATCGGAATCGCTCATCTTGCTCACTCTCCCCGAACGATCTGCGATGCGATCGATGCTACTAGGCCGCGGCCGCCACCATCCGGCGCTGCTGCGGGGCGATGCGGAGCGCCAGACCGGCGGCGATGAAGCCGAAGAGCGCAGCCGAGATGAACATCAGGTGGTAGTCCCCGAGCACGGTGTGGAAGTAGCCGCCGAGGTACGCGGCGATCGCCGCGCCGCACATGTGGCTGAAGAAAATCCAGCCGTACACCGTCCCGAGCGAGGCCTGGCCGAAGATCCGGGCGACGAGATTGGCCGTCGGCGGCACTGTCGCGATCCAATCGAGGCCGTAGAGCAGCGCGAACAGATAGAGATCGCGCACCTCGAAGACCAGCGGAAGAACGGAGAGCGAGACCGCTCGGAAGCCGTAGTACACAGCGAGCAACTTGCGGTTGTCGTACCGGTCCGAGAGCCACCCGGATGACAGCGTGCCCACGATGTTCATCGCGCCCATCAGCCCGACGGCGCTGGCCGCGGTGACCTCCGTGAAGCCGTGCTCGATAGCGTGAGGAATGAGGTGCGTGCCGACGAGACCATTGGACGTGTAGCCGCAGATGAAGAAGCTGCCGGCGAGGAGCCAGAAGTCCGACGTGCGCAGCGCGACGCGCATCGGCGTCTTGCGCGCGTCGTCGGCGCGCTCGGCCTCGCTCACGATGACCTGCTCGCCGAACGCGCGGATGCCGATGTCCTCAGGACTGTCGCGCATGAACACCGCGACGGGAATGAGCACGACGATGCAGGCGCCGATCAACAGGCCGATCGCGGCGCGCCAGCCGTCCTGCGTCGTCAGCGCTGCCATCGCGGGAATGAAGAGCAGCTGACCGGTCGAGGTCGCCGCGCCGAACAGCCCGATGACGAGGCCGCGGTGCGAGCGGAACCAGCGGTGCGCGATCGTCGCGCCGAGCACGTTGCCGATCGCGCCGGTACCGATGCCGATAACCACTCCCCAGAAGAGGAAGAACTGCCAGACTGACCGGAGCTGGAGCATCGCGGCGAGCCCGGCCGCGATGAACACGCAGCCGAACAGGATCAGCCGCCGCGGCCCGAAGCGCGCGGCGAGCGTCCCGGACAGGGGACCGCCGAGCCCGAAGGTGAGGATGCTCACCGCGATCGCCGCCGAGATCGTCGCGCGGTCCCAGCCGTACTCCGCCTCGAGCGGCGTGATCAGGATGCCGGGTGCCGCCCGGACGCTCGCGATCGTCAGGAGCGCGACGAATGTGACCGCCGCGACGACCCAGGCGTAGTGCGGACGGGCGAGACGCACGACCTCCAGAATAGGGCGCGTGCCGGTCGACCGAGCGACGTTCCGCGAGCTTGCGGGTTCGTTCCCGAGCGGCGTGACCATCGTCACCACGGTCGACGAAGCCGGCGCCCCAAAGGGTCTGACGAGCCAGGCGTTCATCGGGCTATCGACCGAGCCTCCGCTCGTATTGGTGAGCGTCGACCGCTCGTCACGGACGCTCGCGGCGCTCCGGCATTCCCGGCGGTTCGTCGTGAACTTCCTCCGGGCCGGGAGCGAGGCGGTCGGCACCCGGTTCGCCTCCAAGGACGAGGACAAGTTCCGCGATACGCGGTGGGTCCCGTCGCGCGTTGCGGGCGGCGCGCCGATACTGTCCGAAGCGGTTTGCGCATTCGCGGAATGCGTGGTGACCGACATCGTCGATGCGGGGGATCACGTCATGTTCATCGGGCAGGTCGAGGGCGGCCGGGTCGTTGGCGGGCCGCCACTCCTCTATTACCGGCGCACCTACGCGGGTTGGCCGGAGGAGTCGCCGGCCCCGCCGGTGCTGTAGTGCGGCTCGTCACGTTCGACCCCGGCGACGGGCCTCAGGCCGGCGTCGTGACCGGAGACAGGATCATCGCGGTCCGCAAGCTGCTGGGTGGCAGCAGCGCGGACGGCATGCTCGAGCTCGCCGCCGACCCGCGGCTCATCGCGCAGATCCGTGCCGCGTTGCCCCGCGCCGGACCGGGCGTCCCGCTCGAAGACGCGCGGCTGCTCGCGCCATTTCCCCGGCCGCGCAGGAATGTGTTCTGCGTCGGCTGGAACTACTCCGAGCATTTCGCCGAGGGCATGAAGTCCCGCGGTCCGGACGCTTTGCAGCAGATCCCGGAGCATCCGGCGCTGTTCTCGAAGAATCCGGCCACGGTCGTCGGAGCGGACGCGCCGGTGTGGCATCCCGCGCCTGTCTCGGAGCAGCTGGACTGGGAAGCCGAGCTCGCGGTGGTCATTGGCCGTCCGGGCCGCGATATCGCGGAGGCGAACGCGCTCGACCACGTCTTCGGCTACACGATCGCCAACGACGTGAGCGTCCGCGATATCCAGCGGGTCTGGCACGGCGGCCAGTGGTTCAAAGGGAAGAACTTCGATAGCCATCTGCCGCTCGGACCCTGGATCGTGACGGCCGATGAGATCGCCGATCCGCAGGCGCTGCGGATCACGTCCCGGATCAACGGAACGACGAAGCAGGATTCGAACACGAGGGGCATGGTCTTCGACGTACGGCGGATCATCCGGGAGCTGTCGGTGGGCCTCACCCTCGAGTCCGGCGACGTCGTCATCACCGGGACACCGGAGGGGGCGGGTATGGGTCGCACGCCGCCGGAGTGGCTGAAGGTGGGCGACGTCATGGAGATGGAGATCGAGCGGATCGGCGTGCTCCGCAACACGGTCGCGCAAAGGAGCGTCTAGATGGGCGAGATGGTCACGTTCGCGAGCAACGGTGGCACCGCCGGCGGGTACCTGGCGAGCCCGACGTCGGGACGCGGTCCGGGGGTCATCGTCATCCAGGAGTGGTGGGGACTCATCCCACAGGTGAGGGGTGTCGCCGACATGCTCGCGGGTGCTGGATTCAACGTCGTCGCACCCGACTTCTATCACGGCAGGAGCGCGAAGATCGGCGAGCCCGACGAAGCGCAGAAGCTGATGATGGAGCTCGACAGCGCGCGGGCCGCGAAGGACGCGAAGGGCGCGGCGCAATTCCTCGCCGCGCACCCGAAGACCGGCTCGAAGAAGGTCGGGGTCATCGGGTTCTGCATGGGAGGGATGCTCGCGCTCATGACCGGCACGGTCGCTTCGGAGCTGGTTGGCGCCGTCGTCGATTGCTACGGCGTGCCACCGCAGGCGAAGCCCGACTACCCGAAGCTGAAGGGCATCCCGGTCCTCGGCATCTTCGGCGGCAAAGACGAGTGGGTGATGAACGCGCTGCCGACCCTCGAGGCCGATCTCTCGGCCGCCGGCGTGCCCTTCGCGAAGGTCGTGTACCCGGAGGCCGACCACGCGTTCCTCAACGAGCAGCGCAACGACGTGCACCGGTCGGACGACGCGAAAGACGCGTGGCCGAAGATCATCTCATTCTTCAAGCGGAACCTCGCAAGCTAAACTTCGAAGCGGAGAGGTGTCCGAGTGGTTGATGGTGCCGCTCTCGAAAAGCGGTTGGCGAAAGCCACGGGGGTTCGAATCCCCCCCTCTCCGCTCGATTCCTTCTCGCTTCGCCGCTTCGGCGGCGGCGGATTCCCGCAGCAAGGAGGGCTGATCCGGCGAGGGACACTGACCAGGCGCGGGAGGGCTTCGCCCGACCGAGCCGCAGTGCCCCCCGATCCCGAAGCAGCCGAAGGCGGCGAAGGGATCAGGGTCTATCTGGAGAGGTCGCATAGTGGCCTAGTGCGCTCGCCTGGAAAGCGGGTAGGTGAAAGCCTCGCGGGTTCGAATCCCGCCCTCTCCGCCGAATGACGGTCATCGCCTTCGACGTCAACGAGACCCTGCTCGATCTGCGCGCGCTCGACGCGCCATTCGCGACCGCTTTCGGCGACGCGTCCCTTCGCCCGCAATGGTTCGCGCTGATGCTCCAGGTCGCGTTCGTCGGCGGTCTCACCGGCTCATACGTCGACTTCAGCACCGCGCAACGCAGCGCCCTCGCGATGCTCGCGAAGCGCCAAAAGATCGAGCTGTCAGCGGACCAGTCGGCCGCGATCCTTGATGGCATGCGCACGCTGCCGCCGCACCCCGAGGTCCGCGCCGCGATGGAGCTTCTGCGCGGCCGCTACCGCCTCGTCGCGCTGACCAACGGCCCCGCCGAAGTGGCCGAAGCTCAGATGCTGAACAGCGGTCTGCGCGATCTGGTTGAGGCCGTGTACTCGGCCGACGCGGTGAAGCGTCTCAAGCCGGCGCCCGAGCCCTATCGGATGGTCGCCGAGCGGACCGGCGTCCCGATCGGAGACGTGTGCCTCGTCGCGGCCCACGGGTGGGATATCGCGGGCGCCCTCGCCGCCGGGTGCCGTGCGGCGTTCGTCGCGCGACCGGGTGCGGGTCTGTACCCGCACGGGCCGCAGCCCGACGTGATCGCGACGGATCTCGCGAAGGTCGCGGACGCGCTGCTCGGCTAGGAGGAACGGAGCGCATGTCAGTGGATCGGACACACGATGCAGAGACGGACGCCGAGCGTGAGCGATTGCGTTCGCTCGTCACACGGTTGACCGATGAAGAGCTGCGCCGGCCGATGCCAGGCGGTTGGACCGTGGCTGCCGTGCTCGCGCACGCCGGCTTTTGGGATGCGCGAGCGATCTACTGGCTCGACAAATGGGGACCGGACGGTGAGCCTTCGGCTCACGAGCCGGAGAACGTAGAGGCCGTGAACGACTCGGCCAAGCCGCTCTGCCTTGCGCTTCCGCCGCGTGACGCGGCGCAGCTTGCACTGCGGCTCGCCGAGGACGCCGACGGAAAGGTGAAGGCGCTGAGCGAGGCGATGCTGGCGAAGATCCGCGCGACCGGAGGCCCCCCGTTCAACCTGTCGCGGGCGATCCACCGCAAAGAGCACTTGGACGACATCGAGAGCGCCTTCAGCGCTGAGTCGACCTAGCCGAGGCGCCTCGCCAGCGTCTTCACGATCGAGCGGAGGACGAGCATCCCGACGATCGGAATGAGCATTCCACGCAGCGCCATCCGCGTGACGTCGATCGCGGGCTCCCAGCGGACCTCGCCGTCCTTGATGACGAAAGCGCCGACCGGGCGGGCCCGGACGCCGAATCCGGCTCCGCCGCCAGCGTCGGCGGGGCCGCCGCCGCCGCCACCGCCACCGGAGAGCGACGCGGCCGGGATGATCGTCAGCCCGTCCTTCTCGATCGGCTCGCCATAGACGCGCTTCACGGTGATCGTGTCCTGCGCGCGGGAGATCAGGTCGTGCACGTTCATCGGTGCCCCCTTTGCTGTCCAGATGATGCGCGTCCCGCGGTGCTAGCCTCTTCCCGCTGTGCTAGGCGGGGAGCTAGCGGTGCCCTGTACCCGCAATCCGCTTCAGCGGGGCTGAATTCCCTCCCGAGGTCCGAGGTCCCGGCTCCTGTTCGCGCGTCGCGGCGTTGACGATCGGGTCCTGTGCAGCAGTGACCCGCGAACCCCGTCAGGTCCGGAAGGAAGCAGCGGTAAGCGGTCGTCGCTGGGTGCCGCAGGCGCGCCTGATCCGAGCCAACGCGCGCGAGCGTGACCGGGATGTCGTGATCGACGGAGGGTGCACGGCATTGCATCGCGCGGCGCGCGTAGTCCAAGCGACTATCCTGACCTCGTGCCGGAGCGTACCGCCCTCTACCGCCGCTACCGCTCGCAAACGTTTGCCGAGGTCGTGGGCCAGGACCACGTCACGCGCACACTGAAGAACGCGATCGCCGGCGGTCAGGTCGCGCACGCCTATCTGCTCGCCGGACCACGCGGGATCGGCAAGACCTCGATCGCGCGGATCATCGCGAAGGCCGTGAATTGCCCGAAGGCAAAGAGCGGCGACCCCTGTGACGCATGCGAGACCTGCGTGGCGATCCGCGATGGGCGCTACCTTGATCTCATCGAGATCGACGCGGCGAGCAATCGCGGCATCGACGAGATGCGCGATCTGCGCGAGAAGGTCCGGTTCGCGCCGTCGCAGGGCCAATACAAGGTGTACGTGATCGACGAGGCCCATCAGCTCACGAACGAGGCATTCAACGCCCTCCTAAAGACCCTGGAAGAGCCCCCGGCGCACGTGATCTTCGTGCTGGCGACGACGGAAGCGCAGCGGATCCCGGCCACGATCGTCTCCCGGACGCAGCGGTTCGACCTGCGCCGGATCCCGCACCGGGCGATCATCCAGCAGCTCGCGGCGATCGCGAAGACCGAGAAGATGCAGGTCGACCCCGCCGCCCTCGAGGCGATCGCGCGCCACGCACAGGGCTCCTTGCGCGACGGGGAAAGCATCCTCGACCAGGTCGCGGCGTTCGCCGACGGCACGATCCGCGTCGAGGACGTCGACGAGGTGCTCGGCGCCACGGACTGGGAGGAGACGAGCGCGCTGTTCGACGCGGTCGCCACGAACGATGCGGCGAAGGCGGTCGGGCTCGTCCGTAGCCTGGTCGACGATGGGCGGGATCTCCGCCTCTTCGTGCGGCGCGCGATGGATCACCTGCGGGCGCTCGTGTTGGTCCGGGCGTCGGACACCGTCCCCGAGACCGCGACCGAGAGCGCGGCCGTGATCCTGAAGCGACAGGCACCGCTCTTCACGCTCGAGCGCCTCGCGAAGATCGCGCATCGGCTCATCGAAGCGGAGCAGCAGCTGCGGACGGGCGAGGGGACGCCGTTGCCCCTCGAGCTCGCGCTCCTCGATCTCACCACCGACAGTGCGGCACCGGTGCTGGGACCGCGGCCCAGTCCCGCGCCGGCCGAGCCCGCCCGCGCCAGCGCAGCTGCCCGCCAGGCATCGAGCGCTCGCCCTGCAGCGCCGCCGGCGCCACGCCCGCAGGGCGTCGTCAGCCTCGATGAGCGGCGGGCGCAGAACGCGGCGCGCGCGACAGCCAGCGAGAGTGCGGCGACGCCCGGTGCGCCGGTCGTCCTCGAGCGCGTGCGCGCCGCATGGGACGCGCTCCTTGAGCGCACGAAGGAGCGCAGCATCGGGAAGGCGGCGCAGCTCGTGAAGGCGGAGCCGCTGTCGGTCGAGGGCTCGACGGTCGTCATCGGATTCTCGGATGACTTCGCGCGCAGCGTCTGGCAGGAGCGGCAGCGACCGGAGCTCGAGCGCGACCTCTCGGAGATCATCGGCGCCCCGGTGCGTGTTCGCTGCGTGAAGCAGGTCGCGGCCGCTGCGACGAACATCCAACCTGCGACGGAAGATCCCATGCTGCGGGCCGCGCTCGAAACGTTCCGCAGGCCAGAACGCATCCTTGAGGTGGAGTGATGAAGAACATCGGTGACTTGCAGCGCATGGCGCGCGAGATGCAGGCGAACATGGAAAAGGCCCAGCAGCAGCTCGGGGCGGAGACCGTTCAGGGCACCGCCGGCGGCGGCGCAGTCACCGTCGTGATGACCGGGACGCAGGAATGCCGCGAGATCCGCATCAGCCCCGAGGCGGTCGATCCTGCGGACGTCGAGACGCTGCAGGACCTCGTCCTGGCCGCGGTGTCCGATGCCCTTGCGAAGTCCAAGGAACTCGCGGCCGAGCGGCTCGGCGGCGTCACCGGCGGCCTCAAGCTTCCGGGGTTCTGATCAGGGTTGACCCAGGCACTCGCGCGCCCGCTCGCGCGCCTCATCGATGAGCTGTCCAAGCTTCCGGGCGTGGGCCCGAAGACCGCGCAGCGCCTCGCGTATCACATCCTCCGCGCATCGGGCGCCGACGCCGAGGCCCTCGCCGCCGCCGTGCGCAGCGTGAAGACGGACCTCCGCTATTGCTCCACCTGTTTCAACATCGCGGAGGCCGATCCCTGCGCCGTCTGCGCCGCCGACGACCGTGACCACGCCATCGTCTGCGTGGTGGAAGAACCGCTCGATGTGCTCGCGATCGAGCGCACCGGCCAGTTCCACGGTCTGTATCACGTGCTCCATGGCGCGATCTCCCCGGTGAACGGCGTGCGGCCCGACGACCTCAAGATCGGCGAGCTCGCGCGGCGGGTGAAGGGCGGGGAGATCAGCGAGCTCATCCTGGCGACGAATCCGAACCTCGAGGGCGAGGCCACCGCCATGTACATCGCCCAGCTGCTGACGAATGACGGGGTGCGCGTGACCCGGCTCGCCCGCGGGCTGCCGATGGGCGGGGATCTGGAGTACGCCGACGAGATCACCGTGAGCCGCGCTTTGGAGGGTCGGCGAGCGATGTAGCCGTTCAGCCGGTCGGCTGGAACCGGTGAAACTCGACGATTGGCGGTGTTGCGCGAGGGCCTGATTCCGCACTGTTTCGCTCCTCTCCCGGTCCTCCGCTTAGCACTCGACGAGAACCAAGCGATGAGAACGCGAACAAGCGCACCCGACGCCCTACGAGGCGCGGTCGGCCGGCTCATTGGGTCGGCGGGAGGCCTGCGACCGGCCCCGCGGATCGGCATCCGTTCAGTTCTGGTTCTCGTCTGGTTCTCGCCGGGCGTGCCCGGCTCGGGGTCGTGTTCGGTTGACGGTGGAGGCCGCGGGTCGGTATAGTCAGGGTCCGCATTAGCCCGTGGCCGAAGATCCGTTTGGGAGGTCTGGGCCCGATCTTTAACAGTTGAAAAGTGGCAGGAACTCAAACAAGCGCGGACTCGTCGAGATAGCCTATCGAACTCAATGCGCGATGTGACCGTCCGAAAGGATGGTCTCTTTTTGTCGGAGAGTTTGATTCTGGCTCAGGACAAACGCTGGCGGCGTGCATAAAACATGCAAGTCGAACGGACCAAACCCCGCAAGGGGCGAGGTGAGTGGCGAACGGCTGAGTAACACGTAGGTGACCTGCCCCGAAGTGGGGGATAACTCGTCGAAAGACGAGCTAATACCGCATGTGATCACCGGTTCGTTCCGGTGCTCAAAGTCGCAAGACGCTACGGGAGGGGCCTGCGTCCGATTAGCTAGTTGGTGGGGTAAAGGCCTACCAAGGCTTCGATCGGTAGTTGGTCTGAGAGGATGACCAGCCAGACTGGGACTGAGACACGGCCCAGACTCCTACGGGAGGCAGCAGTTAGGAATTTTGCACAATGGGGGAAACCCTGATGCAGCCACGCCGCGTGCGGGATGAAGGCCTTCGGGTCGTAAACCGCTTTTCTCGAGGAAGACACCCGACGGTACTCGAGGAATAAGCAACGGCTAACTACGTGCCAGCAGCCGCGGTAATACGTAGGTTGCGAGCGTTGTCC
>DASZZF010000023.1:0-116205 GCA_035543375.1 Candidatus Limnocylindria bacterium
CCCAGGGCAAGTCGAAGATGAACGCCATCGGCCACTGCATGAAGAAGGCCCTCGCGATCGTCTGGGGCGTCTGGCACGGCGAACACGATTTCGTCCCGGAGGTCGCCAAAGCTTGACAACGAGATATGGGACCTAGCCGGCCTTCTCGTCGTCGGCGACGATGAACGTCTTCCCCGCCCCGAGGATCGCCCAGTGCGTCATATCCTTGCCGGGCTTCGCCCCATGCCAGTGGCGCTCGCCGGCCGGGATGAAGGCCACGTCGCCGGCGCGCAGTTCGCGCTCCTCGTGTTCGGTGGCGATGAGACCGTCGCCGGCCGTGACGATGAGGATCTGGTCGGTCGTGTGGGTGTGGAGCTTGTTCCGCGCGCCGTCGTGGAAGGTCACTTCTGTCGCGCGGAGGTCGCGCGCTTCGTCACCGATCACGGTCTGGGTCTCGACGTTCCCGACGAAGATGTCCCGATCGCTGGACTGACGCGCCCCAGGCGATGGTCGCTCCACCCGCATGAGAGCACCCTAGCAAACGCCGCCCGGGTCGCCGACTGGCGGCCCGGGCGGCGCGAACGCGGCGGCTGGACTTAGGCCGCGAGCAACTGCGCGAGGTCGAGGAAGGACCGGGTATTGGTCGGCGTGACGAAGATCTTCGGGCCCGCGTACACGATCAGCACGAGGACGATGAGGATGAGCAGGATGATCCCGATGATCATGCCGGCGCCAAAGCCACCATCCCCGCTCGTGCCGCCAGCCGGCGTGTTGATATTGGTCTGTCCCATGAGCGCTTGTTCTCCTCTCCGCAAGTGCGGCGCGCTACGGATGTTGCTCCGTGCGCTCTCGGGAGGAGCCAAGCAGGCACCGTGCCAATCGGCCTCGGCTAGGTCTAGAAGGGTCCGGCCATCTCCGGCGGGGCGAACAGCCCCGCGGGCGGTTGCCACCATTGGTCGATCGAGGTGCCGCCTGCTTGACCGAACAGTGCGGCCAGTGTGTCGGCGGGCTGGCCGCCGGCGGCCGCGACGACGACGACCCGGCCGCCGGCCAAGTCCGTGCTGTAGCGGCTTCGCACATCGCGGGGGAGTCCGCCGGTGAGCCGGCCCACGAGCCGCCCGATGCCCCGCTCGCCTTTCGTGGGGTACCACGCGAGCGCGCCCGCGATCCGCGCGGCGCGTGCCGGGTCGCGTGCGATCACCGAGAGGTCCTGCGGCCGAACGCCCGCGTTGTGCAGCAGCGTGACCGCGGCAACTGCGGCGGCGTCGTCGGCGAACGACGCGCCGCTCACCATGCCACCGGCGACATCCGGGAGGTATGACGAGATCGCCACTACGCGCGCCAGAGTAGGACAGGGATGCGCATCTCGTCGGGGGTCATCCCACCGTGCGCGCCGCGATGCAGCACGACCTGTCCATCCACGCGCACGACGGTCGCGGCGCGGTCGTCGCCGAGCATCGCGATGACCTCGCCGACGCGTCGCCGGACGAGCGCCGGATCGCCGCGGCCGAAGAGCCCGGCAAGGGTCGCGTCCTCGCGATCGAAGACGAAGAACGTGCGCGGGTACGCATGGTCGAGGTGCGCCTTCACCTCTTCGGGCTTGTCGGTGTGGAGAAAGACGAGCCGCGGTTCGCCCGCGATCGGGTTCCGCAGCAGGGCGCGGAGCTCGGCATCGGCTTCGAGATCGACCAGCCGCGCGGGATCGACAGTCGCGTGCCCGTGGTCGGCGGTCAGGATGACGAGCGTGTCGCCGGCGCGCCGGTCACCGAGGGCGCGCTCGAGGTTCCGGTCGAGCCCGGCGGCTTCCGCGGCGTGCTCGGGGCTGCGGGGCCCATGAAGATGGGCCACGCTGTCGATACCCGACCAGTACGCGTACACGTACATCGGCGCGTCGTCCTCCGGCCGCTGGTCGAGCAGCTGCCGCAGCCGAACGCCCATCGTCGACGCCAACGCGTATCCGACGTAGGTCGCCTCGGCTGCGTGCATCCGGGTCATCGCCTCGTTGCGGAAGATCTCCGGCTCGACCACGTACGAACGCCCGCCGCGATCGCGGATGGCGCGATGGATCGAGCCGGCCTTGGTATAGCGGCGCGGGTCGAGACCGCGGTCGTCGAAGAACGAACCTCGCTTCTGCGCCGCGGGCCCCCAGCGCAGCATCTGGGAGACCGTCGCGAATTCCTCGAGCCACAGGAAGTACGCGAGATTGCCGTGCTCCTGCGGCGTGCGCGCGGTGTTCATCGTCGTGATCGCCGCAGCGGTCGTCGACGGAAAGATCGTCGTCGCGTCGATCAGCTGCGCGGCCTCATTCCGTCCGGCCCGCTCGAGGACGCTCGCCAGGAACGGGATGTCGCCGGCGCGCGCCAGGCGCTGCAGCTGGTCGTAGCCCAGACCGTCGCAGAGGATGACCACGACCGATCGCACGCCCGCAAGGAGCGTCGGGTCGACGTCGCGGAGCGGCGGCGGATCGAGCGGACCGCGCGCGCCACAGATGTCGAGGACGGTGGCCGCGACGTTCACCAGGCCGCCGCCGTCGTAGTCGGGCAGCAGGCACCCGTGCGCGCGCAGCCGGTCGCGCAACGTCTCAGGCAGGGACAAACCGCCGGCGCGCACGAGCGAGCTCGGCGACCAGGTGCGGCGCCGCGTCGATCGGGGCCGAGCACGACGTCCCCACACAGACGTACGCCGCGGTCCGGCCGGCCGGGTAGCCGCGAGCCGCGATGAGCGCCGCGTCGCGTTCGGGCACGAGGCGCTGCCGCGCGCCGTTCGGATCGTCGCTCGAGGTCGCCACCTGCCAGAGCGACCGCGCGACGGCGTCGTCTGCGGCGCCGACGACCACCACCAGCCGCCCTTCCGCGAGTGCCCGCGCGACGACCGCGGCGTACGCCGCGGCGAACTGGCCCCATTGCCGGTACTCGCCGGCGAATCCCTGCAAGGCGCGGATGGCGCTCGTCCGCCACTCGTCCTCCCCGGTCAGCAGCGCGAGCCGCAGCAGCACGTCCGCCGTCGCCGCACCCTCCTCGATCGGCTTCTCGCGCCTGGCCAAACGGCCCGGCTCCGCGCGCTGCGGCGCATCCCAGAAGCCACCCGCGACCGGATCCTCGAGCGCGGCGCGCATCGCCCGGGCCATCGTCGCGGCAGCGCCGAGCGCTCCCGGCCGCTCGCCGGTCTCGTACTCGTCGAGGACCGTTGCGATGCACGCGGCGTAATCCGTGAGCAGCCCGCGCACGGCAGGGCCGTCGCCGTCGGCGAAGTGCGCGAGCGCGGCCCCGTCCCACATCCGCTTGGCGAGGGTCTGCATGACCACGCTGGCCCGGTGCCCCGGCGCTGGATCGGCGAGCGCGTTGCCCGCTGCGATATACGCAGACGCCGCCAGCGCGTTCCAGTTCGTATAGAGCCTCCTATCGACAAAAGGCGCGCCCTGCCGTTCTCGGGCCGCGAGATCGAGGGCGTAGTAGTGCTCGTCGGCATCCTGGGATCCGGAAAATGCCTGCGCGTCTTCGCGCCACAGCACCGCGTCCATCCAGCGCATGACGTCGCGGACGACGCGGTCGTGACCCGCGGCGGGGAAGGTCCGGTGCGCCTCGGCGTAGATCGTGAGCAGCTCGGCGTTGTCCTCGAGCATCTTCTCGAAATGCGGGATCGCCCAGGCCCGCGTCGTCGAATACCGGAAGAAGCCACCCTCGAGCGCGTCGTACATGCCCCCGCTGGCCATGGCATCGAGCGTGGTGTGCAGCATGCGCGCGGCGTCTTCGGCGCCGCTGCGGCGATGCTCATCGAGCAGGAACCGCAGGAGCTTGGGCTGCGGGAACTTCGGCTCCCGGCCGAACCCGCCGTACTCGGGGTCGTACTGACCGCGAATGAGCGACCCCACCGCTGAAACGATCTCCCAGCCGAGCTCGCCGGCTTTCTGCTCCTGCTGCTGGTCGGCCTGAGCCTCGTGCTCCTTGAGCTCGCGGAGCCGTGGCGCGAGCTCGTCGCGCTTGCTCCGCCAGACATCGGCGACATCGCGGGTGTAATGGCGCATCGCTTCCGGGGGGATGTACGTGGCACCGTTGAGGATCTCGCCGTTCGGCGTGAGGAACGCGGTTGTGGGCCAGCCGCCCATGTTGTAGCGACGGTTGACGTCGGGCCGTTGGTCGTTGTCGACGCGGATCGGGATGAAGCGCTCGTTCACGGCGCGGATGACCTCGTCGTCGCTGTACGACGTCTCGTCCATGACGTGGCACCAGTGGCACCACACCGCGCTGATCGCGAGGAGCACCGGCTTGTCCTGCTGCTTCGCCTCGGCGAACGCGGCAGCGCCCCAAGCGCGCCAGGCGATCTCGTGCGCCCGATTCGGTCGGGGCGAGAAATGGAACTCGCTCACGGGACCTCGTCGAGCTCGATCTTGTTCCCGAACGGATCGAAGACGTAGCAGCGCGTCCAGCCAGTGATCTCGGTCGCGTCCTCCGACGGAACGCCCTGCGCCTCGAGCTCGCGCCGCATCCGGGCAACGTCATCGACCCGGAGGGCAAAATGGCGCCGCGGATGGAGCGCGAGGTCGGGCTCGACCGCGAGGTGCACGTGGGAGCCATTCGGGACGGCGAACCAAAGCCCCGGCTGGCCGCGGAGTGATACCGGTCTTGGTATCTCAGGCAGGCCGAGCTGGTCGGCGTAGAAGCGCCGGGCGCGTGCTTCCTCGCCCGCCGGGTAGAAGACCTGGGCGTGATGCAGTCCCAATACCGTCGCTGTGGGCATGGACCGAGTGTATGGAGCTGTTCCGGAGCGGACGGGGGCTGGAATCGCGGCTTCGGGGGCCCTAGAATGACGTCGAACACTCGAGGAGGACCGTCTTGGCGATCGACACCAACCCTCAGGACACAACCACCACCAGCGACGCGGTCGTGATGCTCACGGCGCGCGCCGCGGACAAGCTCAAAGAGATCATCGCCAAGCAGGGCCGCACGGACCTGGCCCTTCGCGTCTACGTGACCCCCGGTGGCTGCTCGGGCTTCTCATACGGGATGACCTTCGCGGAAGGTACCGAGGAGGGTGACGCGATCGTCGAGCACGATGGCGTCCGTGTCGTCATCGACCCGATGAGCGCGATGTACGTCAAGGGATCGGAGATCGACTTCGTCGACGCTCTGATGGGCGGCGGCTTCGCGCTCCGCAACCCAAACGCCGTGTCGAGCTGCGGCTGTGGCCAGTCGTTCAAGACGGCCGGCGATACCGGTACCGCGAAGGCCTGCGCGCACTAGACCCTTCAGGCGAGCTTTGAAGCGGGTGGCTTTCGCCACCCGCTTTTACGTTTCAGCCGGTGGCGAGCTCGAGCGGCGCGTGAACCGGCGCGCCTTCAGCTCGAACCGCGGCAGCGATCCGGGCTCGGCGAGCGTCACGTCGGCGCGGACGCCGATATCGCGGTGGATCGCGTCGCCCACCGCCCGTGCAAGGCCGGAGGCGTCGGTACCCGGACGGGGCTCGACCGTGCACCGGAGGGCCTCCATTCCGCGCTCGGTGTACGACTCGATGCGGAACTCCGCGACATCGTCGAAGCGCCGGACGATGCCCTCCAGCGCGCTCGGGAAGACGTTCACGCCGCGGACCACGACCATGTCGTCGACGCGGCCGACGATCCCCCCCGCGAGCTTCACCAACGTCCGGCCACAGGAACAGCGACCGCGCACCGCGGTGACCCGGTCGCCCGTGCGGTAGCGAATGATCGGCGTGCTCCACCGGCCGAGATTGGTGAGCACGAGCTCGCCCTCGCCTTCCTCGGCGACCGCACCGGTCGCGGGGTCGAGGATTTCGACCAGGAATTCGCGCTCGATGAGGTGCACGCCGTCGCGGGCACCGCAGCTGAAACCGGTCGGCCCTATCTCGGTCGCGCCGGTATGATCGAAGACCCGGACCCCGAACGCCGCCTCGATGCGGTCGCGGGTCGCCGGTATCGATGCGCCAGGCTCGCCGGCGTGGATGGAGACGCGCAGCGCGGACCGCGCGAGGTCGATGCCCTCATCGACCGCGACCTCGGCGAGCCGGAGCGCGTAGCTGGGCGTGCTGACCAGCACGGTGGCGCCGGTCGCGACCAGCGCCGCGACGCGCTCGCTCGACGACATCGCCCCGCCGGAGATGACGAGCGCGCCGAGCCGCTCCGCGCCGGAGAACGCGGACCAGAATCCGACGAACGGTCCGAACGAGAAGCAGAAGAACACCCGGTCGGCGGCGGTGACACCGGCGGCGCGATAGATCGATCGCCAGATGTCGTTCCACCACTCCCATGACTCGTGGGTATCGAGGATGCGCAGCGGCTTGCCGGTCGTGCCGCTCGTCTGATGGAGGCGCACATACCGGTCCAGCGGGTACGTGAGGTTCGTGCCGAACGGCGGATGCGCGGCCTGGTCGGCGGAGAGCTCGGCCTTGACCGTGAACGGCAGCTCCGTCCAGCGGTCCACCGCCACCCGCTCGCCGAGCTTGCGCCGGTAGAACGCGTTCGACCGGAGGACCTCGGCCAACATGGCTTCGAGGCGGCCGCGCTGGTGCAGCCGGCGGGCGGCGTCGGTCCAGGTCTCGCTCGGATCGAGCAGGCGGTCGTCCATCTCGGATCGGCAGTGTGATTGGCGGCGCCGGTGACCGTCGACGTATCATGGGCCGCACATCGTATGGGGGAGAGTACCTACCGAGTCGTGCCCGCGGTCGATAAGGCCGCGCGGCTGCTTGCCCAACTCCGGGAGGACGAGGGGCTCGGGATCTCGGAGCTGGCCCGGAGGATCACCGCGTCGAAGGGCACCGTGCGGGACATCCTGCTCACGCTCGTCTCGCATGACCTCATCATCCGCGACGCCGACGGGCGGTTCCGACGCGGCGGTCAGGGGCTTGATCTTCGCCGCCTCGCCGACCCGCATCTCCGCGCGCTGATGGAGGAATTCGGTGAAACGGCGTTCCTCGGGGTCGTCACCGAAGGCGGACTCGAGATCGCCGCGCGGGCCCTCCCCGCGAGCGACCTGCACATGAGCGCGCCGATCGGCCGGCGCATCCCGGTGGACGTCGGCGCGCACGGAAAGGTCCTCTCCGGCAAGCTGCCGGTCGGATACGACGACGAGGAGTATCTGCGCGGCGTGCGCGCGGTCGCCGCGCCGATCGTCGATGCGCGCGGTCAGCGGATCGCGGCGCTGCTCGTGGTCGGCTTCAAAGAGCGTCTCGATATGCGGACGCTGCGCCGCGTCGGCCTGGCCTGCGCCCGCGAGGCCACACAGCTCTCAGCGCAGCTCGCCCGGCGGGAAGCGGTCGCGTGACGAAGCAGCTTCTGACCCTGCGGGTGAACGGCGAGCGGCATACCGTCGCGGCGGAGCCGCATCACACGCTGCTCGAGGTGTTGCGCGAGGAGCTCCAGCTCACCGGCACGAAGCACGGCTGCGAGCTCGGCGAGTGCGGGGCCTGCACGGTGCTCGTCGACGGCGTCCCGATCCTGTCATGCCTGACCCTTCCGGTGCAGCTCGGCGATGCCGCGATCCTCACCGTCGAGGGGCTCGCCACCGGGGCCACCCTCCACCCGCTACAGACGGCCTTCGCCGACGAGGGCGCCGCGCAGTGCGGCTACTGCACGCCGGGCATGCTCATGGCCGCCAAGGCTCTCCTCGACGCGAATCCGCGGCCGACGCGCGACGAGATCGCGCACGCGATCGCGGGCAACCTGTGCCGTTGCACCGGTTACACGGCGATCTACGAAGCCGTAGAAAAGGCGTCCCGTGCCTGAGCTCTCCATCCTGGGCCGGCGCCTCCCGAAGGTGAACTCGTGGGCCCACCTGACGGGGTCCGCGAAATATGCCGACGACATCATCCTGCCCCGGATGCTCTATGGGCGGCTCCTGCGCTCGACCGAGGCGCACGCCCGCATCAAGCGGCTCGATGTCTCACGGGCGCTCGCGTACCCGGGCGTCATCGCGATCGTCACCGGAGCGGACATGCCGGAGAAGATGGGGATCATGCCCTCTACCCAGGATGAAACGGCGCTCGCCGTGGACAAGGTCCGTTACGTCGGCGAGCCGGTGGCCGCGATCGCGGCGCTCGATGAGGACATCGCCTTCGACGCGCTATCGCTCATCGACGTTGAGTACGAGCCGCTCGAGCCGATCCTCGGCATCGAAGAGGCATTGACGCGCGACGATGTGAAGATCCACGACGAGAGCAAGCGCGGGAACGTCTTCAAGGAGGTCCACCTCAGCTTCGGCGACCTGGACAAGGCATTCGCCGAGGCGGATCACGTCCGCGAGGACTGGTTCTTCTTCGAGGGCAATACGCACGCGCCGATCGAGTCGCATTCGTGCGTCGCGAACGGCGAGGCGAACGGAAACGTGACGCTCTGGACCTGCACGCAGGTGCCTCACTACCTGCACCGCGAGCTCGAGAAGGTGCTCGGGGTGCCGCGCGCGCGGATCCGCGTCATCGCGACGCCGAACGGCGGCGCGTTCGGCGGCAAGAGCGACCCGTTCGCGCATGAGTTCGCCGCGTGCCTGCTCGCGCTCCGCACGAAGCGACCGGTGAAGTTCACGCTGGATCGCGAAGAGGTCTTCTACGCGCATCGTGGCCGGCACCCGGTGAAGATGCGAATCAAGACCGGCGTCAAGCAGGACGGCGAGATCACCGGCGTTCACTTTCAGAGCTGGCTCGACGGCGGCGCCTACGCCTCCTATGGGATCGCGACGACCTACTACACCGGTGCGCTCCTCACAGTCACGTATCGCGTGCCCGCGTACAAGTTCGATGGCGTCCGTGTCTATACCAACAAGCCGCCCTGCGGCCCGAAGCGCGGTCACGGCACGACGCAGCCGCGGTACGCCTTCGAATGCCAGCTCGACAAGATCGCCGAGGACCTCGGTCTCGATCCGCTCGAGTACCGCAAGCGGATCCTCCAGCCGGCGAACAGCCGTACGGTGAACGATCTTCGGATCACGACCATGGGGCTCGGCGAGTGCCTCGAGCGCGTCGGGGAAGCCACCGGGTACTCCAAGAAGCACGGCAAGCTCGCGCCGGGGAAAGGCATCGGTCTCGCCGGCAGCGCGTACATCTCGGGAGCGGGCCTCCCGATCTACTGGAACGAGATGCCGCATTCGGGCGCGACGGTGAAAATCGATCGCGGCGGCGGGGTCACCGTGTACTGCGGCACCGCGGAGCTCGGGCAGGGCTCAGACAACATGCTCGCGTCGATCACGGCCGAGACGCTCGGCGTGCTGCCGGAGGACGTCCACGTCGTGTCGGGCGACACGTCGCTCGCGCCGGTGGACCTGGGCTCGTATTCCTCGCGGGTGACGTTCATGGCCGGCAACGCGGTGAAGGACGCGGCCTCGCGGCTCCGCGAACAGCTCGTCTGCGTCGTGGCCGAGCGGCTCGGCGTGCCCGCGGCGCGGGTCGTGACCGCGCTCGGCCGGGTCTTCGACCGCGACGACCCGGAGACGGGCCTGACCTTCGTCGAGGCGGCGGTCGCGGCCGAGGCCAGGTACGGCACACTCTCGGCGGCCGGCTGGTACAAGCCGCCGCCCGGCATCGGCGGGACGTTCAAGGGGGCCGGCGTGGGCCCGACGCCCGCGTACTCGTACCAGGCGTGCGTCGCCGAGGTGCGCGTGGACCTCGAGACGGGTGTATTGACCGTGGATCGCATGGTCACCGCGCACGACTGCGGCCGCGCGCTGAACCCCGTCAACGTCGAGGGCCAGATAGAGGGCTCCATGTACATGGGTTATGGCGAGGTCATCGGTGAGGAGCAGGTCTTCCGTGGCGGGCTACACAAAAAGCCCTCGCTCCTCGACTACAAGATCCCGACGTCGCTCGACACGCCGCGGCTCGAAGCGATCATCGTCGAGAGCGTCGATGCCGAGGGCCCCTACGGCGGGAAGGAGGCAGGCGAAGGCCCGCTCAATCCGGCGATCCCGGCGATCGCGAACGCCGTCTACGATGCCATCGGGATCCGCTTCGATGAGACCCCGATCACGCCGGACAAGATCCTGGACGCCCTCGCGAAGAAGAAGGTCCGCGTCGGCCCGACGGGTCTCGACGATGATCACGATGCCAAGGCGTCGCTGCGCCGGCTGAACGCGTCGACCGACGCGCGTGAGCGCAAGCGCGATGCTTAGGCTCCCCCGATTCACGCTCCTCACGCCGGCGACGGTGAGCGAGGCCGCGGGCATGCTGACGGAACACCGGGCGATCGAAGAGGACGCGGCGAAGATCGGGACGCCCGGCCTCACCGTGATGCTCGTGGCCGGGGGCACGGACCTCTACCCGAATATGAAGCGGCGGCAATTCACGCCGCAGACGCTCATCGCGCTCGGCCGAGCGCTCTCACGTGACATCCGCAATGGGAGCGGCCTGCGAATCGGCGCGGGCGCGACGCTCACCAGCGTGGCGGGTGACCCACGGGTGCAGCGCGGCTACCGTGCGCTCGCCGAGGCGGCGATCTCGGTGTCGACGCCGCAGCTCCGGAACATGGGCACAATCGGCGGCAACCTCTGCCTCGACACACGGTGCAACTGGTACGACCAGTCGCTGTTCTGGCGGACGGCCGAGGGCATGTGCATGAAAACGGATCCGACCGTCGTCTGCCGCGTGGCCCCGTCGAGTCCGCGCTGCCTCGCGGTGGCGAGCGCGGACACGGTGCCGGCGCTGCTCGCGCTCGGGGCCAGCGTGCGCGTCGCGAACGCGACCGGCGAGCGCGTCATGCCGCTCGCCGAGCTCTATCGCGATGACGGCCTCCGCCCGCTGACCATCGGCCGCGACGACATCGTCACCGAGATCGTGCTCCCGCCCGCCGACGGCTGGCGCAGCACGTACCTGAAGCTGCGCGACCGCGGGTCGTTCGACTTCCCGATCGTCGGCCTTGCCGCCGCCGTCCGGCTGGAGGGCGGCATCGTGCGCGAGGCGCGCATCGCGCTCACCGCCGTCGGATCGCGGCCGGTGCTCGTCAATGCGGCGGCAGCGGCACTCGTGGGTACGAAGCTCGAGGACGCGGCGATTGCGGCGGCTGCGGACGCCGCGCACAAGGTCGCGCGGCCGATGGACAACACGAGCGGGACGATCGCCCAGCGCAAGAAAACGGTCCCGGTCTTCGCGACGCGCGCGCTCGCGGCGCTGCGCCCGAACTGATGCGCAGCGTCGCCGTCGTGCCGGCGGCCGGCAGCGCCGAGCGCTTCGGCGGACGGAAGCTCCTGACACCCATCGATGGCGAGCCGCTGCTGGATCGGACGATCTCCTCGCTCCTGAACGGCGGCGCGGACCAGGTCATCGTGGTGCTCGGTCCTGGGTCCGACGAGCTGACGCGAGACGTCAACGCGTTGTCCGATCCGCGCGTATGGTCCACCGTGAATCCGGATCCGGAGCGCGGGATGTTCTCGTCGCTGCAGACCGGCATGGCGGAGGCCGAAGGAGACGCGCTGCTCGTGCTGCCCGGCGACATGCCGTTCGTCGAGAGCGCGACGGTCGCCATCCTGCTGGCGGCCTACGCGAAGCGCGCGGCGATCGTCTCGCCCAGGTACCACGGCAAGCGCGGACATCCGGTCGTCCTGCCGCCGGCGCTGCGGGATGAGATCCGCGCGGCCGATCCGGCGATGACGTTGCACGACATCCTGAAGCGTCACGCCGACCTGAGGATGGACGTCGATGTCAGCGACCGCGGGGTGGTGCGGGACGTGGACCGGGTGGCAGACTTGACCGGATGAGAGAGGTGTACGCGCGGATGGCCGAGCTCGAGCGCGAGCGGCGCCGGTTCGCGGTAGCGACGGTCGTCCGCACGGTCGGCAGCACGCCACAGGTCGTCGGGGCGAAGATGCTCGTCGACGACCTTGGTCGCACGTTCGGTACCCTGGGCGGCGGCTGCGTCGAGGGCGATGCGTTCGAGGAAGCGAAGCGCGTGCTCGGCGAAGGCGGCTCATCGCTCCGCGAGTACGAGCTCACCGAGGACCTCGCGTGGGATACCGGCCTTGTGTGCGGCGGAACGATGTGGATCCATATCGAGCCGGGCGACACGGCGCTCCACGTGGGCGGGCGGGATCTATTGGGCGACATGCTCGCCGCATCGTCGACCGGGCGACCCATCGGACTCGCCACCCTCCTGCGAAAGAACGGACGCGAGGTGACCCCCGCCGGGCGCATCTACGTCGAGCACGACGGGGCCACCGGCGGTTCGCTCGGCAACGGCAGCCTCGACAAACGCGCACGGGCGATCGCACTCGACGCGCTCCGCGCCGGGACGGCCCGCACGACCGCGCTCGACGACGAGACCGAGCTGCTCGTCGAGCCGGTCCTCGCGAAGCCGCATCTGGTCATCGCGGGCGGCGGGCACGTGGGGCTTGCCATCGCGAAGCTGGGCGTGCCCCTCGACTACGAGGTCACGGTCATCGACGATCGCCCGGAGTTCGCCGCGCGCGAGCGCTTCCCGGACGGTGTCGAGGTGGTGCGCGCCGACATGGCCCAGGCCCTTGGCACGCTGCCGATCGGTTGGAACTCGTTCATCGTCGTCGCGACGCGGGGTCACAAGCTCGACGCGCAGTGCGTCCGCGCGGCGCTCGGCACCCCCGCGCGGTACGTCGGGCTCCTCGGAAGCAAGCGCAAGACGATCCTCATCGAGCGGATGCTGCGCGAGGAAGGCACCGATGAGGAGCGGATCCGCGCGGTGCACGCTCCGATCGGACTTGACCTTGGGGGCCGGACGCCGGCCGAGATCGCGCTCTCCATCCTCGCCGAGCTGTCGCAGGAGCGCTACGGCGGCTCCGGCCGGCCGCTCCGGATCGGCGATGATCTCTACGAGCGGGCGGTCCGCCGGCCGGCGTGACGATCCCGCCACTGATGAAGGCGCGGGCCGACCGGCAGATGGCGCGGTTCTGCGCCACGCACCTACCGGTGCGCGCACGCACGCAGGTGCGGCTGGAGCACGCGTGGCGCGGCAACGATGTGACGCTCATCGAGCGACGTGCACCGTGGGATAGCCGCGGCGACTGGACGAGTCAGCCGATCGCGCGGTTCCGCTACGACGCGACCCCGCCCGCTTGGCGCGTGTTCTGGCAGCGCGCGAATGGCCGATGGCTCGAGATCGAGGGGCTGGGCAGTGCAGATCTCGGCGTAGCGCTGGCTGCCGTGGGCCGTGACCACAGTGGCGTCTTCTGGGGCTGACCGCTAGAGATCGCGAGTGACGCGCACCTCTTCGCCACGCATGTCGGTGATTCTCGGCGCGACGAGACCATCCCGGATACGAGGCGGAGAGGCACGGCTTGCCGTCGAGCCCGTCCTGGACCGCGTCCGAGCGGAGCTCCTAGTGCGCCGCGCCCGCGAGCGCCCTGTAGCTGCGGGATCGGCCGCGGCCGACGATCGCGATCCGGCCGGCCCGCGCGAGCGCGTTCAGGTCGGCGAGCGCGGTGACCTGGGTGACGCCGCATCGCGTCGCCGCGGTCCGGCTCGTCCAGACCGTCCCGCGCTCGGCCTCCTGGAGCAAGAGCGACCGGCGGGCGGTCGCGTCGAGCATCCGCGGCCGGCCGCCGTAGGTTATGGGGATCTCACCGATCGCGCGCTCGTCCAGGAGCGGCAGCGCCCGCGGCGCGTCGATCCGCGCCGAGGCCGCCAGCCACCGATAGGCCCATTCCTCCGCGAGCTGCCGCGTCTCAGCGAACATCCACGACACCCGAGGGTGCTCGGCCTGAAGCGCCGCGAGCACGTTCAGCAGCCACCCCGGTCGCGTTCGCTCCCCGGCCTTCAGCACGTCGCTCAGCCGGCCCTCGACGACGAGCGCGGCATGCCGCGTCTGGCCGAGCTCGGCGAGCGCAAGGCCGAGCTGCCCACCGATGGCGGCGGTGGCGAGATCGGCCGGCGTCTTGCGCTCGACCACCGCGACGATCTCATCGTCGCGGACGAGCGCGTAGTCGCCCACCGGCAGCGACCGCCGCTCGGTCGTGACCTCGCGCCCGGCGAACCGCCACGGGTACTTCTCGGCCAGATCCACGACGATCGAAAGCCGCTCGCCGAAGCCCCGCGCGAGCGGCACGCGGATGCCCGGCCGGGCACGACGCATCGACGCGTCGGACCGCCAGAACACGAGCGTCCGCTCACCCTTCTTCGTCCAGACGAACAGCGAGCGTCGATTCGCGCGGCGCCTGAGGACCAGATGGACCGCGGCGCCGACGCGCCAGCAGGCTTCGATCGGCACCTCATCGATCACGTCAGCCTCATCCGGCCAGCTGGGGAGCTGATAGCAGAAGACATCGGTTCCACGCGGCCAGGTCTCCCGAGCCGCGAGGAAGATCCGTCCCTCGCCCGAGACCGGCAGCCGCAACACGTACGGCAACCTGGTCCCAGCGCCCGGAAACCGGCCGATCCAGAACCTCGGCTCGTCGGGATCCGCCATCCCGGCAGGATGCCAGACCCTCGGAGCAGGCCCGTGGACCGCATGGCGGACCAATGGATATCCGTATATCCTCACGGCGATGGCCAAGATCCTGGTGTCGATGGACGAGAGGCTCGTCGCGCGAGTCGACCGGGCCGCCCGCAGGCTCGGCGTCAGCCGAAGCGCATACCTTGCACGGCTCGCCGCGCGGGATCTCGGGGCTGAGCACGGACCGGGACGTGATCCACAGGTACGCGAAGCCCTCGCCTCTCTGGACCGCCTGTTCGCCGAGAACCCGACATCGGGCGATGTGACGGAGATCATTCGGGAGATGCGCGACTCCCGTTGATCGAACTCGCGCCGATGGAGCTCGTTCTGGACGCCTCGGTCATCGGGCGGTGGTTCGGACCCTCGCGCGATGCTCAGAGCGCTACAGTCCGGACTGATTTCGAAGCCGGACGGCTCGTCATCGTAGTGCCTCGTCTGCTGTTCCTCGAGCTCCTGAACGTCGCCGGGCGGCAGCGGCGCTGGGCGGAGACACAGTTGCTCGGGCTCGTCAGCCGATTGGTCGAAGCACGCTTCGAGGTGGTCGAACCGGACCTCCGCCGTGTCGCCGCATGGACAGCTCGCGGCCTCACCACCTATGACGCGACGTACGTCGCGCTCGCCGAGGAACGTGGGATCCCGCTCGTCACGAACGACCGCGAAATCCTCCGTATCGCCGGCGAGGTCGCGCGGCCAGTCAGCCCGCGGTAGGCGGCTCACAGCGGGGAACTCGCCTCCGTTCTACTAAGCGAGTGCACGACGATCCGCTGACCTTCGGCCAGCTCCTCGAGCGCTACGAGCGCGAGCTGTTCGCGTACGCCATTCGCCTGTCCGGCCAGCGCGCCGACGCGGAGGACCTCTACCAGGACACGTTCCTCGCGGCGTTCCGGGCCTGGCCGCCACCGCGACGCGGCAACGAGCGGGCCTGGCTGTACAAGATCGCGACGAACCGGGCGATCGACCGCGAGCGGCGGGCGAAGCGGATCGTGGCGAACGTTGACGATCTCGCGATCGCGGCGCCCGAACGCGACGACGTGACGCTCGCTGATCTTGCCGGCGCGATCGAGCTGCTGCCGGCCGGGCAGCGCGCGGCGTTCGTCCTGCGTAAGGTGCAGGGCCTCGGCTACACGGAGATCGCGACCGCGCTCGACTGCACCGAGGTGGCGGCGCGGGCACGGGTGAGCGAAGCGTTGAAAAAGGTGAAGGCGGCGGTGGCCTAGATGGCAATCGACACGGTGGTGACGGAGGCGCGGGAGCGGCTGCTCGCGCGTGCGAAGAAGGAAGGGCTCACGACGGTCGGGTACGACCTGCTCGACTCGCCGCTCGGGCCGCTCTGGGTCGCGATCACGCCGAAGGGCGTTGCGACGATCCATTACGGTGGCGAGCCGCCGGCCGTCGCGCTGCGGCGCCTCGTTCGCGTGTACGGGCCCGGCATCGTGCCGGACCACCGCCGGTCGAGCGCGCTGGCGCGTGAGCTCGACCAGTACTTCGCCGGTCGGCGCAGGGTCTTCGAGGTCGAAGCGGACCTGTCGGGCCTCACGCCGTTCCAGCGGCGCGTCCTCATGGCGACCGCGAAGATCCCGTTCGGCGACGTCATGACCTATCGCACGATCGCGAAGCGCGCGGGCAACGAGAAGGCGTCGCGCGCGGCGGGTGGCGCGCTCGGCGCGAATCCGGTCCCGATCGTGGTGCCGTGCCACCGGGTCGTCGCGACCGACGGGTCACTGGGCGGATACGCGGGTGGCCTCGACGCGAAGCGGACACTGCTCGCGATCGAGCGCGGCCAGGATGTGCCGGCCGGAGGCTGGCCCCCGGCGCGGCGGAGGACTGCGCCCTAGCCGAGGGCCAGCGCGATCACTCCCGCGACCATCGTCGCGGCGGCGAGCGAACGCCGCCTGACGTCACGCTCGGCGAGCGCCCGCGCCCCGATCACGGCGCCGATGAGGATCCCGATCTCTCGCGCCGGCGCGACGTAGCTCACCGGACTGATGGAGAGCGCGGTCAGCACGAGGATGTACGCGAGCGGCGAGAGGGCCGCGACCGCGACGACGGCGCGGCGGTAGGCGTGCCAGGCCGCGCGCACCTCGCTCCAGCGGCGCAGTGCGACCGGCGTGAGGATGAGCGCGCGGCCGACGTTCGCGGTTCACTCGTACAGCATCGGCGGGATGAGCAGCACGCTGACCCCGCGCTTGTCCCAGAGCGTGTAGGCCGCGATCGTCACGCCGGTGAGGAGCGCCCACCCGACGACCGCTCGCATGCCGCGCGCCTGCAGGCGGCGCGGATCGCCGGCGAGCATGAACACGCCGATCGCGATGGCGACCGCACCCGCGATCGCGATGGGCGTCGGTCGCTCGCCCAGGATCGCGATCGCCGCGACGATCGAGAGCACCGGCCCGGTACCGCGTGCGAGCGGATACACGACCGAGAGATCGCCCACGCGATAGCCGCGCTGGAGGAACACGAAATACGCGACGTTGAGGGCGGCGCTGCCGAACATCCAGAGGACATCGGTGAGCACGGGGCGGGTACCCGTGATAAGGAGGACCGCGACCGCAAGCGGCGCATACAGCGGAATGGCGAGCGTGAGGCTGAGCCACAGGAAGGGCGCGCCCGCAGTGGCCGCGCGCTTCGCGAACAGGTTCCAGGTGGCGTGCGCGACGGCGGACGCGAGCACGAGCGCGAGCGCAAGCCCGGTCACCGGAGCGCGCGCAACGCCGAACCCAATCGCGGACCCAGCGCGGCGGGCCGCGCATCTGTGATCCTGACATCGTCGCAGCCGACCCAGGTCGCGGCCTCGACGAGCGCCCGCGCGATCCTGCCGGCCTGCGCGACGTCGCCGCTCACCCGCTTGGCGACCAGGGTCGTGCCGGCCCGGCCCGGATCGACGCGGCCGACGAGCCGGCCACCCGCGAGCACCGGCATCGTGAAATAGCCATGCACCCGATCGGGGGCGGGCGTGTACGCCTCGAGCTTGTGGGTAAAGCCGAAGATCCGCTCCACCCGCGAACGGTCCCAGATGAGCGAGTCGAATGGGGACAGCAGCGTCGTGCGATGCGCGCCACCGGTCGGCGCGTCGATCGCTCCGGGCGCAGCCCAGGCCTCGCGATCCCAGCCACGCACGCGCACCGGAACGAGCCGCGCGCGATCGATCGCCACGCGTGCCTCCGCCAATGTCATTCCACCGAAGTGACCGCGGAGATCCTCAAGCGTGCCGACGCCGATCCGGTCCGCCGTGAGTCGCACGAGACGCGCATGGCATACCTCATCGTTGAGCTCGCGCGCGCGGAGCCGGGCCGGGATCGCCCGCTCGGTCAGGTCGTACACGCGCCGCCATGCACGCCGTTCGACGCAGACGACCTCGCCGATGGCGAGCAGCCGCTCGAGCGCGATCTTCTCCGCCGACCAGTGCCACCACACGCTCTCCGGTCGCGGCGCCTTGCTGCGGGACCCGCCGAGCTCCGTCGCGGTGAGCGGACCGCGCGTCCGCAGCTCGGCGAGCACGGCGCGCATCGCGCGGGTGCCCGGCGGTCGTCGCGGGTGGACCCAGCGCGCGCTGCGCCGGCGGCGCGCGGCGAACAGCGGCCAGAGCTCGATCGCGATGATGCACATCGCGTGGGCGAGGCCTTCGAACGCTCGCACGGGCCGGCCCCAGTAGGCGCTCTCGACTGAAGTGCGGCCGACGGCGCCGAGACGCGCGTACGCGACGAGCTCGTGCGAACGCGCGAGGACCGAGATCGTGTCCAGCTGCACGGCGCCGAGCGCCCGCAATAGCCCCGGCACGCCCGCGGCGCGATCGGTCGCCCCGATGAGACCCTGAGCGTGGAGCGCCAGACGTCGCGCCTCGGCGGCGGAGAGCTCGATCACCGCGTGAACACGCGCAGCGGCCCGACGTCCCGGAAGCCGGAGCGCCCAAGGTTGCGCGCGGACGTGCCGCCTGGCTCGGCCAGCGAGAGGAATGCCCGGCCACCGCGAGCGAGGCCCAGGCGGACCCGTTCGGCGATGAGCGCGCGCTGGATGCTCTGTCCGCGATGCGCCGGGAGCACGTTACCCGACCACAAGCTCCCGGCACCGGCGGTCATGACGATGATCCCGCTGGCGGCGGGGTCGTCGCCGCGCGTCGCCCGCACGGCGATCGCGGTGCGCGGATGATCTCGGAGCATCGCGATGCGGGTCCGCGTGAAGTACTCCCCACGGGACCACGGCCGCCGAACCCGGCGTTCGCGAGCATCGCCAGGGGCGCGACGTCGCCTGTGCTGACCCGTTCGACGCGGACGCCGGCGGGCAGACTGCGACCGGGCGCGCGCGTCCCCGCTGGCACGAACACGTGATGTTCGGGGTCGATCTCGCGCAGACCGCGCCCGCGGAGGAGCCGGACCGCCGCCGCTGGGGTGAGCCGCCCAAGAACGGCAAGGCGCGGCGGAAGGCGAAGACCGGTGTAGTGCGCGAGCACGGCGTCGAGCGTTCGACCATCGGCCGGCGTCAGGATGCCGAAGTCGATCGCGAGATCACCGAAACCGTGCTCCGGATCGGGGAACGAGCGCGCGGAGAAGCACCTGACGCCGGCCCGGGTCGCATGCCCGAGGCCGTAGCGATCCGCGAGGACGCGGTCGCTCCGGGTCCAGAGGATCTGCGCGGCGACGAGATTGCGCGTGATCGCGCGTGAGCGTGCGGGCGTGATGGCGCGGGGTCACGCCAGACGGCGGAGCGTGCGGCGGACGAGCTCGCGGGCGAGCGGGACCTTGTAGCCGTTGTCCTTCAACGGCTCGGCGGCGTCGAGCGCGGCGTCCGCCGCGGCCTGACACGCCGCCTCGTCGAGCGCGCGCGATTCGAGCAGCTTCTCCGCCGCGCGCGCCCGCCAAGGGACCGCGGCGACGCCGCCGAGCACGATGCGCGCGTCGCGCGCGACGCCGCCGATGAGCTTCACCGACACGGCGACCGAGACGAGCGCGAAGCTCCAGGTCTTGCGTTCCATCGCTTTCTCGAACGCCCCGCGTCGCGCCAGCGCGTTCTCGGGAACGCGTACCTCGGTGATGAGCTCACCGGGAATGATGCCATGCATCCGGCGCGCGCGACCCTGGGGCACGCGGTAGAGATCGGACAGTGGCAGCGTGCGCGTCCCCCGCGCGCTCGCGAGGGTGACCGTCGCGTCGCAGGCGATCAGGGCCGGAGCGAGGTCCGACGGGGCGACCGCCACGCAGACATCGGCACCGAGCACGGCGTGGAGCCGGTTGTCGCCGTCGACGGCGAAGCAGCGAATGCCGCCCTTCAGCCAGCACGGGTAGGCCTCGTCACGGAAGTACCAGCAGCGATTCTCCTGCAGCAGGTTCCCGCCGACGGTGCCCATCATCCGCAGCTGCAGCGTGGCGGCCGGACGCAGCGCCTCGCCGACGATCGGCAGGAGCTTCGCGAGCTCCGGCGAAGCCTCGAGCTCGGCGAGCGTCTCGAGGGCGCCGATGCGGATGCCCTTGCCCTTCGCCCGGGTCCAGCCCCGCAGGGCCTCCACGTCGCGGAGGTCGACGATGCGCTCGGGTGACACGATGCCGTCCTTCATCAGGCCGAGCAGATCGGTCCCGCCGGCCATCGCGGTGGCGCCCGCCTGCGCCAGCCGCAGGGCATCGGTGAGGGCGCGCGGTCGCGCGTAGGCGAATGGCTTCATCGGCGGAGGGCCAGCGCTTCGAGCACGCGCGCACGGGTGATGGGGGCCGTGCGCACCCGGACCCCGATCGCGTTCGCGACCGCGTTCGCGACCGCGGCGGGCAGCGGGATGATCGGCGGCTCGCCGAGGCCCTTCGCGCCCACGTTGTTCGCCTTCGTGTCGGGATCGTCGATGAAGCGCACCGTGATCTTCGGGACGTCGCGGACCGTTGGCACCTTGTACCCCTCGAGGTTCCCGTTGACCACGCGCCCGGTCGGCCGATCGACGACCCGCTCTTCGCTGAGAACGAAGCCGAGCCCCTGGATGACGCCGCCCTCGACCTGCGACGCGGCGAGGAGCGGATTCACCACGCGCCCGATGTCGTGCACGGCGACCACGTGCTCGACGAAGACCTCGCCCGTCCGGACGTCGACCTCGAGCTGCACGAAGTGCGCGCCGAACGTCTTGAGCGACACGTCCTCGGGATTCGGGAACCGCGAGCCCTTGCCGACGACCGTGTAGTTGTCGACCTGTTTCAGGATCTCACCGAGCGGCGTCCGGCGACCGTGGCTGATGACGGAGCCACCCTGGACGCGCAGCTCGCTCGCGCGCACCTCCAGCAGTCCGGCCGCGACATCGAGCAGCTGCGAACGCGCGTCCGCCGCCGCGAGGCGCACGGCGGGCGTCAACGACGCCACCGTGAGCGAACCGGCGGAGATCGGGGCGTACTGGTCGTTCGTGTCACCGATCTCGACGCGGACGTCTTTCAGCGTGACGCCGAGCTCTTCGGCGACGACCTGGGCAAGCACGGTCCGGGTCCCGGTCCCGATGTCCTGCGTTCCAGAGCGGACCACGACCGTACCGTCAGGATTGAGATGCACGGTCGCGTACGCGGGAGGCAGGCCGCTCCCGCCCCAGAGCTGCGACGCCATCCCGTAACCGCGACGGCGATGCGGCGCGCTGCCGCGGAGGCCCTCCGGCCGGCGATGCTGCCAGCCGATCTCTGTCGCCCCGATGTCGTAGCACTGGGCAAGCCGCTTGAGCGAGTAGCGCTTTCCGGTCTGGGGGTCGGTCATCCGTCCGGCGTGCTTGCGCCGCAACTCGAGCGGGTCCAGGCCGATCCGCAGGGCGAGCTCGTCGATCGACTGGTCCAGCGCGAAGGTGCCCTCGACGTAGCCGGGCGCGCGGAACGAAGCGAGGAAGCCCATGTTCGTCACCACGCGATACGACCGCGTGCGCACGTTCGGGATGTCGTAGAGCCCGTTCGTCGGGCCCGGAGGGTTCGCCACCCACTTGCCCTGTCCGGAGTTCGACCACGAGAGGTGCTCGATCGCGACGATCCGCTTCCGCGCAGCGGCGATACGGATCTTCTGGACGGTGGCCGAGCGGTTCCCGGCGGCGACGTTCTCCTCGTCGCGCGTGAGGATGCAGCGCACCGGTGCGCCGAGCTGCCGCGCGAAGAGCGCCGCGATGATCGTGTACTTACCTGCCCCGCCCTTCGATCCGAACCCTCCGCCCATGTAATCGCAGATCACGCGGATGCTCGAGAACGGGATCTTGAGCGCATTCTGCAATCCGGCGCGAACGCCGAAGACGTGCTGCGTCGATTCGTGGACGACGAGCTCGTCGCCGTCCCACGTCGCGACCGCGCCGTGCGTCTCGAGGCTGTTGTGCAGCTGCGTGGATGTGCGGTACGTCTGCTCCACCACGGTATTCGCTGACGCGAACGCGCGAGTCACATCGCCGCGCTCGTACTTTCCCGACTCGCTGACGTTCCCGTTCGCCTCGATCCTCGGCGCGCCCTCGTCCATCGCCTCCTCGAGATCGACGACGAACGGCAGGACCTCGTAGTCGACGTCGATCAGCCGGACCGCCTCCGCCGCGGTCTCCTCGCGATCGGCCGCGACCGCGGCGACCTCGTCGCCGACGAACCGCACCTCCTCGCGGAAGATGGTGTCCTCGCCGCGGAACGGGGCCTTCGGCGCGTTGAAGCGGTGGAGCACGGCACGTACTCCCGGCAGCGCGAGCGCCCGGCTCGCGTCGATACGCTGCACTTGGGCGCGTGGGTATGGGCTCCGCAGGAGACGAACGTGCAGCATCCCGGGTAGATAGAGATCCTGCGTGTACATCGCGCGACCGGTGACGCGCGCGATCCCGTCGATCCTCGGGTGACGCTTGCCCACGATGGAGAGATCGGCGGCGGCGCCCCAGGCCTTGAGATCCTTGCCCTGGACGAGCGCGATCTCCTCGCTAATCTCGCCCTCGAACTCGGATTGGGTCTTCACGACCCGGATGCTCATCGCTTGGTCCGCTTCTTGGCCGCGCCGAGGGCGGCGTTGACGATGTTGGGGTAGGCACCACACCGGCAGAGGTTGCCGCTCACTGCCCGCATGACGTCGTCGGCGGAGGGCGACGGATCGCGGCGGAGCAGCGCGACGCAGGACATGATCTGGCCGGGCGTGCAGAAGCCGCACTGGTACGCGTCGTGATCGATGAACGCGCGCTGCACTGGGTGGAGTTCACCGTTCGAAGCGAGACCCTCGACCGTCTCGATGACCTGGCCGGCGCAGGCGACGGCGAGGGTCATGCACGAGTACACGGGTGTGCCGTCCACGAGCACGGTGCACGCGCCGCAATTACCTTCGTCGCAGACGCGCTTCGCGCCGGTGAGGCCGAGCGTCTCGCGCAGCGTGTCCAGCAGCGTCCGGTGCGGCGGCACGTGAACGCGCACGCCATCGCCGTTGACGGTGAACGACACGTCGAGCGCGCCGGGGCCGACGAAATCAGGGGCCTTGGCCACGAGCGCATCGTACCGAGGGCGTCCGTATCATGCGCGAGCGGGACGAAAGCAAGGGGAAAGCTCCATGCCGATCAAACGCGTGGGCGTCGTTGGCTTCGGATTGATGGGCTCGGGGATCGCGCAGGTCTGCGCGCAGGCCGGTTACGAGACGATCGTGCGCGAAGTCGCCGAGGGACTCCTCGAGAAGGGCTTCGGCCGGGTCGACGGATCGCTCACGCGCCTCGTGAAGGGCCAGCGCCTCTCCGAGAACGACGCGAAGGCGGCGCGCGCGCGAATGACGGGCACGACGGCGCTCGCCGACCTCACGGACGTCGACCTCGTCATTGAGGCCGTCGTCGAACAGATCGAGGTCAAGAAGGACGTCTTCGGCGAGCTCGACCGGCTCTGCCCGGCGTCGACGATCTTCTGCTCGAACACCTCGAGCCTGACGATCATCGAGATGGCCGCGACGACAAAACGTCAGGACCGTTTCGCGGGCCTGCACTTCTTCAATCCCGCCCCGGTGATGCCCCTCGTCGAGATCGTGCGATCGATCACGACGAGCGACGCCACCATCGCGGCGTTGCGTGAGTTCGTCGCGTCGCTGGGCAAGACCGGCGTCGTTTGCAAGGACACGCCCGGGTTCATCGTGAACCGGCTCCTCGTCCCCTACCTCCTGGGCGCGATCCGCGCGCTCGAGCAGGGCGTCGCGTCGGTCGAGGAGATCGACACTGCGGTGAAGCTGGGCCTGCGCTATCCGATGGGGCCGTTCGAGCTGATCGACTACACCGGATTGGACATCAACCTCCACGTCGCCAATGTGTTCTTCGATGAGTTCAAGGACCCGAGCATGGCCCCGCCCGCGCTGCTGAAGCGCATGGTCCTTGCGGGCCAGCTCGGCGCGAAGAGCGGCAAAGGGTTCTACGAGTACGACGAGAAGGGTCAGAAGAAGTCCAGGACGCCCACGAAATAGCCGCGGCGCGCAAGGCCGCGCTCTGGGCGACGGTCGCCGGTACGGCGCATTTGCTGATCGTCGGCTTCGGTGAGCAGGGCTATCCGTACGTCTACGACTTCCTGACGGCGCTCGCCTACGGGTTCCTGCTCCCGGTCGTCGCGGTCATCCACGTACGGAACGTTCCCGTCCGCCAGAGCGGCGCGATCCTCGGGACGCTCGCCGGTGCCGCCGTCGCGACGGTGGGCCTCGCGGGCTCGGCGAACGTCGATGTACGGTCTGCGTCGCTCTTCGTCCTCGGGTTGTGGTGGTGGACGATCGGGAAGATTGCCGCCGAGACCGGCGTGCTCCCGCGTTCCTTTGGCGTCACCACCGCGGTGATGGGTGCGCTCGCGCTCCTCTTGGTGCCGCTCGAAGCGTTCTCCCCGGCACTCGCCGCGGTGATGCCCCGGTCGCTGGCGGACGCGCTCGCCCAGCCGTACTTCAGCGTGGCGCATGTCGCGATGGCGGGATGGCTCTTCGCGATCGCCGGGGTCCTCGCGCGAGGGACGCGCGCGGCCTGATCAGCGGGCGGGCCCGTACTCCGCGTCCGCGATCTCCTGGATCTCCGCCAGCGACAGCGCGTGGACTGGCGGCGAGAACAAGCGTTGCGCGACAGCGGTGGGCACGCTCGCCCGAGCGGATGACGACCCCGACGAGCACCGAGAACTGGGTCCTATCGATGATCGGCATACAGGTCGCGGCTGACGAACCCGAAGTCGGCCCGACCGAGATTACCAGCACGATGCCGTCTCCGCGCCAATGTCCTCCAACCCGACATCGATGCCGGGGTGCAGCTCGCCCTACCGCGCGGTGAGGGCCTCGATCGCGCCGCCGCTGCCCGCGCCGGTGTATTGATCGGCGAGCGGATCTTTCGCCGGCCCTGCCGGCGCGCTGGAGCACGAGGCCACGATGAGCAGGCAGCACCCGAGCCACAGCGCGAGGCCCCTCATCACGCTCAGTCGTGGGACATCGGGCCTACGCTTCGGGCATGCGCGCGCTCGTTGTGCTCAACGGTGACCAACGCGGGTCGGATCGCTGGCTCGCGGCCGTCGCCGCCGCGAGCGATCTGATCGTCGCCGCCGACGGCGCGGCTGCGAAGCTCGACCGGGCGGGCGTGCGACCACACCTGGTCGTGGGCGATCTGGACTCGATCGCCGCCGATCTGCGTGCCTCGCTCGAAACGGCCGGAGTCGCGATCGAACGGCATCCCACCGGCAAGGACAGGACCGACGCCGAGCTCGCGATCGCCGCGGCGGTCTGGCGCGGCGCTGACGTCGTGCGCGTCGTCGGCGCGTTCGGCGGGGACCGGATCGATCACGCGGTGGCCAATCTGCTGCTGCTCGCCCTTGCGGACTTCGCCGCTGTGGACCTCAGGCTCGACACCGAGCACGCCACGATCCGCAGGGTCGCGGGGCCCGGCGCGCTTGCGATCGACGGCGTGGCCGGCGACTACGTCACCCTGGAGCCGCTTTCAGAAGTCGCGTGCGGGGTGCGCAGCGATGGCCTGCGCTATCCGCTCCGCGGGGAGGACCTGGTCCGCGGGTCCTCTCGCGGCGTGAGCAATGAGCTGATTGGGCCTGACGCGAAGGTCGAGTTGCGGGACGGCCTGTTGCTCGTCGCGATCCAGCGACGCTCGGTACCATCGGGCTGATGGCGGTCAAAACGGGACAGCAGGCCCGTCACCTGGCGCTCGGGCTGACGCTCGAGGACGCGAAGGGCATGTACCGCGCGATGCTCCTCACGCGCATGCTCGGCGAACGGATGATGCAGATGAACCGCATGGGCCGCGCCGCGTTCGTCGGTGTCGCCGACGGGCACGAGGCCGCCGAGGTCGGTGCGGCCTGGGCGATCCGCCGCGGCCATGACTGGTGCCACCCCTATTACCGCGATGTCGGCGTGGCGCTCGTGCTCGGACAGACGGCGAAGGATCAGTTCCTCGGCGTCTTCGCGAAGGCGACGGACCCGAACTCGGGCGGCCGGCAGGTCGTGAATCAGTTCAGCGATCCCGAGGCAAAGATCGTGACCGGATCGGTCTGTATCGCGACCCAATTCCCGCAGGCCGCCGGCATCGCCCTCGCCGTGAAGATCCGCAAGGAGGACCGGGTGGTCTTCACGTTCGGCGGTGATGGCTCCACGAGCCCGGGCGATTTCCACGAGGCCGTCAACTTCGCGGCGATCCACAAGCTGCCGGTCGTCTTCATCATCGAGAACAACCTGTTCGCGATCTCGACGCCGACCTCGAAGCAGATGAGCGTGCCGAACGTCGCCGATCGCGCCGCCGGCTACGGGATCCCGGGTCTGATCGCCGACGGCACCGACGTGCTCGACGTCTACGCCAAAACGAAAGAGGCTGCCGATCGCGCGCGCCGCGGCGACGGTCCAAGCATCGTCGAAGCGAAGTGCTACCGCTACCAACCGCATAGCTCCGACGACGACGACTCGCGCTACCGCTCCAAAGAGCTGCTGCGGGAGTGGCAGGCGAAAGATCCCGTGGACAAGGGACGCGCGTACCTGCTCGCGCAGGGCGTGACCGAGAGCGATCTCGACGCGATGCGCGCGGAGATCGCCGCGGAGATCGAGCGCTCGATCGACGAAGCGGAAGCCGATCCGGACCCACGGGCGGAGGACCTGCTCGAACACGTGTACGCAAAGGACGGCATCCCGAGCGGCACGCGCGGCTAGCCGGCCGCTGATGCGCGCCCTCGCGACCTGCCTCGTGCTGCTGCTGACCGCCGCGTGCGCGGCCGCGCCCCGCGTCGCCATCCCGGTCCCGACCGCGTCGCCGACGCACGAGCCCGGCACGCTCGCGGTGACCGCGCTGCTCGACCTGTCGGGTACCCGTGCGCCGAAGGGCGAGGCGCAACGGACCGCGATGCAGGAGGGGGCCGGCCAGCAACGCGCCGGCGGTCCGCTGGTGCGCCTGAAGATCGTCGACGTCGCGGGAAGCGACGCCCGGCTCGTGCTCGAGCTTCGTCATGCCGCCGAGACGGCAGATGCCGATGCCATCGTCATCGGCACGCCGGCTGTGCTCGACGACGTGCTGGTGAGCGTCATCGGCCTCGTACGCCGCCCGGTGCTGTTCACCCTGCCATTGGTCGAACCGCCGGGTGTCGCCGCCGACGCCGAAGGCCGGCGCTGGGCTTTCGCCCTCGCTCCCTCCCTTGAGCAGGCCGCGCGGTCCGCCGTGAGCGCCCTGCCGTCGCGGGCGACGCCCACGCTCATCGTGACCGATGGCTCGCTCCAGGCCGGCCGAGAGCAGGTTGCCATCGAGGCCGAGCTCACGCGCGACGGCCGGGACCGTCCATTTGTGATGACGGCCGGTGTGGAGCAGCGCGACACGTTCGTCCAACGACTGCGGCCGATCGTGTCGACGGGATCCGCGGTCTTCTTCGCCGGGCCGGCCGCCTCGTATCTATCACCCCAGCGACTCGTGCCGCCCGCGGATGCGACGACATCGGTCGCCACGTTCCTCTCGTACCTCACGGACCCTGCTGACGCGGCGCGTCTTGGCGACGCCGCGCCCGCGGCGCGCTGGCCCGGGCTCCGCGCGGCAGCCGCGACAGCCGGGGGTACGCACGCCGCGACGGCGACCGATGCCGTCGCCATCCTCGCAGCCGCGTCGGGCACCGGCATCGAGCCCGAGCGGTTGCGGCAGCGGATCGAGGGAGGTACGTTCGCCGGTATCGCCACCACCTATGCCTTCGGTCCGTCGAAGCATGCCGGCGCGGATCCGCGCGACCTCGTGCTTCTCGCCTGGGAGGGCGGCCGCATCACCCTCGCCCGGCCGATCGCCGTCAGATGACCGAGCGCAGCGACCTCGACGCGCTCGTTTACGACTGGAATCGCGACGGACGTGCCGCCCGTGCCGACTACCGGGCGGTCGAGCTCGACGACGAGACGCTGCGCGATGGGCTCCAGGGCCCGTCGGTACGTAATCCGCCGCTCGAGGTGAAGCTCCGCCTGCTCCATTTGATGGACGAGCTCGGCATCGATAGCGCGGACATCGGTCTGCCGGGCGCGTCCGCGCAAGCGCGCGAGGCCGTCGTCGCGCTCGCTCGGGAGACGACGAAGCTCCGTATCACGCCGAATGTCGCGGTGCGCACGCATCGGCTGGACATCGAAGGCGCGATCCGGGCGTCCGTCGAGTCCGGCGTCGCCATCGAGACCTGCGCGTTCATCGGATCGAGTCCCATCCGGCGGGTCACCGAAGACTGGTCGCTCGACATGATGCTGAAGAACGTCGAGGAGTCCGTCACGCTCGCCGTGAAGAATGGCCTGCCAGTGATGTTCGTGACCGAGGACACGACTCGCGCCGACCCCGAGACGTTGGTCGCGCTCTATGACGCGGCGATCGGCTGCGGCGCTACGCGGATCTGCGTGTCTGACACCGTGGGCCACGCGACGCCGGAAGGCGTCCGCAACCTGCTCACGTTCGTGCGGACCGACGTGATCCGCGGGCGCGCGGTGAAGCTCGACTACCACGGTCACAACGATCGAGGGCTCGGCACGATCAACGCCCTGACCGCGACCGCGATCGCCGATCGGGTGCACGGGACAGCGCTCGGCATCGGAGAGCGTGTCGGCAACACGTCCATGGATCAGCTGCTCATCAACCTCCGGCTCTGGGACCTCATCGATCGCGACCTCGAGCCGCTGGCCGAGTACGCCGCGCTCGTGGCGGAGCACTGCGGCGCGCCGATCCCGGCGAACTATCCGGCGCTCGGGGCCGACGCGTTCCGGACCGGCACCGGCGTCCACGCCGCCGCCGTGGTGAAGGCGCTCCGCAAGGGCGACCGCGCTCTCGCCGACCGCGTGTACAGCGGCGTGCCCGCGTCGCTCGTCGGCCGCGGGCAGCGCATCGAAGTCGGCCCGATGAGCGGGGAGTCCAACGTCATCTTCTGGCTCGAGCAGCGCACGATCGAACCTACGCGAGCGCGGATCGATCGCATCTTCGCGGCAGCGAAGGCGTCCGACCGGCTCCTCACTGATGCGGAGCTACGAGCTCTGGCGTCCGACGCAGCCGATTCACCGCGGTCAGCACCGCCCGCAACGACGCCGTGAGGATGCTGTCGTCGGTGCCGACGCCCCAGCGAATGGTGCCCGCGCCGTTCCGCACTTCGACGTAGGCGACCGCCTTCGCGTCGTTGCCCGCGGTCATCGCATGCTCGACGTAATCCAGCACCTCGAGGTCGAGCCCGAGCGTGGTCCGCAGTCCGTGCACGAGCGCGGCGATCGGTCCGTTGCCCCGGCCTTCGATCGAGGTGCGCGCGCCATCGATAAGGAGCTCCGCGGCGAGCGCGGTCTCGGCCCCATCCGTCGTCGTCCGGTAGCTGACGTGCTCGATCCAAGGCCGCGGAGGCAGATACTCCGCGATGAACGCGTCCCACATTTGCGCGGGCGTAATCTCCGTGCCGGTGTCCTCGGTGATCGTCTGGATCGTCTTCGAGAACTCGATCTGGAGCCGGCGCGGAAGATCGAGATCGTGCTCGGCCTTCATGATGTACGCGACGCCACCTTTGCCCGACTGGCTGTTGACCCGGATGACCGCCTCGTAGGTCCGGCCGACGTGCTTGGGGTTGATCGGCAAGTAGGGCACCTCCCAGACATGCCCGTCGGGGGGCAGGGCCTCGAGGCCCTTCTTGATCGCATCTTGGTGCGAGCCGGAGAAGGCGGTGTAGACGAAATCGCCGACGTACGGGTGCCTGGGATGTACCGGCATCCGATTGCAGTACTCGGCCACCCGCCGGAGCCCATCGATGTCGCTGAGGTCGATCCCCGGGTCGACCCCCTGGCTGAACAGGTTCATCGCGAGCGTGACGAGGTCCACATTCCCGGTGCGCTCGCCGTTCCCGAACAACGTACCCTCGACGCGGTCGGCGCCCGCCATGACGCCGAGCTCCGCCGCGGCGACGGCCGTGCCTCGGTCGTTGTGCGGGTGCAGCGAGAGAACGATGAGCTCGCGGTGCGGCACGTTACGGTGGAAGGTCTCGATGACGTCGGCGTAGACGTTCGGCGTGTAGTTCTCGACCGTCGACGGAAGATTTATCGTGAGCTTGCGGCCGGATGTCGGCTCGATGACGTCCATCACCGCGGCGCAGATCTCGATGCCGTACTCGACCTCTGTACCGGTAAAGCTCTCGGGCGAATACTCGTAACGGACAGCAGTGCTGGGCAGCGACAGCTCGAGCCTGCGGCACAGGCGTGCGGCGTCGACCGCGATCCGCGTGATGCCCGGCTTGTCCAGGCCGAAGACGACACGTCGCTGCAGCACCGACGTGGAGTTGTAGAAATGCACGATGGCGCGTGGCGTGCCGCGGAGGCACTCGTAGGTGCGCTCGATCAGCTCGGGCCGGCACTGGACGAGGACCTGGATGGTGACGTCGTCCGGGATGAGATCGCGGTCGATGAGTTGCCGGACGAACTCGTAGTCCGGGCCCGACGCCGACGGGAAACCCACCTCGATCTCCTTGAAGCCGACGCTGACGAGCGTCTCGAACATCCGGAGCTTGCGGACCGGGTCCATCGGGTCCATGAGCGCCTGGTTCCCGTCGCGGAGGTCGACCGAGCACCAGAGCGGCGCCCGCTCGATGCGCCGATCCGGCCAGGTGCGATCGGGCAGGCCGGAAGGGAGCGGCACGAACCGCACGTATTTGTCGAACGGCATCGCGGATGTCGTCTCGGACATGACTAGCTCACCCCTTTTCCTCGGCGGAAATGAAAAACCTCCTGGCCCTTCGGCTCAGGAGGTCGCACGACGAGCGGCCGACGGGCGGCGCTCGTCGTCAGGTAAGAAGAAGCTCGGAAGTGAAGCGATGCAGGACCACGCGGGGATTGTATCTCGCCGCCTAGACTGACCACCAGGGTGACCACCCATCGCATCGAGCCCGCACGACCGCTTCGGGGCCTGACCGTCGCGGACATCGAAGCCCGCGCGCCGCGCGTCGAGCGGGCCGAGGGTGCAGCCTTGATCCGCGGCCGGGCGCTCATCTTCTGGGACCGCTCGGGCCGTCGCCCGGGCAGGAAGCTCGACGCGATCGACACCGATCAGATCACGCCGGCGAAGGACTGCGTCTCCGAGAGCCTGGAGACGCTAGACGCGAAGTGGAAGGAAGGCGCCTTCCGCTACCTCATGCCCAACTTCCGCGCGCGTGTGCACGCCGGCGAGACGTTCGTCGTCGCCGGAGACCGCTTCGCGATCGGCAGCTCGCGCGAAATGAGCCCGGCCGGGCTCAAGGCGATCGCTGAAGAGGTCGATAGAGAGCTGGTCGTCGTCTGCGGCAACAACATGGGAGACATCTTCCGCCGCAACGCATTCAACCTCGGTCTGCAGGTGGTGCAATCGCCCGATGCGGTCGAGGACGCGCACGACGACGACGAGCTGAGCTTCGACCCCGTCACGCGCCGCCTGACGAACGAAACGCGGGCCAAGACCTACCAACCGCTGCCCCTGACGGCCAAAGAGGATGAGATCCGCCGGGCGGGCGGCATCTTCGCGATCGGGCGACGCGAGTTTGTCGATTCAGTGAGGCGCGCGCCGCACGTCGTCTGGCCCGACGACGACACGGCGTCCGGGATGACGACGACGGAACGGATCGTCTGGGCCCATCGGGTGGATGCGGATGTCGACGCGAAGCCGGGCGCGACACTCCGCGTATACGCCGACCTGCTGCCCGCATCAGATGGCACCGCGCCGTTCTCGATCTTCACGTTCGACCAGATCACCGGTGGCGACACGATCCAGCCACGACAGGCCGCGGTCGCGAACGACCACTTCGTGTTCACCCGGAAGGCAGCCGACGACAAGCAGACCGCGATCGGCAAGGCCTTCGCCGAGCGCTACGGCATCGAGCGGCCGTACTACGCGACGCCGGGCGACGGGATCTTCCATTTCTATTTCCCGGAGCAGGGCCTGATCTACCCGGGGCAGTTCATCGCCGGCGCGGACTCACACTCGCGCGCGTACGGCGCGTACGGGGCGGTCGGCATCGGCGTCGGATCGACCACGCTCGGGTTCGGCTGGGCGACCGGCTACGTGTTCACGACGCTCGCGAAGGCGCGGCGCGTCGTCTTCACCGGCGCCTTGCAGCCCTGGGTGAGCGGTAAGGACATCGTGCTCAAGCTGCTCGAGCGCTGGGGCACGGCCCAGTCGCAGGCGATGTCCGTCGAGTTCGTGGACGCGGATCGGCAGCTGCCGATCGCGTACCGGAACACGATCGCGAACATGATGGCCGAGGCCGAAGCGCAGAATGGCATCTTCGCCGCCGACGAGCTCACCGCGGCGTGGTATCGCGAAAAGTCGATCGCGCTCCCCTACCCGCTGGTGACGCCCGGCCGCGACGCGCACTACGAGATCGACGAGACGCTCGATCTCTCGGACGTGGTGCCGATGATCGCGAAGCCGTTCAGCCCCGGCAACGCGTTTGCCGCGGAGGCCGTCGCGACCGAGCACCTCACCTTCGATAAGGCGTACATCGGCTCGTGCACGAACGGCAGCTACGCCGACCTGCTCCAGGCGGCGCTCGTCGTGCGTGACGCGCGCGACGGCGGCCACCGGCGGGCAGCGACCGACTTCGTCATCTTCCCCGGTTCGGGCGGCGTGAAGGACGCGATCGAGCAGCCGGAGCCGAGACTGGGGGGCGAGTCGATCGCGGACGTGCTCCGTTCGGTGGGCGCGGAGATCCGGATGAGCTGGTGCGGCCCGTGCTTCGGGCAGGGACCGGATGCCCTCGAGGCGGGCGAACGCGCGATCACATCCTTCAACCGAAACTGGCAGAATCGGATGGGCGTCGGTGGCGAGGGCTACCTCGCGAGCCCGGCGGTCGTGGCGTCATCAGCACTGCTCGGCTACATGGCGCCGCCGAGCGAGCTGAAGCTCCGCTGGGATCCCGGACGCCATGGGCTCTAGGTTCGGCGACGGTGCGCCCGCGCCAGGCGCATCAGCCTCGTTCTCGCCGATACCGCGGATCATCGTCAACACCACGGTGCCGGCCGCGAGCGCGCCCGTTGCGACGACCCCGGCTCCGACCAACACCGCCGCGCCGGCCTCAACAGCGCCACCGCGGACGGCGGTGCGGACGCCGAGCCCGAGCCGTGAGGGTCCGAAGATCGGGCGAATTCTGCTAGAGCTTGCCCTGCGGGACGGTGTTGCTGACCATTTGTCGGCTGGACCGCGCGTGCGCTACGCGCACGGTCACCGAGCGAGGAGGTCGGCGTCAATGGAGAGCGAGACGCAGAAGCTGATCCCGCTGCTCATCTACGAGGACATCGCAGCAGTGCAACGATTCTTGGTGCGCGCGTTCGGCTTCGAGGAGGGCATCCTCCAGCGCGACCCCGAAGGGCGCATCGCCCACGGTGAGGTCTGGGCCGATGGAAGGGTCATCTGGCTTCACCGATCGACGGGCGAGCACGGCCTCACGTCGCCGAAGCGTCTGGCGGCCGTCAGCAGCGGCCTGGTCGTGCTCGTGCCGGACGTGGACGACCATTTCCGGCACGCCCGCGACGCGGGAGCAGCGATCGAGCGCGAGCCTGCTGACCAACCCTATGGGCAGCGCGAATACTCGGCCCGCGACCCCGAAGGCGGTCGGTGGTACTTCGCCACCCGCACGGGGCCGCTCCGCTCGGAAGCGGAGATGACGCGGCCGTCTGCGCCGTAAGTTTCCGAGGGCCGCGCAAAGGCTAGAGCGCGCGCAGCTCCCGCGCGAGCGGCGCGAACGGCTCCATGACCTTCTCCGGGATGGCGTAGTACGTGATCCCGAGCCGATCGCGTCGCGCAAGCAGCTGGCGGCGCAGGTCGCCGAGCGCGCCATAGAGGAAGTACGGCGAATCGACGACCTGCGTGATTGCGGCCTTCATCCGCGTCGCGGCGGCGTCGAGGAACGTACGCGGCTCGTCGGTCACGCCCGCGTCGAACACGATCGCGTTGAGCTCGAGCGCGGCGAATCGCGTTCCGGCGGCGGTCCGCAGACGCGCGATCTTTCGCTCGGTCGCACCGGTGGTCAGGTCCGCGACCTTCGGCTGGCCGTCCGCGTTGACCTGCGGCGCGAGGGCGACGATGTCCGCGTGCCGCGCCGCGAAGGCCAACATGCGCGGGCCGCCGCCCCCGATCATGACCGGCGGTCGCGGACGCTGGAGCGGCCGCGGTCGGAGCTTCGCGCCGCGCACCGGGTAGTGAGCGCCGCCACTGTCCACGGTGTCCTCGGTGAACAGACGATCGATGAGACGGGCGGCCTCGATCAGACGATCGACACGCCTTGCCGGCGGGTCGTACGGGATGCCGAGCATCTCGTAGTCGCGCGTCGCCCAGCCGGCGCCGAGCCCGAACTCGACGCGTCCGCCGGACAGAACGTCGAGCGTGGCGATCTCCTTCGCCAGCATCACCGGATTGCGGTAGTCGTTCGCGAAGACGAAGCTTCCGGCCCGCAGCGTGGTCGTGGCGTCCAGCGCGGCCATGAGCGCCGGGACCGGCGCCAGCTGCGGCGAGAGGTGGTCCGGCATGAGCAGCACCTGGTAGCCGAGCTCCTCGATCCGCCGGGCCTTCGCCCGCCACTCGGCTGCCGAGTCGGCGCGGGTCGCCATGACCGCGAAACGGAAGCTCCGCACGGATGGGACAATGCGCCCATCCGATGAGGACTGCACGGGAGGCCGCGACGCGTCTCGGCCGGGTCGGGGTGTGGAGCTCCGCGCCCGAGCGGATGACCGCGCGCGACGCCGGTCGCTTCGCCGCCGAGCTTGAGTCGCTCGGCTATCCCGCGCTCTGGCTCCAGGAGTCACTCGGCAGCAAGGAGATCTTCGCGCACAGCGCGCTGCTGCTCGGCGCCACGAAGACGCTCGTCATCGCGACTGGCATCGCGAACATCTGGGCCCGCGATCCGGTGGCCATGGCGAACGGCGCGAAAACGCTCATCGAGGCGTATCCGGATCGCTTCTTGCTCGGGGTCGGCGTGAGCCACGCGCCGAGCGTGGCCGCGCGCGGCGGCATCTATCAGAAGCCGCTCGAGCACATGCGCACCTACCTCGAGGCGATGGACAAGGCGCCGTTCGTCGGTCCGAATCGCGACGCGCCGCCGGCGCCGCGCGTCCTGGCCGCCCTCGGCCCGCAGATGCTGAAGCTCTCCGCCGAGCGCGCGCTGGGCGCGCATCCCTACTTCGTCCCCGTCGAACACACCCTTGTCGCCCGCACGGCCCTCGGGCCTGACGCGCTCCTCGCGGTGGAGCAGGCGGTCGTGGTCGAGTCCGATCCGGAGAAGGCCCGCACTGCCGGACGCCGACACACGAAGTACTACCTGGCGCTCGACAACTACTCGAACAACCTGCGGCGCCTGGGGTGGAGCGACGCGGACCTCGCGAACGGCGGGAGCGACAAGCTCGTCGACGCCATCGTGGCGTGGGGCGAGCCGGCCGCCATCCGGGAGCGCGTCGCCGCGCATCACGCCGCCGGCGCCGATCACGTCTGCGTCCAGCCCGTTGGCGACGACCCGATCGGCCAACTGCGCGTGCTCGCGAAGGAGCTGCTCTAGTCCGTCCGCAGGCGCGGGAGCCAGTCGGGGCGCGTCGCCTCGAACGCGGCGATGCCGCCCTCGTGACGGAGGCTCACGCCGATCTCATCCAGTCCCTCGAGGTACCGCGTGCGTGAGGCGTCATCGAGCGGGAATGGGGCGCGATAGCCGAGCGCCCCAACGCGGACCTCACGCGCCTCTACGTCGACGGTCAGCTCGACGGTCGCATCGGCCGCCACCGCCGTGAGGATCCGCGCGACGTCGGCCTCCGGCAGCTCCGCGGTCACGAGGCCGGTGGCCCGGCAGTTCGTGCGGAAGATGTCGGCGAAGCTCGGGGCGATGATCGCGCGGAACCCGTGATCCTCGAGCGCCCAGGCGGCGTGCTCGCGCGAGCTGCCACAGCCGAAGTTCGCACCGGCGACGAGGATCGACGCTCCCTTGAAGCGCGCGTCATTCAGCACGAACGCCGGGTCCGCGCGCCAGGCCTCGAACAGCCCGGCCCCGTACCCGGTGCGCTCGACGCGCTTCAACCAATCGCTCGAGATGATCTGGTCGGTGTCGACGTCGCGGCGATCGAGCGGGAGCGCGCGTCCGGTCACGCGGGTCACGGACTTCATCGCGCGTCGGGGAGGTCGGCTGGCGCGGCGATGTGGCCAGCGACCGCGGTCGCGGCAGCGACCGCCGGCGACACAAGATGCGTCCGCGCGCCCGGACCCTGACGACCCTCGAAGTTCCGGTTGGAGGTCGAGGCGACCCGCACGCCCGGCCCAGCGACGTCGTCGTTCATGCCGAGACACATCGAGCAGCCGGCGCTCCGCCACTCGAAGCCGGCGTCCAAGAACACGCGATCGAGACCCTCCTCCTCGGCCTGGGCGCGCACGGCCATCGAGCCGGGCACCGCGAGCGCGCGGACGCCGCGGCGTACCTTGCGGCCGCGCAGCACCGTCGCCGCTGCCCGGAGGTCCTCGATCCGGCCGTTCGTGCACGAGCCGAGGAACACCGCGTCGACGGCGATGTCGCGCATCGCCATGCCGGCGCGGAGATCCATGTACGCGAGCGCGCGCCGGGCGCTCTCGCGCGCCGCGTCGTCGCCTAGGCCGTCGGGATCCGGGATGCGGTCGCCGATCCCCACGGCCTGCGCCGGGTTCGTTCCCCAGGTCACATAGGGCGTGAGCGTCGTCGCATCGATGCGCACCTCCCGGTCGAACCGCGCACCGGCGTCGGTTGGCAACGCGCGCCAGTGGTCGAGCGCCCGCCCCCACGCGGCGCCGGATGGCGCGTGTGGGCGGCCCTCGAGGTAGCTGAACGTCGTGTCGTCAGGCGCGATGAGGCCGGCGCGTGCGCCCGCCTCGATGGACATGTTGCAGACGGTCATGCGTCCTTCCATGGAGAGCGCGCGGATCGCGTCGCCACGGTATTCGACGACGCTCCCGATGCCGCCGCTCACGCCGATGCGGGCGATGATCCCGAGGATGAGATCCTTCGCGCTGACGTCCGCCCGCGGCGCCCCGTCGAGCGTGATGGCCATGGTCTTCGGCCGCGGCCGGGCGATCGTCTGAGTCGCGAGGACGTGCTCGACCTCGCTCGTACCGATGCCGAAGGCGATGGCCCCGAACGCGCCGTGTGTCGCGGTGTGGCTGTCACCGCAGACGATCACCATTCCCGGCGCGGTGAGGCCGAGCTGCGGCCCGATGACATGCACGATCCCCTGCCGCGCATCGCCGGTCGGGTAGAGGCGGATCCCGAACTCCGCGCAGTTCGTCCGGAGCGCCTCGACCTGCCTGGCGGAGACCGGATCGGAGATCGCCGCGCCCGCGATCGTCGGAATGTTGTGGTCCATCGTCGCCAGCGTGAGATCCGGCCGGCGTACCCGCCGACCGGCCAGGCGCAGGCCTTCGAACGCCTGCGGCGAGGTCACTTCGTGGACGAGGTGCATATCGACGTACAAGAGGTCGGGCTCGCCGTCACCGCGGTGGACGACGTGCTGCTCCCAGACCTTCTCGGCGAGGGTGCTTGGCGCGGCGGTCACTGCGCCGGTCGAAGGTCGAGGATCTCTTCCGCCGGGAAGCCCGAGCGACGGACGAGCGCGAGCACGTCCTGCGCGTGCGCCGCATCGCGCGTGTCCACGATGACGTCGAGGCCGACGCGCCCGAGCGTCGTATATGGGCCAAGCCGGTGGATGCCGACATGCAAGATGTTGATGTGCTCGTCGCCGAGGATCCCGGTGAGGAGATGCAGCTGATTGGGCTTGTCGTCGAGCCAGGTCCGGAACGCGAGGTACCGGCCCGCGCTCGCCAGACCCTGCTGTACGACCTTGCCGAGCAGATTCGGGTCGATGTTCCCGCCGCTGACGATCACGCCGACCCGCTTGCCCGCGAGCGCTCCGTTGTCCTCGAGGAGCGCGGCGACGCCGGCGGCGCCCGCGGCCTCGGCGAGCAGCTTGTGCCGCTCCAGGAGCACGACGATGGCGCGCGCGATGGCCTCGTCGGTGACCACTCGCATGCTCGCGCCACGCGCGCGGGAGATCGCGAGCGTGCGGACCGCAGGCTCGCGGACGGCGATGCCGTCAGCGATCGTCGCCGATCCGCCGGGTGCGATCGTGCCGGTCCGGATCGCGTCGGCAAATGCGCTCGCCCCGCTCGCCTGCACGCCGATCAGCTCCGCGCGCGAGCCCGCTTCCGCGAGGGCAAGCGCCGTCCCCGCGAGCAACCCGCCGCCCCCCACGGGTACGACGATCGCATCGAGGTCCGGCCGGTCCTCGAGCATCTCGCGCGCGACGGTGCCCTGGCCCGCGATCACCGCGGGATCGTCGAACGCGTGAACGTACAGCGCACCGCGCCGGCCGCCGATCTCGAGCGCCGCCGCGTGCGCCGCGTCGTAGTCGGCACCGGTGATGACCACTTCCGCGCCGGTGCGCTGGATCGCCGTGAGTTTCGCGAGCGGCACACCGCGCGGCAGGACGATGCAGGCCGGGATCCCGAGCGCGCTCGCGGCGACCGCGACCCCCTGCCCATGATTGCCGGCCGACGCCGTGACGACCCCGCGCGCGCGCTCGTCCGCGTCGAGCGCGAGCAACCGGTTCAACGCGCCGCGGATCTTGAACGCGCCGGTCCGTTGCAGGTTCTCCAGCTTCAGGTGCACCTCGCAACCGGTGAGCGCCGAGAGCTCCGCCGACGCAAGGAGCGGTGTGCGTTCGACCCGGCCCGCGAGCGCCGCCGCGGCGCCGCGAACGGTCGTGTGGGCCGCGGCCGGCGGGGCGATCCTCATGACGCGAGCACCCGGTCGTACGCTCGGCGCAGCCGGCAGACGCCTTCGGCGATGCGCTCGGGCTGCGGCCAGCTGTACGAGAAGCGGAGGGCGCTCGAGTGGTCGCGCGTGACGGCGAACGCGTCGCCCGGCACAAATGCGACGCCCTCCTCGAGCGCCAGATCGAGCAGCCGCCGTGCGGATACGCCCTCCGGCAGCGTGACCCAGAGGTAGAAGCCGCCCTCGGGATCGTTCCAGTGGACGGCGGTCCCGTCGAACGCCCGAGCGAGCGCGCTGCGCGCCCGCGCCTGCTTCTCCGCGTAAAGGGCGCGCAACGCGTCCACATGCGTCTGGACCGGGTCGCGGTGGAACTCGACGGCAAGCCGCTGTGAGAACGTCGAGGTGCAGGAATCCATCGTCTGCTTCGCGGCGGCCATCCGGCTCACCGTCGCGCGATCGGCGATGGCCCAGCCGAGGCGCAGACCGGGCAAGAACGTTTTCGAGAACGTGCCCACGCTGACGATGCCGGTGTTGACGGCGAGCGTCGCGAGATCCGGGATCGTCTCGCCGCGGAAGCGCAGCGCGCCGTACGGGTCATCATCGAGGACGAGCGCTCCGTAGCCGGCCGCGAGCGCCAGGAGCTGCTCGCGCCGCTCGTACGACAGCGTCGCGCCCGTCGGGTTCTGGAAGTTGGGCACGACGAAGAACAGCCGCGGTCGGGCTCCGGCGGCGCGAATGAGCCGCTCGGCTTCGCGGACGTCCAGGCCGTCGTCGTCGATCGGAACCTCGAGAATCCGCGCGCCGTGGTTCCGCAACGCGGACAGGGCGTTCGCGAACGCCGGCGACTCGACGACGACGAGGTCGCCGGGCCGGATGAAGACCCGGCAGGCGAGATCGATCGCCTGCAGCGCGCCGGCCGTCACGATCACGTCCTCCGCGCTGACGCGCGCGCCGCGTGCCCGCGCGGACACCGCGATGATCTCGCGCAGCTCCCCATCGCCCTCGGTCACGCCGTAGCCGAGCGCGTGATGGCCGTCGCGAGCGAGCACGCGCTCGACGAGGCCGGCGATGCCGACGAGACCGAGCGCCTCGGGGGCTGGCGCGCCGACAGCGAACGAGATGGTCGAGGCGGGAGCGTTCGCCAGGATGCCGATCGTCTCGTCGATGAACGAGCCATGCACCTCACGCGTGGTGATCCGGCCGAGCGCGGTCGGCTGCGCGACGATCATGCGGTCGTCACGGCACCGCTCGACGCCGAGCCGACGAGCTTCGCGTACTTCGCGAGCGCACCGGTCCGATACCGGGGGGTGGGCGCCCGCCATGTCGCGAGGCGGGCCGCGAGCTCCTTTGGATCGACGGCGAGGTCGATCCGACGCTTCGACACGTCGATCGTGATGCGATCGCCGTCGACGACGAGGGCGATCGGACCGCCGACCGCGGCCTCCGGCGCGACGTGCCCGACGGCTAGGCCATGCGTCGCGCCGCTGAACCGGCCATCGGTGACGAGGGCGACCTGTTCGCCGAGTCCCGCACCGACGAGCGCGCCGGTGACGGCGAGCATCTCGCGCATCCCGGGGCCACCCTTCGGTCCCTCGTACCGGATGACGAGGATGTCGCCTGCATGCACGGAGCGGCTCTCGATCGCGGCGAACGCGTCCTCTTCGCGGTCGAACACGCGCGCGCTGAAGGTGCGGGTCGGCGTGGCGTGGCCGGCGACCTTCGTAACCGCGCCGTCCGGTGCGAGCGTGCCCCTGAGGATCACCATTCCGCCGGTCGCCGCGAGCGCCCGCGCCAGCGGGCGGACCACTTCCTGGCCCGCTGTCTCGCGCGCCGCGCTCGCCTCGTCGCCGATCGTGCGACCAGTGACCGTCATGGGGTCGCGATGGAGCAGACCGGCTTGGAGCAGCCGCTGCAACACGAGCATGATGCCGCCGGCCTGGTCCATGTCCGGAGCGGTGAAGCGGCCCCACGGCTTCATGTCGGCGAGGAGGGGCGTCTTCGCGCTGATGCGATCGAAGTCGTCGAGGTCGATGCCGACGTTCGCCTCGACCGCGACGGCGAGCAGATGGAGGACGGCGTTCGTCGACCCGCCCGTTGCCATGACCGCGGAGATCGCGTTCTCGATCGACTCCTTCGTGATGATCCGTCTCGGCCGCACATCGTCCTTCAGCAGCCGCATCACGAGGCGGCCGGCCTCGCGCGAGACCGCCTCGCGCCGCGGATCGAGCGCCGGCACGCCGGCCGATCCCGCGGGCGAGATGCCCATCGCCTCGAATGCGGTGGCCATCGTGTTCGCGGTGAACTGGCCGCCGCACGCGCCCGCGCCGGGGCAGGCGTTCCGCTCGAGCTCGGCGAGCCCTTCGTCGGACAGCGTGCCGGCCGCGTGCGCGCCGACGCCCTCGAAGACGTCGCCGATCGTCACGTCCCGGCCGGCGAAGCGGCCGGGCATGATCGACCCGCCGTAGAGCATGAGTCCCGGCAGGTCGAGTCGCGCGAGCGCCATGACGCTCGCCGGGATCGTCTTGTCGCAGCCTGAGATCGCCACGAGCGCATCGAGCTGATGGCCTCGCGTCACCAGCTCGATGCTGTCGGCAACGAGCTCCCGCGACACAAGCGATGCCTTCATCCCTTCGGTGCCCATCGCGATGCCGTCGGAGACCGCGATCGTGTTGCACTCGACGGGCGTCCCGCCGGCCTCGCGGATGCCCTCCTTCACCCACTCCGCGACGCGGCGCAGATGGATCGTGCACGGCATGATCTCGATCCAGCTATGGGTCACGCCCACGAGCGGCCGCGTGAAGTCGACATCGGTGTAGCCGGCGCCGCGCATCATCGCGCGCGCGGGCGCGCGGCTCGGCCCGTCGATCATCACGCGGCTGTTCGCGCGGGGGTCGCTGGTCACGCGGGCTCGGCGACCGCTTCGCGGCGGGTCATATCCAGGCGGGCAGGTCGGCGTCGGGTTTGCCGTACGCCTCGACGCAGATCGTCATGAGCACGACGTCGCTGAGATCGTCGGGAACGCACCCCCGCCGCGCGAGCAGATGCTCGGCGACGACAAGCTGCTCGTCGCCGAACCGGAAACCGAATCGATGCAGGCGCTCGGCGAGCCGCTCGCGGGCGGTCATCGGCCGGATCCCGCGGCGACCGGCTCCCGCGGAGGAAGCGCATCCGTGCCGAACTCACGCTTCGGGAGCCACGGCATCATCTCGCGGAGCTTCCGGCCGACGCGCTCGATCTGCGAATCGCGCTCGCGCGCGCGCGTCGCGAGCAGCTCGGGTGACCCGCGGCGCGATTCTGCGATCCAGCGCTTGGCGAAGCTGCCGTCTTTGACCTCGGCGAGCACGTCCCGCATGGTCTGGCGCACGCGTGCGTCGATGATCCGCTTGCCGGAGACGTAGTCCCCGTACTCGGCGGTGTCGCTGACGGAGTAGCGCATGTAGCTGAGGCCGCCCTCGTACATGAGGTCGACGATGAGCTTCATCTCGTTCAGGCACTCGAAGTAGGCGATCTCCGGCTGGTAGCCGGCCTCCACGAGGGTCTCGAAGCCGGCCTTCACGAGCTCGGAGATGCCGCCGCAGAGAACGGCCTGCTCCCCGAAGAGATCGGTCTCGACCTCCTCCGCGAACGTCGTTTCGATCACGCCCGCGCGCGTCGAGCCAACGGCCTGGGCGTACGCGAGCGCGGTGCGCTTGGCCTTGCCGCTCGCGTCCTGGTGCACGGCGACGAGGGCCGGCACCCCGCGCCCTTCCGCGTAGAGCTCGCGCATCCGGTGGCCCGGCGCCTTCGGCGCGATGAGGACCACGTCGACATCCGCCGCGGCCTTGACCTCGCCGAAGTGCACCGAGAAGGCGTGTGCGACGACCAGCGTCTTGCCCCCCATGGACGGCGCGATCCGCTCGTACACCTCGCGGTGCTGCGGATCGTGGACGAGCAGCACCACGATGTCCGCGCTCTTGGCCGCGTCGACGACCTCACGGACCGCGAAGCCGTCGCGCTCGGCGACCGCCCAGCTCTTGCTGCCTGCCCGCAGGCCGACGATCACGTCGCAGCCGCTGTCGCGAAGGTTCTGGGCGTGGGCGTGCCCCTGGCTGCCATAGCCGATCACCGCGATCGTCTTGCCCGCGATATCGCTTGGATCCGCGTCCTTGTCGTAGTAGATCGTTGCCATGTCTTGCCTCCTCAGCGTGTGGTCGCGTCGTCGTCGCGAAGGTGAGCCTGCCGTACATCGATGAGCGTCGTGAACTGCCTGAGCGCGAGAGCCGCTTCGTGCGGGATCGCCTGCGCGCGGATGAAGACGGTCCATCCACCATCGGCGCTCGTGTCTGCCCGGAAGGACTGCAGCCCGAGCCGTCGCCGGCGGACCACCGACAGCACGCGCTCGATCGCGCCGGGAGCGGCGTCGACTGAGAGCTCGAACACGTGCCGGTCGCTCACCCGGCCGGCTCCTCGATGAGATCGGCGTTCGCGCCGCCGGGCGGCACGATCGGCCACACGTTCGCCTCGCGCTCGATGCGGACGTCGATGACCACCGGACCGGAGTGGCTGCGCGCCCGCTGCAACGTCGCCTCGAGATCGCGGCGCCGTTCGACGCAGAGACCGAGCACGCCGTAGGCCTCGGCCAGCTTTACATAGTCGGGGCTGCTGATGGGCGTCTGCGAGATGCGGCCGTCGTGGAACAGCTGCTGCCATTGGCGAACCATCCCGAGGTAGCCGTTGTTCAGGATCGCAAGCTTCACCGGCGCGCCCTCCTGGACGGCGGTGCCGAGCTCGTGGATAGTCATCTGCGATCCGCCGTCGCCGGCGATCGCCCAGACCTCCGAGGCCGGACGTCCGAGCTGCACGCCGATCGCCGCCGGCAGCGCGTAGCCCATCGCCCCGAGACCGCCCGACGTGATGAAGCGGTCGGGATGGGTCAGCCGGAGATGCTGCGCCGCCCACATCTGGTGCTGGCCAACGTCGGCGACGAAGTACGCGTCGTCGCTCGCGGTCTCGCGGATCGCGCGCACGACGAGCCGCGGCGGCAGCTCGATCCGGTCTTCGTTGTCGCTCAGTCGCGGCCGCGCGCGCTCGGCCGTCGCGCGCGCGCGCCACTCGGCTCGGGCTGTCCGCTCGAGACGCGCGGCGAGGGCGAACAGGACCGCCCCCGCGTCGGCGACGATCCCGACCGCCGTAGGCACGTTCTTGCCGATCTGCGTCGGGTCGATGTCCGCATGGATGATCTGCCCCCGCGGCGCGAACGCGCTGAGCTTGCCCGTGACGCGGTCGTCGAAGCGCAGACCGACGCCGAGAATGACGTCAGCGTCGTTGACGATCCGATTCGCGGTCGCGCTGCCGTGCATGCCGAGCATCCCGACCGCGAGCGGATGGCTCTCGTCGATCGCGCCGATCCCGAGCAGCGTCGTGACGACCGGCGCGTCAATGCGCTCGGCGAGCGTGCGCAGCTCCGCGTGCGCGCGGGAGAGACGGATACCGTGCCCGGCGATGATCACCGGTCGGCTGGCCGAGGCGAGCAGCGCGACCGCGCGCTCGAGGTCGGCGACATCGGCGCCACCGAGCGCCGCGTCGGCGGCGCTGCCGCCGGTCTCCGGTGCAGCCGAGCGGAGCTGGACGTCCTTGGGGATATCGACGACGACCGGGCCGGGCCGGCCGGAGCGTGCGATGGAGAACGCGCGCTGGATCGTCGGCTCGATGTCCTCGACGCGCTCGACGAGGAACGCGTGCTTCGTGATCGGACCGACCATGCCGATGACGTCGGTCTCCTGGAACGCGTCGCGACCCATCAGCGGCGACGACACCTGGCCAGTCACGGCGACGACCGGGACGGAGTCCATGAACGCGCATGCCAAGCCGGTCACGAGATTCGTTGCGCCCGGTCCGGACGTCGCGGAGCAGACCCCGACACGCCCCGTGGCCCGCGCGTACCCGTCGGCCATGTGGGCGGCGCCCTGCTCGTGCCGGACCAGGACGTGGTGGATGCCGGGGTGATCCGGCAGCGCGTCGTACATCGGAAGGGTCGCGCCGCCGGGATACCCGAAGACGTTCTCGACCCCGGCGCGCTCGAGCGCGCGCCAGATCAGGTCGGCGCCACGTTGAGCGACGACCGACGCGTCGATCGCCGGCCCAGGCTGGTGCACCTGGTGCGCTGCTGCGAATGCCGGCATTTGGTGCTCCCCTTCCGTCCGAGCCGTCGCCCTCACGAGGCGAGCTGCTCGACTGCGTTGTGACCGAGGACCGCGAGATAGGTCACTTCGTCAGATCCAGGCCGGCAGTTCGACGTCTGCCTTGCGGTATGCCTCGACGCAGATCGTCATGAGCACGAGGTCGGTGAGTGACGTGTGATGCGACGTGTGCGCGTGGACGATCCGCTCGGCGTGATCCAAGCGCTCGCCTTCGAAATGCATTCCCAGGCTCGCCAGACGCTTCGCTAGCTCACGTCGCGCTTCCATGTCCGATCCCCTTCCGATAACGAAAAGACCTCCCGGTGTTCCGGGAGGTCTTTGATGGTTCCAGTGGTGTGACTTACGCGGTCTCGGTGTTCCTCCCAGCGTCGTTCGGGCCCCCGATAACGATCGGGAGCTCAATGACGACGATGCCAAGGACGAGATCGTGCATCTGCGACGAAGGGTAGCATCGCCTAACCGGTCGAGCCAGTCCCAATCACCCGGTACTTAGGAGGCAAAGTGGCGGCGACGGCTTCGCGCGTAGTGAAAATAGGGGTCCTGGGCGGCGACGGTATCGGCCCGGAGGTGGTGGACGCCGCCCTATTGGTGCTCGACGCGGCAGAGGCCCGCTTCGGCTTTCGCACCGAGCGGACCACGTTCGACTGGTCCGGCGAGCAGTACTTGCGCGACGGCCGGCGGTTCGACGCCGCGGCCCTCGACCCGATCAGGAAGCTGGAAGCGGTCCTGCTCGGCGCAGTCGGTCACCCGGGCGTGCCCCGCGGGATGCTCGAGGCCGACATCATTTTCGGCTTTCGCCGCGGGCTCGACCTCTACATCAACCTGCGGCCGCTCATCCTGTATGACGCGCGGCTCTGCCCGTTGAAGGACAAGACGGAGCGCGACATCCGCATCTGGGTGATGCGCGAAAACACCGAGGACGTGTACGGCCGGCAGGGCACACACACCGGGCAGGGAACGCTCGAGGAGCGAGTGTCGGTCGACATGATCTTCACCCGCCGCGGCATCGAGCGGATCGTCCGCTACTCGTTCGAGCGCGCGCGAGAGCTACCGAAGAAGCATGTGACGCTCGTCGACAAGTCGAACGCGATCCCGATCCAGGGCATCTGGCGCACAATCTTCGAGGAGATCGGCGAGGAGTTCCCCGACGTCGAGCGCGACGCGATGTACGTCGATGCGGCGTCGATGTGGCTCGTCCAGAAGCCGGAGCAGTTCAGCGTGATCGTCACGACGAACCTGTTCGGCGACATCATCACCGACCTCGGCGCCGCGATCTGCGGCGGCCTCGGGACCGGCGCGTCGGGCAACATCCATCCCGGGAAGGTCTCGATGTTCGAGCCGTTGCACGGGTCGGCGCCGAAGTACACCGGCCAGCGCGCGGCGAGTCCCATTGGCGCGATTGGCGCGCTCGCGCTGCTCCTCGATCACGTCGGTCTGCCGGAAGCGCGCGCGGCGATCAATGCCGCGATCTTCACCGCGTTCCGCACCTGGCGGATCGACGGCGTGGAGGCGAGGAAGGGTCGGACGTTCGAGGACGCCAAGGTCATCGCGGACCTGGTCGCCAATCCCTAGCCGTCCCAGCCGCCCCAAAGACCGGACCGGGCAGGAGTAGAGTCCCCGTCCAGCGACCACGTTTGGAGGGGGATATGGCGACCACCACGACCAAACCGACCAAGCCCGGCACGATGTCGGACGACATGGGACTCATGCCCCAGAACCGCACCGTACGCACCGTCGTCGTGTCAGGCGTACTCGCGGCAATCCAGCTGGCGCTCGGCTTCACCGGCATCGGGTTCATCCCGCTGCCGACCGGCGTCAACGCGACCATCCTTCATATCCCGGCGATCCTCGCCGGCGTCATGGAAGGGCCGGTCGCCGGCGCGGCCGTCGGGTTCATCTTCGGACTGTTCAGCTTCCTACGCGCGACCACGCCCTTGTTCCAGAACCCGATCATCGCGTTCGGTCCACGGATCCTCATCGGCGTCGTCGCGTTCCTCGTGTACCGCGCCCTCCGGCCGGTGAACGAAGTCCTAGCGCTGCTCGCCGCCGGCGTGCTCGGCACGCTCACGAACACGGTCCTCGTGCTCAGCCTGGCGGTCCTGTTGACGGGCCCGAACGGCGCGCCGTACCTCGCCCCGAATGTGGCGATGACCGTCGCGTTCACGAACGGCGTACCGGAAGCCATCGTCGGCGGCATCATCACGCTCGCCGTCGGCCTCGCACTCCGCGGCGCCGGCCGCGCCCGCAAGTCGACCGTCTAGCCGTCGCGATCCAGGCGACGTGTCGGATCCGATGCCCGGCGGAGATCAGGTCGATCTCCGCCGGGCCGCGTGCCGGTTCGGCCTGTTCGTGATCCTCGGGGTCGTCTTCTTCCTGGCGTACGGTCTTTTGGTGAAGGGCACCCCGTAGTGATCGATCACGCGAAGATGTTTCGGCTCGATGATCGCCGCGCCCTCGTCGTGGGCAGCGGAAGCGGCATCGGCAAGACGAGCGCCGAAGCGCTCGCGGCATTCGGTGCGCATGTGACCTGCGCCGACATCGATCTTTCGACCGCAGAGAAGACCGCCAAGGGCATCGTGGCGGCAGGTGGCAAGGCCGACGCTTTCCGCGTCGACGTGCGCGACACCGCGACCGTGGCGGCCGCCTTCGCTCGCGACCGCGCGATCGACGTCCTGGTAAGCACCCCCGGCATCAACGTCCGCAAGCCGATCCTCAAGATCACGGACGACGAGTTCGACCGGGTCATCGACGTGAATCTCAAGGGCACGTTCCGGCTCATCCGCGCCGCCGGCGAGTCCATGGCCGAGCGCGGTCGAGGCAGCATCATCGCGTTCGCGAGCATCCGCGCGATGACGGTCGAGCCCGGACAGGGCGTGTACGCAGCGACGAAGGCCGGGATCGTTCAGATGCTGCGAGCGCTCGCGGCCGAGCTCGGGCCGCAGGGCGTGCGAGCGAACGCGATCGCTCCAGGCGTCGTCGACACGCCGCTCACCGCGCCGATCAAGCAGAACGCCGAGTGGTACGACGGCTACGCGAGGAAGAGCATCCTCGGCCGCTGGGCCCGACCGGACGAGCTCGCTGGCATGGTCGTGTATCTCGCGTCCGACGCGAGCTCGTACGTCACGGGCGCCTGCATGATGGTCGACGGAGGCTGGACCGCCCAGGATGGACGGTTCACGCCGCCGTTGTGAGCGCGGTCCCAGGTCCGCTCATCCGCGTCGATGCCGTGTCGGTCGCGTACCCCGTGCCCGGCGGCGGGCGTGTCCAGGCGCTCAGCAACGTCACGCTCGACGTCCGGCGCGGCGAATGGCTCACGATCATCGGCCACAACGGCTCCGGGAAAAGCACGCTCGCGAAGCTGTTCAACGGACTCGTCATCCCCGGCCGCGGAGAGGTGACGGTCGATGGCCTCTCGACGCGCGACGACGAGCAACGCAAGCGCATCCGCCAGCTCGTCGGCATGGTCTTCCAGAATCCCGACAACCAGATCGTCGCAACCGTCGTGGAAGAGGATGTGGCCTTCGGTCCCGAGAACCTGGGCCTGCCCCGGGCGGAGATCGCGTCACGGGTCGCCGACGCGATGCGGCGACTCGAGATCGAGGACCTGCGCGATCGCGCGCCGCATCAGCTCTCCGGCGGCCAGAAGCAGCGCGTCGCGATCGCGGGTGTCCTCGCGATGCGGCCGTCGTGCCTGGTGCTGGACGAATCGACGGCGATGCTCGATCCCTCGGGGCGGGCCGAGGTCCTCGAGGCGGCGGAGACCCTGCACCGGGAGGGCGTCACGATCGTCGCCATCACCCACTTCATGAGCGAGGTGACGCGCGCCGACCGCGTCATCGTGCTGGCCGAAGGACGCGTCGCGCTCGAGGCCGACCCGCGCACGCTGTTCGCGCAACCCGCGCGCCTGCGTGAGCTCGAGCTCGACGTGCCGCAGGTGACCGAGATCGCCGCGCGGCTGCGGGCGCGAGGCGCGGATCTCGCCGTCCCGCTCACGGTGGCGGAGCTCGCGGACGCGTACGTCCGGCTCCCCCGCCCGGCAGCGACATGACCGAGCACGTCATCGAGGTCCGCGACCTCTGGCATTGGTACCTCCGCGGCACGCCGCTCCAATCCGTCGCGCTCCAGGGGGCGTCGTTCACGCTCGACGCGGGCGAGGTGGTCGGCATCATGGGCCACACGGGGTCCGGCAAATCCACGCTCGTCCAGCACTTCAACGGCCTGCTGCGCCCGCATCGCGGCACGGTCCGCGTCTGCGGCAGCGACCTCGGCGATCCGAAGACGGACCCGCGACCGCTGCGCCGGCGCATCGGGCTCGTCTTCCAATTCCCTGAACAGCAGCTCTTCGATCCGACCGTCGCCGACGACATCGCGTTCGGGCCGCGGAAGCTCGGCTGCGATCACGCCGAGGTCCGCAGGCGCGTCCAAGGAGCGATGGCCTCCGTGGGCCTGCCGTTCGACGCGTTCAAGGATCGCTATACGTTCGGATTGAGCGGTGGCGAGCTTCGGAAGGTCGCGCTCGCCGGCGTGCTCGCCCTCGAGCCCGAGGTGCTCGTGCTCGACGAGCCGACCGCCGGCCTCGATCCGCGCGCGCGCCGCGATCTTTTGGGCGCGCTCCGGTCGCTGCACGCGGAGCGCGGCACCGCCCTCGTGTTCGTGTCGCACAATATGGACGAGGTCGCCGAGCTTGTCGAGCGCGTAGACGTGCTCGCCGAAGGGCGGAACGCGTTCTCCGGCCCGGTCCGCGAGGTGTTCCGCGAGGAGGCGCGGCTGCGCGAGCTCGGCCTCGGGATCCCGGCCGCGGCGGAGCTCGCCGGCGCGCTCCGCGCGCGTGGAGTCGCGCTGCAGGGCGATGTGCTCACGATCGATGACGCCGTGGAGGCGATGTGGACGAGTTTGAGTTCTCCCGCGGCATAACCATCGGGCAGTTCATCCCGGGCACATCCCTGATCCACCGGATGGACGCGCGCACGAAGATCGTCGCGTTCATGATCCTGCTCGCGGGCGTCATCACGACGCCGTCGTATATCGGCAACGGCATCGCGTTCCTCATGGTCCTGGTGCTCGTCGCGATCAGCGGGCTGCCGCTCGGATATCTCGTCGGCGGCATCCGGCCGATCCTGCCGATCCTCGCCGTCTATACGCTCTTCAACTTCCTGTTCCTCGGGAACTACGACCCGACTGGCTCCGCCGTGCTCCTTCGCACGCCGGTCTCGATCGGCCCGTGGGAATTCGCGTTCACGGTGACGGACAACTCGATGCGCCAGACGGCACAGGGCGTGTTCCGCATCTTCGACCTGATCATGTTGTCAAGCCTCCTGACGCTCACGACATCGATCACAGCGTTGTCGAAGGCCATCGAGAGCCTGCTCGCACCATTTCGTGTCATCCGCGTCCCCGGCCACGAGATCGCGATGATCATCGCGATCGCCTACCGCTTCATGCCGACCGTCGCGGAAGAGCTCGAACGGCTGATGAAGGCGCAGGCATCGCGGGGCGCGGACTTCGGGCGGCCCGGTGGGTTGCGGTTCGTGCAGCGGACGCGGCAGCTCGTGCCGATCACGGTACCGCTCTTCGTTTCCGCATTCCGGCGGGCGGAGGACCTGATCCTCGCGATGGAGTCGCGCTGCTACGTCGGTGGGGCCGGCCGGAGTGCGGTGGCGCTCGACCGGCTGCGCCGACTGGACTGGTCCGCCCTTGCCGTCGCGCTCGTCTTCACACTCGCCCTCTGGCGGACACCTTTCCCGCTGTGAACGCCGCCGAGCGGGTATGCGCGGCGGTCGACGAGCTGCGCGATGAGTGCGTCGCGTTCCTTGCCGGCATGACACGCATCGCCACGGTCAATCCGCCGGGCGACCGCTACCAGGAGTGCGCCCGCTTCATCGGCGACCGGCTCGTATCGCTCGGCTACGCGGTCGAGTACGTGCATCCGCCCGAGGACCCTGTCCGGCTCAACGTCTTCGCGCGGCTCGCCGGCGCCGCGGACCATCCCACGCTCCACTTCAATGGCCACTTCGATGTCGTGCCCGTCGGCGACGCCGACGCGTGGACGCACGCGCCGTTCGGCGCGGAGATCGCTGCGGGCCGGCTGTGGGGAAGGGGCACCGGCGATCAGAAGGCCGGCATCGCAGCGTCGGTGTATGCCATCGAAGCGATCAGGCGCGCCGGCATCGCACTGCGCGGTAGCGTCGAGCAGAGCGCGACCGTCGATGAGGAGAGCGGAGGCTTCGCCGGCGTCGCGGAGCTGTGCGAGCAGGGCTTCATCCGCGCCGGGCGGACCGACCACGTGATCATCACCGAGCCCCTCGACGTCGACCGGGTCTGCCTCGGGCATCGCGGCGTGTACTGGTTCGAGGTGACCGCCCGCGGCAGGGCGGCGCACGGGAGCATGCCGGAGCTGGGTCGGAACGCCGCGGATGCGATGGTCCGGTTGGTGGCGCGCATCGACCGCGAGCTGAAGCCGCGGCTCGCACTACGGGTGACCGCGGTGCCGGTGGAGCCGCCCGCGGCGCGACGCCCGTCGATCAACCTGAACGCGCTCCATGCCGGCCAGCCGATCGGCGTGGAGCAGACTCCGATGGTCCCCGACGTCTGCAGCGCGATCTTCGATCGGCGGTTCATCGCGGAAGAATCGAGCGGCGACGTCCGGCGCGAGATCGCCGACCTTGTCGCCGCGGAACGATCCGACGGCATCCGCTGGTCCGTGCGGGACCTCATGCTCGTCGAGCCCACCTCGACGCCGGCCGACGCCCCGGTCGCGCGCGCGGTGCGCGACGCGGTGCAGCACGTCCTCGGCCGGCCCGCGAAGCTCATCGCGAGCCCCGGCACGTACGACCAGAAGCACGTCGTGCGGCACGGCGGGGTGACGGACTGCATCGCCTACGGCCCCGGTCGCCTCGAGACCGCGCACCGTCCGGACGAGTACGTGGATCTCGAGGATCTCGCGAACGCGACGAAGGTGATGGCTCTCGCGGCGCTTGCCCTACTCGGAACCCGTTGACGGAGCTCGTCCTTGGCTAGTCGACCCCGATCGCGGTCGAGATCTTCATCGCACCGACGCCAGCGCGACGCTCGGCGCCATCGACACGGATCGCGCTCGGGCGGGCGAAATGCGAGGACGCGAACGTCTCGTTGCGGACCGACAGGCGATGCCCCATGGCAGCGAGCTCGGCGCGGTCCGCCTCCGGCACGCGTGAGTCGACGAGCGTATCTGTGGACTCGCAGTGGATCCGTGGCGTGTTCACAGCTTGCTGCGGTCCCATCCCCCAGTCCGCGACATTCGTGATCACGTGGAGCATGGCGCTGATGATCCGGCGGCCACCGGGCGCGCCGGCACAGAGGAACGGCGCGCCGTCCTTAAGGAGCAGCATCGGCGCGATCGCCGGCAGGATCCTCCTGCCACCGGCGATCGAGTTCACCCGTCCCGGGCGCGGGTCGAACCAGGTCATGACGTTCCCGAGGATGATGCCAGTACCTTTCGCGACGACGCCAGAGCCGAAAGCGCCACCGAGCGTCGCCGTGAGCGCGACCATGCGTCCTTCGCGGTCGACCGCGTTCACGTGCGTCGTGCAGTCGGTCGAATGTGTGGCCGGCGTCGCCCCGGCATCTGGCGTCGCCTGCTTCGGGTCGATCGTCGCGCAAGCCTTCGCCGCATGCGCGGGCGACGCGAGCTCGTCGTAGATCGCCGCGCCGACGACCGCGGGATCGGCGAGATAGGTGAAGCGATCGGCGAACGCCCGCCGCTGCGCCTCGGCCAACAGATGCAGGGCCTCGGCTGACAGCGGACCGAGGCGGTCGAGCTCAAAGCCGGACAGGATGTTCAGCGCCTCGACGACCGTGATCGCACCGGACGCCTCGGGCAGCGTCTGCAGCGCGAAGCCGCGATAGTCGATCACCAGCGGCTCGCGCTCGCGCACCTCGAATGACGCGAAGTCCTCCACCGAAAGGAGCCCGCCGTGGCGTTGGATGTCTTCGGCGACCGCGCGCCCAAGCTCGCCGTGGTACAGCGCGTCGGGTCCGTCAGCGGCGATCGTCCGCAGGCTTTGCGCCAGGTCGCGCTGCACGAGCATGTCTCCGGGCTCGAGGCCGGTAGGCGCGCGGCGCGGCGCGCCGTCGGGTCGGAGGAAGATCTCGCGCGAGGCATCGCACGTCGTGAGCCGGTCGTAGTACTGACCGAACGCGAGCGACAGCGGCCAATCGACCTCCCAGCCGCTGTCCGCGAGCGAAATCGCATCCCGCATCACGTCGGCGCGCTGCAGCGATCCGAACCGTTCGAGCGCGCGGCAGAGGCAGCCGACCGCGCCAGGCAGACCGATGGCCCGATAGCCGACGTTCTGGGCATTGTCCTTGGTCGCGGGCCAGCCGTACATTCCGGCGGCGCCCGATGTCTCAAGGTCGTACATGTCCACGGTCGCGCGAAACGGCGCCGCGCCAGACCCGTTGATCGTCGTCACGCTGCCGTCGGGCTCGCGGATGACGCACCAGGCCACGCCGCCGATCCCGCTCGTGGTGGGCTCGACGACGCCCATCGCGAACGCGGCGCCCACCGCCGCATCCACGGCGTTCCCACCCCTCGCGAGGATGCGCGCTCCGGCCTCGGCGGCGAGCGGATGCTCGGCGGTGATCATGCCACCGCCCGAGGCGGCCTCGGTCTTTTCGATCTTCGAGGCGCTCCGCGTTGCCATCGGCAGGATGGTGGCAGACTCGCGGCACAGATGACGCTGCCTCGTGGGTTCGCGGTCGGGCACTGGACCGATCCGGTCGCCATGACCGGCTGCACCGTGATCCTCTGCGAAGGAAGTGCCACCGCTGGGGTCGACGTCCGCGGTGGCGCGCCCGCGACCATCCAGACCGACATCATCGGCCCGGCCTCGGCGACGGCGATCCTCCACGGCGTGCTCCTGACCGGCGGCAGCGCGTTCGGTCTTGCGGCATACGCGGGCGTCATGCGCTTCCTCGAAGAGAAGCGCGTGGGCTTCGCCGTTCGAGACTGGCGCGTCCCGCTCGTCGCCGGTGCGGCGATCTTCGACCTCATGATCGGGGACGGGAAGGTGCGGCCCGGCCCCAACGCGGGCTATGCCGCGTGCCGGATGGCGAACGACGCTCCCGCGGAGGGCCTCGTCGGTGCGGGCACCGGCGCGACGGCGGCGAAGCTCGCCGGCGGGCACGCGCCGGGCGGGCTCGGCATCGCGTCGGTGAAGGCCGGCGACGCGACCGTGACCGCGATCATGGTCGTGAACGCGCTCGGCGACGTCTGGGACGCCGAGCGGAACGAGTGGGCCGCGAGATCCGCGCCCGCGACCACGCCGGCAAAGGGCGGGAACACGACGATCGGCGTCGTGATGACCGATGCGCTCCTGGATCGCGATGCGACGCGGCGCGTCGCCATGACGGCCCAGGACGGCCTGGCGCGCGCGATCCGGCCGGCGCATACCGACCGGGACGGCGACACGATCTTCGCCATGGCCGCGGGCCCCGTGACCGCGGATGCGTCCGCCGTGCAATTCGCCGCCGCGGACGCGGTCGAGCGGGCCATCGTCCGGGCGGTGAGATCCGCGAGTGGGACAATGGAGCGATGAAGGACATCGTCATCCTGGGCGGCGCGCGCACCGCTTTCGGGACGTACGGCGGGGCGCTACGCGACACGTCCGCCACGGACCTGGGAGTCATCGCGGCGAAAGGCGCGCTCGAGCGGTCCAAGGTCGAGCCGGGCAAGATCGACCACGTCATCCTCGGCAACGTCCTGCAGACGAGCGGCGACGCCGTGTACTTCGCGCGGCACGTCGGGCTCCGGGCGGGCATCCCGCAGGAGACCCCCGCCCTCACGATCAACCGGCTCTGCGGGTCCGGCCTGCAGGCGATCCTCCTCGGCATGCAGGAGATCCAGCTCGGCCAAGCGGACTTCGTCCTTGCCGGCGGCGCCGAGAACATGTCGATGGCGCCGCACCTGATCCGTGGCGCGCGCTGGGGCCTGCCGCTCGGCGAGCAGAAGCTCGAGGACTACCTCTGGGTCGCGCTCGTCGACAGCTACAACGGCCTCGGCATGGCGAACACGGCGGAGAACCTCGGCCGCAAGTACGGCATCAGCCGGCAGGCGGCCGACGAATTCGCGTACCGCAGCCACATGCTGGCGGCGAAGGCGCGTGAGTCGTGCCGATTCAGCGAGGAGATCGTGCCCGTCGAGGTGCAGACGAAGAAAGGCCCGATTGTGGTCGACAAGGACGAGCACATCCGCCCGGACACCACGCTCGAAGCGCTCGCGAAGCTCACCGCGCGCTTCGAGAAGGACGGCACGGTCACCGCCGGTAATGCCAGCGGGATCAATGACGGCGCCGCGGCGCTCGTGGTCGCGTCGGCGGACGCCGCCGCGAAGGCCGGCCTGAAGCCGATCGCGCGCATCGTCTCCGGCGGTGTCTGCGGCGTGGATCCCGACATCATGGGCATCGGTCCGGCACCCTCAAGCCGCCAGGCGCTGAAGCGGGCCGGACTCAAGATCGAGCAGATGGACCTGGTCGAGATCAACGAGGCCTTCGCGACGCAGTACCTCGCCGTCGAGAAGGATCTCGAGCTCGACCGCGAGAAGGCGAATGTGAACGGCGGCGCGATCGCGCTCGGGCACCCGCTCGGCGCATCCGGCGCGCGCCTCGCGCTCACGCTCATCACCGAGCTCGGCAAGCGCAAGGGCCGCTACGGCCTCGCGTCGCTCTGCATCGGTGGCGGCCAGGGGGTCGCGGCGATCTTCGAGCGGCTCTAGCGGCCTTGGCGTCCGGCCCGCGCGTCGCGATCTCATTGCTTGAGGTGAGCGCTCGGGGCGCCCTCTGGCGCGTGCGCTGGCGGGTCGCGAACGAAACAGGGGTCGAGCTGCGACTGACCGGTCTCGCCATCCCGCACGGCCGCTTCCGCGCCGCCGATCAGGATCTCGACATCGCGCTCAGGGCGAACGGGACCGCCGAGCTTGCGGCCGACGTGTCCTTCACCGAGTCGCGAGGCACCGAGGTCGAGAATGCGTTCCTCATCCTGACCGCGCGATCGGACGGGCGCGACTGGCGGATACTGGCCCGGCTGCGGGTGCCTGCCGGCGAGGATGGCGCGCCGCGGCCGTTGACCGAGCGTATCGATGTGCAGGAGGTCGGGTTCAATGGACCGGGATGACCGCTACGTCCTTGAACGGATGCGCGGCTGACGCCGCAACTGAAGCCGAGGCTTCGAGGAGACCACGGGTATGGTCTCCAGCGTGTTGGAGATGGACGTTGTCGATCTGGTGCAACGGCTCAGGGAAATTCGCGCGCGCTGGAAGAACGACAACGGCTACCGGACGCTGCGGGAGGAGTTCCCCAAGACCTGGCCGATGTAGGCCCTAGCTGAGCGGAGGCAGCGTGAATGTCGGCGTCTCCAGCTTGAGCGGCGCCTTGCCGCTCCAGTACTCCCGCTTGCCGGTCATCGCCTGGACGTGCCCGTCCCATTCGAAGTTGAAGGCGTTCAGGCCGAGCTTCACCGCCGCGCGGACCTGCGTCTGCGTCGCCTCGTCGCGGGCGAAGCGGCGGATCGCGTCGATCTGCCGGTCGCCGTGCCCGGTGTCCTGCTCGGCGTGGAGCTCGTATGTCGCGGCGGCGCGCTTCGAGAACCCGTAGTGACCGGTGAGCGCCTCGAACATGCCGGCCGCGGCGCCACGTGGGCCGCCATGCATCGCCTCGACGAAGCTGAGCAGAGCGATCCCCTCGAGCGCGCTCCGCCGCTGGCAGCCGCCGACGATCATCTCGATGGCGGCGATCGTCCCTGGGGCGGGCTCGGCGCGGTCTGCGCTACCACGATCGAGACCGGCCTCTTCCAGCATCTGTAGCATCACGTCGACATGGGTGCGCTCGCCGCCGAGCTCCTCCATGAAGTTCTCCATGACGATCGGCATGAGGTCGTAATTCGCCTCAGCGGTCACGTTCGTCACGATGTAGCCGAAGAAGACCGGGTTTTGACGCACCCGCAGGTAGTGCTGGATCTCGCCGAGCACGATCTGCTCGCGCGTCCAGCGATGCTCGACGACACCTTTGAACCAGGGGTGCTCGCGCATCTCGAGCTCGCGCGCATAGCCCCACAGCTCGGCGACGAAGGCGTCGGGATCGAGTGCCGTCACCGGCTCAGTCTGCCTCGCTCGCGGAGAGCCCGCTCGCCGCTTGAGACCGCGCCGCGCGCTGGCGCGCGCCCTCGCGCTGCACGATGTACGCGACTGCGGCGATGATGATCGCCGCACCGATGACGATCGAAGGCGTGATTGGCTCGGCAAGGATGAGGAAGCCGAGAAATACGGCGACCACCGGGTTCACGTATGCGTATGTGGCGACAAGCGACACCGAGGTGTGCTGCAGCAGCCAGCCGTACGCGGTGAACGCGACGAGTGAGCCGAACACGACCAGGTACACGAGGGCGGCGATCGAGCGGGTCGAGAAGGTCGCCGGATCGATGTGGGCCGCCTCCCCGAAGACCACGCCCGCGACGAGCAGCGTGGCGCCAGCGGTCAGCGCCTGGATCCCGGTCGAGAGCAGGCCATCGCGCGGCAGGCCCAAGCGCGGCGAAAGGAACGTCCCGAGCGCCCACGACAGCGTGGCGAGGAGGACCGTCACAAGACCGCCGATGTCGGCACCGCTCGCGATTTGCGGGATGACGAGGAACGCGACGCCGGCGAATCCGACGGCCACCCCAGCGGCGGTCGACAGGTGGATGCGGTCACCAGCGAGGTGACGGAGCAGCACGATCCACAGCGGGACCGAGGCGACGATGAGCGCGGTGAGCCCCGACGGGACGGTGCGCTCGGCAAGGACAACGAGTCCATTGCCGCCCACGAGCAACAGGAGGCCGACGATCGCGGCGCCCCGGATCTCCGCCGGCCGCGGCCGCAGCAAGGTCGGGCCGCGCCGGAGGGCGATCCACCCGAGGAGCAGGAGCCCGGCGACGAGGAACCGGAGACCCGCGGACAGCAACGGCGGCAGCGTCTGCAGGGTGATCGCGATGGCGAGATAGGTGGAGCCCCAGACGAGGTAGACCGTGCCGAGCGCGGTCCACAGGGCGAGCGGCGACGCGTCGCGCTGCTTCGGCATCACGCGATGCTATCGGTCGCGACGTTCTTCGACCGTAAACTGCGACGCATGTGGACCAAAGACGGATTCAGCATCTCAACGGACGCGTCGCACCTCCACATCGAGACCATCTATCGATTCCTCCACGACAACGCGTACTGGTCGAAAGGCATTCCGCGCGAGATCGTCGAGCGCGCGATCGCGAGCTCGCTGAATTTCGGGCTCTTCGACGGCGATCCCGCTCGCGGAAGGGCGACGCAGGCCGGATTCGCGCGCGTCGTGACCGACGGAGCGACGTTCGCGTGGCTGTGCGATGTATTCGTGCTGCCGGCGTATCGCGGCCGCGGTCTTGGCGAGTGGCTCGTCGCGACGGTCGCCGCACACCCGGACCTGCAGGTCCAGCGCGCCTTCGTCCTCGCGACTCGCGATGCCCGCAGCCTCTATGAGAAGTTCGGCTGGGAGCCGGTCGAGGCCGGACGCTTCATGCGGATCCATCGGCCGTACCAGGAGCCTGCGGGCTAGAGCCGCCGAAGCCAGTCGTGGTCGAGCGCCCCCGCCGCGGGCCGGTTCGAGAGCGCAAGCGCAAGACCGATCGCGATGCCGATGACGAATGTCCCGATCTCCATGCCCATAGAACGACCGTCGGGCCTCAGGCGTGAGGTCAAGGGGACGCGTCTTCCGTAGACTCGACATGATGGACTTCGACCTCACGCCCGAGCAGGAGCAGATCCGCAGGCTGGCGCGCGACTTCGCCGACGCGGAGATCGCACCGGGCGCGCGCGAGCGCGACCGGGCCGAGACATTCCCGGCCGACATCCTGAAGAAGATGGCGCCGCTCGGCTTCCTCGGCGGACCCCTGCCCGAGGAATACGGCGGCATCGGCCTCGACTACATCTCCCACGCGCTCGCGATCGAGGAGTTCGGGCGCGTCGACTCGTCCGTCCGCACGACCCTCTCGGTCCAGATCTCCCTCGTCGAGCTCACCATCCTCCGCTGGGGCACCGACCTGCAGAAGCGCCGATTCCTACCCCCGCTCTGCACGGGCGAGATTATCGGCTGCTTCGGGCTCACCGAGCCCGAGGTCGGCAGCGACGCGACGAAGCTCCGCACGAGCGCGAAACGCGACGGGACCGATTGGATCCTGCGCGGCCGCAAGACCTGGATCAGCAACGGGAGCGTCAGCGGGCTCGCGCTCGTGTTCGCGCAGACGGACCCATCGCTCGGACACAAGGGCATCGCCGCGTTTCTGCTGGACCGGGCCAAGCAGCCGTACGGCAGCGCCCGTCTGCACGGGAAGCTCGGGCTGCGGTCGAGCGATTCGTCGGAGTTGATCCTCGACGACGTGCGCGTCCCCGACGCGAACCGCCTCGGCGAGGTCGGCCACGGCTTCAAGATCGCGATGAGCGCGCTGGATTCCGGCCGCTACTCCGTGGCGGCGGGGGCCGTGGGTGTCGCGCAAGCCTGCATCAACGCGTCGGTCGCGTACGCGACGCAGCGCCACACCTTTGGCAAGCCGATCGCGGGCCACCAGCTCATCCAAGAGCTGATCGCGGACATGGTGGTGGAGACCGAGGCGGCCCGGCTGCTCCTCTGGCGCGCCGGCGATCTCAAGAACAAGGGCCGCCCGAACACGCGCGAGACGAGCATCGCGAAGCTTTATGCCTCCGAGGCCGCGCAACGCGCCGCGGACGGAGCGATCCAGATCCACGGCGGCTACGGCTTCTCCGACGAATTCCCGGTCGAGCGCTTCTGGCGTGACGCGCGGGTCAATCGTCTCTACGAGGGCACGACCCAGATCCAGAAGCTCATCATCGGCCGCTTCGCGACCGGCATCGACGCGATCGGGTGAACGAAGCCGATGGCACGATGTCGACGATGCCCACGATGGAGTGGAGCGCCGGCGCCCAGCGCACGCTTCGCGCGCTCGTCGACATGGTCCCGGCCACGCTCCGCGAGCTCGCCGAGGCCGCTGCCCGCGACGAGAGCGAGGTCGTCGCGTCGGAGCGGAGCGCGGCCGAGGTCGCCGGGGACGATGTCGTTCGCGGCTGGATCCATACCACGCCGCCGGAGCAGCGCGATGGCCTCGTCGCGGTGATCGATGAACTCGGCTACGAGGTCGAGCTGTTCGCCGACGACCTTCAGTCGGCCGAAGGCTGGTCCGACCAGGAGTCCGAACCCGACGCCAGGTGACTCCGCTCGCGTCGGGCGAGGGCCTCACCGATCGTCTCGGGCGCCCCGTCCATCGCGAGGGTGAAGGTGGCCCGCGCATCGTCCAGGGCGCCGAGCTCCCGCAACGCCACGCCGCCGAGGTAACCGAGGAACGCACGCTCATCGACGGCGAGCTGCGCGTGCCGTTCATCGGCTTCGCTGAGCAGCGTACGTACTGTCGCCGCGTCGTCACGATAGGCAGCCGCGACCGCGCGCAGGGTCGCGGTCATCGCGGCGCGAGCCGGCGTGTCGGCCGGCAGCGTGCTCGCGAGCCAGGCACCGCGTTCGCGATCGCCCCCCAGGGCGACAAGCTCGCTCCAGGCGAGTGCCAGACGAACGTCGGGATGGTCCGGCAGGAGTGCCGCAGCCCGGCGCGCGTCAGCGACCTTGTTGAGCGCCGCGTACGACGCGACCAGCGCGACGGCGGCCTCGGGCTGGCGCCGCCAGCGGAGCGACCGTTCAAGGAGCGCGGCGGCCGACAGCGGGTCGCCGCTCGCGTAGAGGATCCGGCCGGCAAGCTCCTGGACCGGCGGGAACGCCGGGTAGCGGTCCATGACCGGTGCAATGAGCGAGCGGGCGCGAGCGACGTCGCCGGCCACGAGTGCCTGCTCACCTGACTCGATGACCCGAAGGAACAACCGGTAGCGCACCGCATACGCGACGATGCCGCCGCTGAAGCCGGCGGCCGCCACGAGCGCCGCGCCTGGGGCCAGCGGCGACCGCGCCGCGTACAGCGCCGCGTCCGCCACGAGCAGCCAGAACGCGCCGAACCAGAGGCCCCGAATGACGCGATGGCCGCCCGGGCTGGACGCTTTCAACACGGTGGGCTTTTCCACAGGAATGGCCTCATTCGGCCTCCAAAGGGGGCTTTATCCACCGAATTCAGGGGCTTATCCACAGTGGGACTCCGCCGGAACGGAAGATGGTGTTCGCCCATCGCCCACGCTAGGCGTCGGCGAGCAGGGCGCCCGCGATGACTATCCGCTGGATCTCGCTGGTGCCCTCGTAGATGCGATAGATCCGGGCATCCCGGTACGCGCGCTCGATCCAGAGCTCGCGCATGTAGCCCATTCCGCCATGGATCTGGACCGCGGCATCAGCGACCCGGCCGAGGAGCTCGGTCGCGAAGAGCTTGGTCATGGCCGCCCGGTCGGTGACGCGCAGCCCCCGATCGGCCCGCCAGGCGGCGTCATGGACCATCAACCGCGCCGCATGGATCTCGGTGGCGGCGTCGGCGAGCATCCACTGGATCGCCTGGTGCACCGCGATCGGCTCCCCGAACTGGATCCGCGACTTCGCGTACCCGACCGAAGCCTCAAGCAGCCGCTGCGCCGCGCCGACCGCGTGCGCGGCGAGCCCCAGACGGCCGAGATCGAGCGTGCGGAGCGCGATCTTGAAGCCATCCCCCTCCTCGCCGATCCGCTGGGCCAGCGGCACGCGCAGCTCGTGGAAGTAGAGCTGCGCAGTGGTCGATCCATGCAGTCCCATCTTCTCGTCGTTCGGTCCGATCTCGAGGCCGGCTGCCCCGCGCTCGACCACGAACGCCGTGATGCCCTTCGGGCCCCGCTCCCGGTCGACGGTCGCGAAGACCGCGAAGAGGTCCGCGATCGGCGCGTTCGTGATGAAGGTCTTCGCGCCATCGATGACATACGCGTCCTCATTACGCCGCGCGGTCGTCTGCAGCCCACCGGCATCGCTTCCCGCACCAGGCTCCGAGAGCGCGTACGCGCCGATCTGTTTCGCACCGAGGATGCCCGGCAGGTACCGCTGCCGGAGCTCGTCGGAGCCGCCGATGTCGATCGCCGTCCCGCAGAGACCAGCCGACCCGCCGATGACGTTCCATAGCGAGGCGTTCGCGCGCGCGAGCTGTTCCACCGCGACGCAGTAGCCGAGCTTGCCGAACCCCTGACCGCCGATTTCTTCGCGGAAGCCGATCCCGAAGAGGCCCATCGCGGCCATCGCGTCGATGACCTCGCGCGGGATGCGGTCCTCCCGCTCGATCGTCTCGGCGTGCGGCAGCAGCTGCTCGTCGACGAATGCGCGGACACTACGTTGCAGCAACAGCAGATCGTCGGGAAGCGTCGTATCCATCAAGCCGGCCTTGTCCGTTCGAGCACCTCGCGCAGCTCCGTCGGGATCCGGGTGGGCCGGCCGGACGAACGGTCGAGCAGCACCTGGATCGTCATACCCGTCGCGCAGCGCAGTCCATCCACGCGGTCGAACGCGTACTCGAAGACCCACGACGAGTGGCGAATCTCGCCCACGCGCACGCGGATGTCGAACTCGTCGTCGAAGCGGAGCGGCTTCTGATACCGGACGCTCGCCTCACTAATCGTGAAATCGAGCCCGTGCGCGAGCAGGTCGCGCCGATAATCGACGCCGATCTCGCGCAGATACGCCATGCGGCCGACCTCGGCGAAGAGGAGGTAGTTCGCGTAGTAGACGACGGCCTGAAGATCGGTCTCGCCGAAGCGCACCCGCTGGCGGTGCGCGAACGGGTAGTCCACGCGGGGAGGCTAGCCGCTTGGCATGCCGTCTGCTCAGCGCGCAGGGCACGAACATGACGCCAGGATCCAACGTCGAACACGAGACTGAAGTTATCGAGCGACCGCACGTCGACCGCGTCGAGCGCGTGACCGAGCCGTCCGTCGCCGCTCCCGCGGGCCAGGTGAATGTCAACGTCAACCCGTCCGGCCCGGTGTGGACCGTGACGCGGGTCGTGACGCTGCTGTTCACCGTCCTTGAGGTGCTCCTGCTCGCGCGCTTCGCGCTGAAGCTCCTGGGCGCGAACGCCGGACAGCCGCTCGTGGCGACCCTGTACGGCGTCACCGAGCCGCTCGTCCGCCCGTTCCAGGGCATCTTCCCCCAGGCGAACGGTCCGGTCGTCATCGACCTGCCGGCGCTGCTCGCGATCGTGTTCCTGTTCCTCGTCGCGGCACTCATCGTCGCGCTCGTGCGGGCGATCGAGGGTCGGTCGGCCGCCGTCTAGCGCGTCGCCGCGGCGCGGATCTCGTCGAGGGACCGCGGATCCTCGAGTGAGGACATGTCGCCGAGATCCGTCTTGCCGAGGTACGCGCCGCGGATGAGCCGCCGCAGGATCTTGCCGTTCCGCGTCTTCGGCAGCTGACCGACGAACTGCACCGACTTCGGCCGGAGGGGCTTCCCGAGCTGCTCGGCGATCGTGTCGGCCACCGCCCGTTGGAGCTCGGCGCTCGGCGTGACATTCGGCCGGGCCACCGCGAATACGACGATGGCCTCACCCTTCAGCTCGTCCGGCACGCCGATGGCGGCCGCCTCGCCGACCGCCGGGTGGGCGACCGCCGCCGATTCGACCTCCGCCGGCCCGACGCGCTTGCCGGCGATCTTCAAGGTGTCGTCACTGCGACCTTCGATGTACCAGAAGCCTTCCTCGTCGACACGCGCCCAATCGCCATGCACCCACACGTCGGTGAAGCGCGACCAGTAGGTCTCGAGATAGCGCTCGCGATCGTTCCAGAAGCCGCGCGTCATGCCCGGCCAGGGTGCCCGGATCACGAGCTCCCCGACCGCGCCGCGCACGGACCGTCCGGCCTCGTCCACGACGTCCGCCGCGATGCCCGGCACAGGACCGCGGAACGAGCCCGGCTGGATGTCCGTCCAGGTCGTGCAGCCGAGGATCCCCCCACCGATCTCGGTGCCGCCCGAGTAGTTGATGATCGGACAACGCTCCTCGCCGACGGCGCGGAAGTACCACCACCACGGATCGGGGTTCCACGGCTCACCGGTGCTGCCCAGGACGAAGAGGCTCGAGCGGTCATGCTTCTTCACCGGCGCCTCGCCCGCGCGCATGAGGCCGCGGATCGCGGTCGGGGAGATGCCCAGCTGGGTGACCCGATGGCGTTCGACCATCGACCAGATCCGTGACTCGTCCGGGAAGTCCGGCGTCCCGTCGTAGAGGACGATGGTGGCGCCGAGCATGAGACCGCCTGCGATGAGCCAGGGGCCCATCATCCAGCCGATGTCGCTGAACCAGAACACGACGTCTCCGGCCTGGACGTCGAAGCAGTGCGCGAGGTCCTGCGCCGCTTTCACCGGGAAGCCGCCGTGCACGTGGACCGCACCCTTCGGGCGACCCGACGTTCCCGACGTGAAGATGATCATGAACGGGTCTTCGGCACTCGTGTCGTCCCAGGTGATCGGCGCGTCGCCGCGGCGCATGACCTCGGCCCAGGTCACGTCGCGGTCGCGCTTCGGATACGCGCGGCCGAGGCGCTCGGCGACGACGACCGTCTGCACCGATGGCGCGCCATCCGCCGCGATGTCGGCGGTCTCCTTCATCGGAACGACGCTCCCGCGCCGGTGGAAGCCGTCCGCGCAGATGAGGACGGACGCCCCGCAGTCGCGGAGCCGGCCGGCGATCGCCTCTGCGCCGTAGCCGGAGAAGATCGGCATGTAGATCGCGCCGAGCGCGCCGGCGGCGAGCACCGCCACGACGCATTCGATGCCCATCGGCAGGAAGATCCCGACGCGATCTCCCTTGCGTACCCCGAGGGACCGGAGGCCCGCCGCGCATCGCGCCACGTCCGAGCGGAGCTCGGCGAATGTCCGCTGCTCCACGGTACCGTCCTCTCGCTCGGCGATGAGCGCGAGCCGCGCCTCGCGGCCGTCTGCCTGAAGCGCCGTCGCGACGTAGTTCATGCGGCCGCCGGTCCACCAAGTGGTCCACTCGATGCCCTGCGAGCGATCCATCGCGCGCACGTACGGCTTCGCCCACGCGAGGCCGAGGTCAGTGTCGACGGCGCGCCAGAAGCGCTCGAGGTCATCGGTCGCCCAGCGCAACAGCGCGTCGTAGTCACGGATGCCATTGGCTTCGGCGAAGCGGCGAAGCCGGCTCCGCTCGAGATAGCGATCGCTCGGGGTCCACGCCGCCGACACGCGGGTCACTCTAGCGACGTATCGTCTCCGCGTGCCTGCGACGAAGGTCACCGCAACGGCGAGCGCGGCTGAGAAAAAGAGCGTCCGCAAGACGACCCGCAAGCGCGGCCCCGCCGGGCCGCGCGGGCCCGAGGCGGTCGAGAGCGCGATCGCACTCACCGACCCGGGCGTCGCGGAGCTCGTGGCGCGGATCACCAAGGCCGGCGGCGCCGCGCTCGGGGCGTATCGCGATCCGTACGCGGGATCGCCCCTGGTCCTCGCGAGCCTGCCCCTACGCGCGATCGAGGCGACCGCCTTCCAACGAGACCTCTCGCGCGTGCACGCCGACCGGCTGTCGGTCGCGATCGACGCGGTCGGCGTTTTCCTCGATCCGGTTATCGCGGTCGCGGCGAAGGACGGCTTCAGCTCGCCGAACGGCCGCCATCGTCTCGCGGCCGCGAAGAAGCTGGGCCTTCGCGCGGTGACCGCCCTGGTCGTCGCCGATCCGCAGATCGCGTATCGCATCCTCCCACTCAACACGGAGAAAGCGCACAACCTCCGCGACCGGAGCCTCGAGGTCATCCGCATGGCGCGCTCGCTCGCGAAGGAGCAGCCGCGGTCGCGGGAGATCGACCATACCGTCGCGTTCGAGTCGCCACTCTTCCTGACGCTCGGCACGGCCTACGAGGAGCGGTCGCGCTTCGCCGGCTCGTCGTACCAGTCGATGCTGCGCCGTGTCGATATCTTCCTGGACGGGACGCTGCCTGCGGCGCTCCGCCAGCGCGATCAGTGGGGCCGCCGGCTGCTCGACATCGACGATCGCGTCGCCGTGCACATCAAGACGCTGCAGGACATGGGCTTCAAGAGCCCCTACCTGCGCGCGATCGTCGTCGCCCGCTGCAACCCGGTGCGCTGGATCCCGCAGAAGAAGGGCGCGCCGCCGCCGCTCACGATGGCCGAGGCGCTGGGCAAGATGGCCGCCAGCGTCCGGAAGTTCGATCCGAAGTCGGTACGCGCCGGCGACCTCGCGCTCGTGGCGGCCGTGTCCTCAGAGGAGGGGTAGTCCGATAAAGCATCGACCTGCCGTGACCGATGCAGCCGCGGCGTGGTCGGGTCTCGAACCACCTTGGCGGACGGCCTTCCAGCTCGCGTGGGAGTCGCTGTGCGCGGGCAGCGTGCCGGTCGGCGCGGTCGTCGTCGACTCGGCGGGATCGGTCGTCGCGTCCGGGCGATCGCGAGCTATGGAGCCCGCACCGGTCCCAGGCCAGCTCGCACACACGACGGTGGCCCACGCCGAGATCAACGCCCTTGCGCGCCTGCCGCCTGGCCCGCACCCGGACTACACGGTCTACACGACGCTTGAGCCCTGCCTCATGTGCGCGGGGGCGCTCGTCGTCTCGCGGATCGGCGCGGTCCACTTCGCGGGCACCGATCCGCTGTGGGCCGGCATCGCGCGGCTCCCTGAGCTCAACCCGTTCGTGGCGGCCCGTTGGCCGAAGCGATCGGGGCCATTCTCCGATCCGTTCGGCGCCCTCGCGACGCTGCTGCCGCTGCTCTTTTATCTCGAGCGATACCCCGACGGGGGGAGCGCGGCGATCCATCGGATGGCGCTGCCGAACATCCGTCGGCTCGGCGACGAGCTGGTCGCCGCCGGCGATCCCCGACGGTGGCGCGACCGGACGCTCGCGGTTGTCTTGGACGAGATCTGGCCGCGTCTCGACCGCGCCGCGCGGAGTGAACCTTGATCAGAGCCCCGGCACGTAGTCGAGCAGAACGGCGGCGACGAGGATCGCCACGGCAGCGATCACGATGAGGGCGAGTGGCACCACGTAGAACACGACGATCGCGACGAGCAGCACCACTAAGGCGCGTCGCGGCGGTATCGCGTAATGCGCCTCGATCGCGCGCCAAGCGATGACCGCGAGCCAGATGAGGCCCGCACTCCCGATCAGCTGCGCGACCTGCGGTCCGAGACCGCGGCCGTTCCCAAGGAGCGCCGCGGCCGCGTCCGCGGGAATGCGGGTTAGGGCCGTCGCGTAGGCGAAGAGCACCACCATCGGCAGATAGCGGGCGCGCTTCCCATCGAGTCGCGCGGCGGAATGGACGGCGCTCGATCCGAGGATCCAGAGCAGCATTGGGGAGAACGCGGTGACGACCACGACCGCGGTCCACGACTGCTCGATGAGGTACGCGACGACGGCGGTGCGATCGCGGCCGAGCGCATCGAGCAGCGCGCCGACCGCCGGACTGCGTTCGGGTCCGTAGAGGATGCTGCTCACGGGGACGTCGCCGATGAAGCGCGCCGCATTCACCGCGGCGACGGCCGTCGCGACGACGATGAGCGCCGCCGCGTTGACCAGGCGGCCGCGCGTGAGCACCGCAGCGGCACCGAGCGACGGCGAGCGAGCCAGCATGACCAGCAGAGGGGTCATGCGAACGCGGCCGCCAGCGCAAGGCTGGCCGCAGCGTCGGTCGCGTGGTCGATCGAGCGCCGTTGATCTCCGGTCAGCACCGGCGGTTCGGCATCGTGCAGCTCTGCGGGGACCGGTGCGTCGAGCATGACGAGGAACTCGATCGACCAGCCGCGGCGCACGGCGTCGAGGTCGTACCCGCCACCGCCCATCGCGACCCACGGCAGGCCGAACGACCGGAACGCGCGCACACAGTGCTCGCGCGCGTGCGTCGACAGCTGGAGGTGCGTGAGCGGATCGGTGAAGTGCGAGTCGATGCCCTGCTGCGTCACGAGGACGTCCGGGCAGTAGCGCGCGATGAGCGGCGGAACGATCGCGTCGAACGCCCGGATATAGGCCGGGTCGTCGGTGAATGGCGGCAGCGCGACGTTCACGCTGTACCCGGCGCCGGGGCCGGTGCCGCGCTCCGCGGCGAACCCGGTGCCCGGGAAGAGCGATCGGCCGGTCTCGTGGAGCGAGATCGTGAGCACCTGATCGGTGTCGTAGAACGCCGCTTGCACGCCGTCGCCGTGGTGGGCGTCGATGTCCACGTACGCGACGCGCAGACCGCGATCCGCCAGCACGGCGCAGGCGATGGCCGGGTCGTTATAGATACAGAAGCCCGAGGCGCGATCGCGCATCGCGTGGTGCAGGCCGCCGGCGCCGTTGAAGGCGACGCGAAGCTGTCCGGACACGACCTCCTCGAGCCCGCGCAACGTCCCGCCAGTCGTGAGGAGCGAGGCTTCGTGCATGCCCGCGAACGGCGGCGTGTCGCCCCGCCGGGACATTCCCCACCGCGTGTAGTCGCGGTCCGGATCGGCGGAGGCAGCTCTGACCGCAGCGACGTATTCCGGCGAGTGGACGCGCTCGAGCTCGTCGAGGGTCGCATCGCGCGGCCGCAGGACGACCGCGTTCGGACGGTCGAACGCGCCCAGCGCCCGTAACGTGTCGTACACACCGAGAAGCCGGCGCGGCTGCAGCGGATGGTCGTCGCGATAGACGTGCGACGCGAGCCGCGGGTCCCAGAGGAATGCCGCGCGGTCCGTCGCGCTGGTGCTCAGCGCTCGAGCGTCTCCATGAGCTCTCGCCACTCGCCGGCCGACATTCCGCTCGACTCGCGATCGACCTGCTCGCCGCGGACGAGTCGCTTCACGACGGCGAGCCCCTTCGCCGACAGCTCGAAGGCGCCCATCCGGTGCTCCATGAATGCCGCATAGGTCAGGGGGACCCACCGCTTCACGATGTCGAGCATCACATCGGCATAGACGCGGATCTCGTACTGCGCGTGCGCATCGGCCCGCAGCTTGAGGAAGTTCAGCAGGTTGTGCAGGTCGATCTTCCAGTACCACTGCGTGTAGAAGTTCACCGAGAGGTTCATCCGGGCCAGCTCGCGGGCGAGGCCCGACCGCGCCGGATCGATGGTCGCACCCGATGCCGTTTCATTGAGCATTTCTTCGTAATGGTCGTAGGAGCGCTCGGCATCTTCGCGCAACAGCTGCATGACGCGGCGCGCTTCCTCGCCGGCGAGCACGTCCCCGCGGCCCTGGCGGTTCGATGTCGCCTGGGTACCGAGCTGATCGGGCTCGGGCACGTAGAACTCGCGATCGAGGATCGAATATCTCGCTGAATACTCGTTCACGGCGGCGGTGCGGGTACGGATCTGCTGCCGCGCAACGAAGATCGGCAGCTTCATGTGGAGCTTGACCTCGCACATCTCGAACGGTGAGGTGTGCCGGTGACGCATGAGGTAGCTGATCAGCCCCGCGTCCTCGCGGACCTTCTTCGTGCCGGCCCCGTAGGAAACCCGGGCCGCCTGCACGATCGCCGCGTCGTCGCCCATGTAATCGATGACCCGGACAAAGCCGTGGTCGAGCACGGGGATCGGCTCGTAGAGCGTCGCCTCCATCGCCGGCACGGTCGCGCGCCGGGTCTCGCGGATGGCCTCTCGCTGGGCCTCGATCTCCGCCCGTTGCGTCGCGTTGACCGTCGCCGCGCGTTCGAGCGTGTCCACCTGCGGCGAGTCTAGGACCGGGCAGTGTCGGCTAGCGCGTCGTCCCGAAGATCGCGAGACAGCCAAGCTTGAAGCTGACCCGCTGGGCGCTGAGCGGGAACGACACGGCGAGGGCGTCGAGCCGCGTCTGGATCTGCGAGCTGATCTGGCTCACCGCTGCGTCGGGGAGGATGCCCGCGTTCAGCTCGGCGATGCGCAGCAGCAGCTCGCCGTCCCGGGCACCCGCGGTCAGCCGTGCGGTCGCCGTGACCGGAAGCGGCCCGGCCGCGGCGTTCGCCGATGCCCTGATCCCGGAGCCGTCGATCGAGACCCGCACATCATTCACGGTCACCGGACCGCTCACGCTCGCGACGCTGTTCGAGGCCATCGTCGTCAGCTGATCCGCCGTGAGGACGACCGCGACGGTCTGCCCGTGATTTGCGGTCCCGAACGTCTGGGCCGCGTTCATCGTTTCGCTGGCCGTACCGCCGGAGAAGATCCGGCCGGCCGACTCCGCGCCGCACAGGCTCGCGAGCTTCACCAGCGGCGTGAACGGACCCGCGCTGGCCAACGGGCCGGATATCGTGACCGGCAGCGTGCTGCGCGCGAGGTCGCCGACAGCGAGCGTGCCGCTCAACGTCGATCCACCGGCGGTGACCAGCGCTCCGTTCGCGGCACCGGCCGCGCTCAGCGTGACCGCGTACTGGCCGCTCGGCGGGTCGACGATCGTGACCGTGCCGCGATCGGTCGTGCATCCCGGGATCTGACGGATCGCGCCGCCACAGTTGAATCCGCGCGGATCGGTGACGGTGTAGCCCACACCCGCCGCGCCCGGCGTGAAGCGGAGCGTCGGCGTCGGCGGCTGGTGCGACGGCCCGTTCGGCGCCGGCGCGTTCTGTGGAACATCCACTTGGGTGCCGGGCGTCACGCTGACCGAACCACCGGCATTGGCCGTGACCAGCACGGCGCCCTCGTTGCCCTTCACGGTCGTCGTCACCACACCGTTCACGACCGCGACGACCGTCTCGAACGCGGTGCCGCGCACGGCCGCCGTCGAGGTCGGGGTCTTGATCTGGAACTGGGAGCCCGGAGCGAGCTTCTGCACCGAAGCCCAGGTCCGGCCGATCGTCTGTTCGATGGTCACGTTGATCCCGTCAGCGCCGACGCGCGACAGGTTCGTGACGGTGACCTGCGACCCAGGCTCGACGGTGAGCGTGCTGCCTTCGAAGAAGGTCAGAACGGCGAGGCCTTGGGTGTTGGCGCGCACGATGTCGCCGTCGCTGACCACCTGCCCGTCGAGCGCCGGCACGAAGGCTCCGCCGGCGTGCATCAAGTCGACATCCCCCCGCACCACGGCCACCGTCGCGGCGTTCGCCGCACTCGCGACCGATCCACTGCGCGGGAAGTAGAGGAACCCGACGATCAGGACGACGAGCACAAGGAGAACGATCCCCACCCGCCTCACAGCGAGCAGGTTAGCAGCCGGACGCCCGGGTGGCCGGTCACAGCGGGGTCTCAGCCGCGCCGCGCGCGCTCCCAATCGGCACGAAGCACCTCGGCGAGCCAGTGATCATGCCACCGCCCGTCGCGGAAGAAGTGCTCGCGCTCGACGCCGATCTCGCGATAGCCCGCTGTCCGGAGGCCGCGCTTGCTCGGCTCGTTCTCCATGAACGCGCTGGTCGTCAGCTTGTGGAGATTGAGCTCGCGGAATGCGTACTCCGTTCGGATGAGCATCGCTTCGGAGCCATAGCCCTTGCGCCACGCGCTCTTGTCCCCAATGAGCGTGCCGGTGTGGCCGTGCGAGTTCAGCCAATCGATCCCGAAGATGCCGGTGGACCCGATTGTTCGGCCACCCGCCTCGATGACCCAGTGCACGGCATCCTTCGACTCGCCGGCGGTCTTGAACCATTCCTCTTCCTCGAACAGCGCGCGGCCCATCGCGCTGACGAGATAGCGGGTGACGTCCATGTCGGACAGCCACTCGACGAATCGCGCGGGATCGGAATCATCGGGCGGGCGGAGGGTGACCAAGGTACCGGTGAGCACTGGACCGAACATCTGCGCGAGGCATCGTATCGCGGCATCATGGGTGGATGCGGCTCCATTTCCTCGGCGCGACGCGCACGGTGACCGGCTCCCAATACCTGCTCGAGACCGACCGCGCGAAAGTGGTCATCGATTGCGGAATGTTCCAGGGAAGCCCACACGATGTCGCCCGCAATCGGGTGCCCATCGCGTATGACCCGGCGACCATCGATGCCCTGCTCCTGACGCACGCGCATCTCGACCACTGCGGACTGATCCCCCATGTCGCCGCCGGTGGCCTGCGCGCACCGGTGTACGCGGTGAAGGGGACGGTCGACCTCGCGCGCCTGGTGTTGCTCGATTCGGCGAAGCTCCAGGAGGAATTCGCGAATCGTCACGAACGCTTCGCGACGCGTCACCCGGACCGTGCTGCCGCCGAGGACGAGGAGACCGCCGCCGCGCTCGCCGTCGCCGTCAAGGAGGACCCGGAGTCCGCTGCCCGCAACACGCCGCCGGCGGCGGTCACCTCGGTGCGGGCGCCGCTCTACACCACGGCGGACGCGATGAGCGCGCTCGCGCAATTCCGCGGCATCGAATACGACCGCGAGCTCGAGGTCGCACCGGGCATCACCGCGACGTACCTCGATGCCGGCCACATCCTCGGCTCGGCGATCATCCGCGTGCGCGTCCGCGAGGCGGATCGCGAGCGGATCATCGTGTTCAGCGGCGACCTCGGCCGGCCGGGCACGCCGATCATCCGCGACCCGACCGCCGTGAGCTCGGCCGACTACCTGCTCATCGAGTCGACCTATGGCGGCCGCACGCACGAGCCCGAAGACGAAGCGATCCGGATGCTCGGCGAGGCCGTGAAGGCGGCGAGCGACGCGAAAGGTGTGCTGCTCGTGCCCTCGTTCGCGATCGGCCGGACGCAAGAGATCGTCTACGAGCTCGACCGGCTCCTGTCGAGCGGCACGATCCCCCACCTGCCGCTCTACCTCGACTCGCCGATGGCCCAGAAGGCCAGCGACGTCTATCGCGCCTACGCGGGCTATTTCGACGCGGAGACGCAGGCGCTCCTCGCGGAGCACGATGCGCCGCTCGACTATCCGGGCGCCGTCATGACGAACAGCGGGAAGGACTCGCTCGCGATCGAGCAGGCGGCGCGGCCGTACATGGTCGTCGCATCCAACGGAATGATCACGGGCGGCCGCATCGTGCAGCACGTGAAGGCGCTCGTCGGCGATCCCGGCATGACACTGCTGTTCGTCGGTTATCAAGGCGATGGCACGATCGGGGCGGCGCTGCAGCAGGGCGCGCAGCGCGTGCGCATCGACGGCGCCGACCTCGACGTGCGCTGTCAGGTGCGGTCGATCAGCGGCTTCTCGGCGCACGCCGACGAGCCCGAGCTTCTCGGCTGGCTTGGGAATTTCACCCGGCGGCCCAAGACCACGTTCATCGTGCACGGCGATCCCGCGGCGCAGGCCGCGTTCGAACCGAAGGTCCGCTCACTCGGATTCGCGACGCGGATCCCTGTCTGGCGCGAGGCCGTCGAGCTCGACTAAGTTCTTCCCAGGTCGTTCGCCGCAGCCGCCGGTTAGCTCGGCGGGAAGCTCGGCTGCAGCTCCCGCACATGTTCGCGCGAATGCTTCGCCTGATAGGCGCCGAGCCAGCCCGCGGTGACGTCACCGCGTTCGGCATGCCGCCCGATGCGGGCGACCGCGCCGGGCTGCTGGAGCAGCCGGACGATCTGGCCGTGGGCGGTCTGGATCCGCTTCGAGAGCGCCATCGGATCGGCGTCATTGTTCTTGCGCTCGAGCGCGACGGCGTCCTGATCGAACGCAGGAAGGGGGGGCCGATCCTGCTCGACGCAGAGGCGCACGCGCTCGGCGAAGATCTCCGCGGTATCGGCCAGGTGGCCGATGACCTCTTTTGCGGTCCACTCCGCCAGCCGCACCGCGCGGAGGCGCTCGTCCGGTGTACGGCGGACGATCGCGGCGATCGTCGCCGCATCGTCCGCAAGCGTGAACGCGGTCTCCTCGTCGTAGCTCAGTTCGTCGCTCATCTCACCACCGCCCGTACATCGGGTGACCCGGTTTCACCGCGACAAAGGTACCTCGGCAGGAGACGCAGTCCTTGCCGCCCGCGGTCAGGGTCGCCTCGACCGTCGCCCGGTCGTCACCAGACTCGACGACCCGCGCCTCGAGCGTGATCGGTCCGGCGGTCGGGGTCGGCCGGTGAAAGCGGACGGCGTACTCCGCGGTCACCGTGGTGGGCGGCGCATCGAGGCCGCGCGCCCGCATCAGCTGCACCGCTGCGGCCCAGTTCGAATGGCAATCGAGGAGCGCACCGGCGATGCCGCCATTCAGATACCCGGCGAACGCCTCATGCCGCGGCCCCGCGTGCCATTCGGCGACGACGACCTCGCCCTGCGCGAAGCTCCGGATCCGCAGGCCGGCGGCATTCGCCGGTCCGCATCCGAAACAGATGCTGTCCGGCGCGTAGCGCTCCTGCAGCGACGCGATCACTCCTCGCCTTCCTCGAGCGAGGCCAGCCGCTCGGCCTCGTCCTGCTGCATCAGCGCGTCGATGAGATCGTCCAGCTCACCATCGAGCCGGCGCGGGAGATTCGAAAGGTTGTGCCCGAGCCGCTTGTCGGTGAGCCGGTCCTGCGGGAAGTTGTACGTCCGCATCTTTTCGGCGCGCTCGCCGCGTCCGATCTGCGCGCGCCGCGCCGCGCCCATCGTCGCATCGCGCTCCGCTTCCGCTCGCGCGAGGAGCCGCGCGCGGAGGACGACCATGGCCCTCGCCTTGTTCTTCAGCTGCGATCGCTCGTCTTGGCAGATCACGACCTCACCCGTCGGAAGGTGCGTGATCCGCACCGCGGAGTCGGTCGTGTTCACACCCTGCCCGCCGTGACCGCCCGCGCGGTACACGTCGATCTTGAGATCGTCGTCGTTGATGTGCAGGTCGAGCTCGTCGGCCTCGGGGAGCACTGCGACCGTCGCGGTCGACGTATGGAGGCGGCCCTGGGCCTCGGTCGCGGGGACGCGCTGGACCCGGTGCACGCCGGACTCGAACTTGAGACGGGCATAGGCGCCGTGACCGGCGATGCGGAAGATGGCCTCCTTGTACCCGCCCTTCTCCGTACGACTCGCGGAGAGCTCCTCCGTCTTCCAGCGATGGCGCTCCGCGTAACGGAGGTACATTTTGTACAGGTCGCCGGCGAAGAGCGCGGCCTCTTCCCCACCCTCGCCGGCACGCAGCTCGACGATGACGTTCTTCTCCTCGAGCGGATCGCGCGGGATCAGCTGAACCTTGAGCTGCTCGATGAGCCTATCGACCTCGAGCGCCGCGCCGCCTTCTTCTTCCCGCGCGAGATCGCGAAGGTCAGCGTCGTCGCCCTGCTGCAGCTCGCGTGCCTCGACCACGCGCTGCTCGGCGGCGCCCAGCGCGTGGATCGTCGCCACGACGTTCTCGAGTCCGCTGTACTCCTGTCCGACCGCGCGCAGCCGGTCGCGGTCGGAGGTGACCGCCCCGTCCGACATCAGCCGGCCGAGCTCTTCATGGCGCGACTCGATCTGGGCGAGGCGCTGCCGGAGCTTGGGCGACAGGCCGCTCATGCCGCCGCGTCTCCCGCCAGCGCTTCCTCGAGAGACGCGATCGCGACCTCGATCATCGAGTCGTCGGGACGGCGCGTCGTGATCGCCTGGAGCAACAGGCCGGGTGCGATCGCGAGGCGCATCAGCGGGTTCGCTTCGTGGCCGGCACCCAGACGCAGGAGCTCATAGGAGATGGCGGCGACCGGCACGACCAGCAGGATACGGACGATGAGATCGACCAACACTCCGGATCGCGGGACGAACGCGAAGACGGCGATCGCGACCACGACGACGAACAGCAGGAAGGCGGTGCCGCACCGCGGATGTGCCGTCGGATACGGCGAGACGTGCCGGATGTCCAGCGGGTCACCGTGCTCGAACGCGTGGATGGTCATGTGCTCGGCGCCGTGATAGGCGAACACCCGGCGGATATCCGGCATGAACGAGATGCCGACGAGATACCCGAGGAGGAGCAGGAGCCGGAGCAGGCCCTCCGCGAGATTCAGCGCCAGGCTGGACGGAAGGGCGGCACGGAGCAGGCCCGCGATCACGTACGGCACGCCGATGAAGATCGCGACCGCGATAAGCAGGCCGATCCCGATGAAGCCAGCGCTCGTGCCCCCGTGCGGCTCCGGCGCGGTCGCCGCAAGCTGAACGTCTGCGGACCGCATGAGCATGCGCATGCCGTAGCGGAGCGATTCCCACAGAACGACGGCCCCGCGCACGAAGGGGGCACGCGCGATTCGCGAACGCGACAGCGGAGAGTCGAGCCGCTCTCGGTAGCGGTAGATGCCGCCGTCCGGCTTCCGGCAGGCGAGCGCAATCGTGCGGCGGCCGCGGATCATCACGCCCTCGATGACGGCCTGGCCGCCATAGCTGGATGGCTTCGCGGTCATGCCCCGACCCCTTCGCGCCGCGGCACGACGTGACACGCGCGGCAACGCGCCTCATAGGCCTCCTGGGCGCCGATCACGATGATCGGTTCGTCGTAGAACGCGGGCACCCCGTTCACGATCCGCTGCGTGCGCGTGGCGGATTCGCCGCAGACGACGCAGATCGCCTCGAGCTTGTCGACGCGCTCGGCGAGCGCGAGCAGGAGCGGCACTGGGCCGAACGGCTCGCCCCGAAAATCGAGGTCGAGACCCGCGCAGATCACGCGCCGGCCGCCCGCGACCAGATCGCGCGCGACGGTGACGATGCCGGGATCGAAGAACTGGACCTCGTCGATGCCGACGACGCTCGTCTCCGGAGGTACCAGGGCCGGGATCTCCTCGCTGTTGCGTACCGGCCGCGCCACGAACGAATCACCGTCGTGCGAACGGACGAGCTCGATGCCGAACCGATCGTCGATGGACGGCTTGAACACCTGGACCGTGCGCCGCGCGATGACAGCGCGCTTCACCCGGCGGATGAGCTCTTCGCTCTTGCCGCTGAACATGCTGCCCACGACGACCTCGAGTCCCGGACGGCCCGAGGTCACGCGGGCGCTAACGCGTCGGAGCGGGCTCCGGGGACGCGGCCGGCTGCTCCGCCTTCTTGTTGTAGCGCTTGTTGAACCGGTCGACGCGGCCCTGCACGTCCATGAGGTGCTGCTTGCCCGTGAAGAACGGGTGGCACTTGGCGCAGACCTCGACGTGAAGGTCGGGCTTCGAGCTCAGGGTCTGGAACTGGTTGCCGCAAGCGCAGGTGACCGTCGCCTGAACGTACTGCGGATGGATCTTCGCTTTCAAGTCGGGTGCTCCTGTTAGTTCGCTTGTGGGACGACGTTCACTTTGCGGCGATCGTCGCGTGCGGGACTGTACTTCACCGTGCCGGCGACGAGCGCGAAAAGGGTGTGGTCCTTGCCGACGCCGACGTTCTCGCCCGGGAGCAGCTTCGTGCCACGTTGCCGCACCAGGACCGCGCCCGCGTCGACGTTCGCGCCGGCCCATTCCTTCACGCCGAGCCGCTGCCCGGCGGAGTCGCGGCCATTGCGGGTCGAGCCCGCGCCTTTTTTGTGTGCCATCTACGTGCCTGCCTCGATCTTCGTGATCCGGATGGTCGTCGTCTTCGAGCGGTGACCGGTGCGCTTCCGGGAGCGGGTCTTATTCTTGTAGCGGAAGACCACGATCTTCTCGCCCTTGCCGTGCCGGACGATCTCGCCGCTGACGGTCGCATTCGCCGCCGACTTCACGTCGTCACCGTCCGCCAGCATGAGAACGTCGCCGAACGTGATTTCCTTCCCCGGCTCGCCCTCGAGGCTCGCCACGGTGAGGATTGCGCCCTCTTCGACCCGGTATTGCTTCCCGCCGGTGCGGACGACTGCGTACAAGGTGGTGACCGTCCGTTACAGAAAAAGTCGCCGCGTCCGCCCGACGCGACGTTAGGAGAAGTATACCGGACGGCCGGCCCGGGCTGAGCTTGGGCCGGCCGTCCGGATGGCGATCAGGCCGGCGGCGCGGCCCGGCGCGCGGCGCCGAGACGCATCGAGAGCGTGACGATCCCAAGGAGCGCGGAGATCCCCATGATCGGCGCGGTGAATGCGACCGGGTGTGTGAACGGCTTCGCGCCTTCGCCCGAACCGACGAACATCAGCACTGCGATGAACGATGCCACGCCGAGGTTCAGGCCCCAGAAGATCACGTGATCGGCCCAGGGCCAGGTGCGCGGACCGCTCGCGGTGAGGATGAGGATCACGCCGAAGAGGGCGTTCGTCATGAGGGCGACGAACATCGTGTGATCGAGCGCGTGATTGAGACCCGCCGAGACCGCACCGATGTCGCCCTTCGCCTGCGCGAGGGCGGCGACGAGCATGATCTCGAGGATCACGCCGAGCACGAGGAACAGCAGGGATGCCGCGATATGGCGCGTCCCGGTCGCCACGCCCCACGGTGCGGTGATCGCGCGCTTCCCGAAGCGGACGATGACGATCACGATGCCGACGACTTGGAGCAGCGTCGCGAGACCGAGCAGCGGCTGCAAGTTCGTGAAGATTCCGATTGCGAGGACGATGCCTCCGAGGAACAGGACCGCCACCTGCGCGACGCCGGCGCGCGAGCGGGAGCCGCCTCCGGTGAGCTGCCACTCGGCAATACCTGCCGCGACGAGGACGAGGTAGCCACCGACTTGCGCGGCCGCGTGGCCGCCGATGAGCTGGCCCGTCGTCTGGGAGGCGGTGCCGGTCGCGAACATGATCTGGACGATGACCCCGAGGGTCGAGCCGATGACCAGCGTGGTGAGGCCGAAGACGAGTGCAAGCTTCGGGATGTCGACGTGGCCGAAGCCCTCAGCCCGCGCGCGTCCCGCGACCCACCACCACCAGGCGTAAATGACAACGAGCTCGACGGTCCCGGTGATGGCGCGCGCCGGGAAGTTCCCGGACCAGAACGCGAGCACGTAGATGGCGGTCGCGAGGCCGCTGAGCCCCACGTTGCGGGCGAGCGACCCGCCGCGCCCATTGAACATCCAGACCGCGACACCGATCACGCCCATCGTGATCCACCCGAGGGTCCCCGAGTGGAGGTGCGTGAGCAGCGCGTCCCTCGAGAGGGGCCCGAACACCTGGGTCGCATTCGCGAGACCGAGGAGCGCGGTGAGCGCGAAGATGCCGAGACCGAACTGGAACGCCCGGTAGACCGCTCTGTCAGCGAGCATGTACCCTCCTCGGAGCGGAAGGGTACGGGCTAGCGCGCGCGAGAGTCCAGCGCGACGACCTGCACGTTGTCGGGCAGCGAGCTACGGGAGAGCGACAGCTTCGGGACGGCCGTGATGTCCTGCACCCCGAGCTCGTGGAGGAGCCGATCGAACGGGCTGTCCTTCTTGGTCGCGTCCGGGTCGTAGGACATCGGGACAACGACTTTTGGCTCAAGCTGGTGGATGATCTCGGCCGCCCGCGGCGCCGAGAGGTCGACGTCGCCGCCCCCGATCGGGACGAGAACGACGTCGACGTCGCCAAGCCGCTCGAGGTCATCGGCCGGGAAGGTGTGCCCAAGCCCGCCCAAATGGCAGATGACGAGATCGTCCAGGCGGATCGCGAAGACCGTGTTCCTGCCCCGTTTCGCGCCCTTTTCGTCGTCCCGGAAGGTGCCGATCCCCGTCACCAGGATCTCGCGGACCTCATATTCGCCCGGGCCGCGGAGCACGACGGGCTCGCCCCCCACCGAGCGGAGGCTCGCGTGGCGCGGATCGTCGTGGGAAATGGTCACCAAGTCGGCGGCCGTCTTCGGGATGGCGCTGCCGGATCGGGGATCCGGCGGGTCCGTGAGGACGACCCCCTCCCTGCCGCGCAGACGGAAGCACGCGTGGCCGAGCCAAGTGAGATCCATGGAGAAATGGACAATACCCCGAAACACCGGCCCGCCGGTCACGGTATGCATGAGTGACCGCATCGGCGGCGGCCGTCTGGGAGGCTCGCGCTGACACGGACCGATCAGGAGATCGTGCAGCGCTGTCTGGGCGGCGACGCCAATGCCTACGAGCTCATGGTCGAACGGTACGGAGGTCGCGTGTACAACGTCGCGCTGCGGATCACCCATGACGCCGATGCCGCGCGCGACTGCGCCCAGGACGCGTTCATCCGCGCCTACCGGGCGCTCCATCAGTACGATCCGGCGTATCCGTTCGGCCCGTGGCTGTTCCGGATCACGACCAACGCGAGCCTCAACTTCATCCAGCGGGCCCACGGCCGCGAGATCACGGTCGAGGAGCTGCCCGATGATCCCGAGCCGCTCGAGACCGGTCCGGAGCCGTCGGCGGTCCGCAAGGAAGAGGTCGCGGAGGTGCTGGCGGCGATGGCCGAGCTGCCGGCGGCGTATCGCGCCGCGCTCACACTGCGTCACATGCAGCAGCTCTCGTATCAGGAAGTGGCGGACGCGCTGGGCATCCCGCTGGGCACGGTGAAAACGCACCTGCACCGGGCCCGCGCTGCGCTCAAGGCGGCACTCGCGGAACGGGAAGGACTCGCGGAGTCGAGAGGAATGGACTGATGGACGACCTCGAGCCAGAGGAGCTGCGCACCCACCGGCTGCTCAGCGCGGTGAAGCCCGAGCCGCTGCCCATCGGCTTCCGCGACAGCGTCATGCGATCGGTCCGCGTGGAGAGCGTGACGACGGCGTGGGAGTGGATCGTCGCCGCGGCCCTGGCGCTGCCGAGTCTCGCGTACCTCGTGTGGGAGCTCAGCTCACACGGCGCGGAGCTCGCGACGTCGATCAGCGCGATCATGAGCGCGGCGCAGGGTCTCGATCAGGCGAGCGGCGCCGACTTCGCGATCGATGGTCTCGCGATCGTCGCCTTCACCCTCCTCGGGATCGCGAGCATCCTGACGGCGCACGCGCTCCTTCACGCTTCGCAGGGACAGCGCGTGATCGCGCGATGAATCAGCGTGACGCGATCTTCGTGCTCGCTGGGATCGTGCTCGCGACGGGCTTCGCCGCGATCCTGCTCGTCGGCACGATGGCCAGTCCACCGCCGAACGAGGGCCGACCGCGCTTCTACGTGGACTTCGGAGGCCGTGCGGTGCCGTCGGCTAGGCCGAACTTCGAGGTCGAACGTGGCGTTCCGCCGCCGTTCCGCGCGTTCCTGCCGTTCCAGCGCGGCGTCTCCGACGCGGCGCGTGATGCGGCCGGGTACCTCCTCGTCCTGCTGGGCGTCGCGGCGACGGGCGTCCTCGCCCGTGACCAGGTGCTCGCCACCTATCACGCGGCACGCGGCGGCTGGCGGTCGCAGCTGCGGGTCTTCGGCACGGGCGTCGCGGTGCTGCTGCTGCTCGCATCGGCCGGATTCCTCGCGTCGGTGGTGCTGCTCGGGACCATCGCCTCGGGCTTCCGCGAAGTCCCGCTCGGTATCCAGTTCGGGCTGCAGATCGGCCTCATGGCCGCCTCGGTGTTCGGCGCCCTGGTAATCCTGGTGACGCTCGTCGGCTTCACGGCCGCCGCGTGGCGCCTCGGCGACACGATCTTCGGCGCCCGCCCGTTCGCGACCTGGGGTCCGCGGATCCCGGCCGCGCTCGTGGCGCTGATCGGCGCGACGATCCTGTACCTGCTCATCCAGCTGCCGCTGATCGGGGGCGCCCTCGCAGTCCTCATCGTTGCGTACGCGCTCGGCGCCGTTATCGTCGCCCGGCTCGGATCTGCGACCGCGGGAGCGCGTGCCACCACCACAATCTGATCACGTCTCGCAGGCAGTCGGGAAAGGGAAGAGGGTCAATGTCGTCCATCCACAGGAGTGCGATCACCGTCGTCATGGCCGCCGGCGTCGTTGCCGGGGCCTGTGGCTCGTCGCAGCCGCAGGCCGAGGTCCGCACGATCACGGTCGCGCGAGGAACGGTCACCCAGACCGTGGCGGTCTCCGGATCGGTGAACGCCCTGTCCCAGGTCCGCCTGAATTTCAAGACCGGCGGGAGGCTCGCCGAGGTCTACATCGTGACCGGACAGCAGGTCACCGCTGGGCAGCCGCTCGCGAAGCTCGACACCACGGACCTTGAGGTCGCGGTGGCCCAGGCGCAGGCCAGCGTCGCACGGGCGCAGGCCAACTACGACCAGGCGGTCGCCGGCGCATCGGCGGAGGATGTGGCGAGCGCGCGGCAAGCGGTCGACAACGCCCGGCGCTCGCTCGACGAGAGCCAGCGGACCGGGCAGAACGACATCGCCTCGGCGCAGCAGTCCGTCGCGAAGCTCCGGACGAACTTCACCGCCGCGCGGACGACGTTCGCGTCCCTCACGACCGACGTGCGCACCGAGCTGACCGCGTTCACGCTCGACAGCGCCATCTCGCAGCTCAACCAGGCCCGCACGGACCTGAACGCGCTCCTGAACGCGAACGGGGGCAACCAGTTCTGCACCGGCTCGTCTTGTCCCTCGCCCGGCCAGACCTCGCAGACCGCGACGGAGGGCAAGGCCGCGCAAAATTCGCTCTCGAGCGGGTCGGCCTCGCTCGCGAACGCGCAGAACCTCCTTGCCAACAGCCTGCCGGGCGCCCTGGCCGACTATGGCGCGTCGGCCGACGCCATCACCGACATCGCCACGCACTTCGACGCTGCGGTGCAGAACGGGGCCGACACCGCGCAGCTCAATTTGTCCTACCAGAACGTCCAAGTGTCCTACACGTCGGCGGCCGCGCGGGTCTCGTCGCTCGTCGATCAGCTCACCACGGCGGTGGCATCGGCGCAGACCTCCATCACGGCCGCGCAGGCCCAGCTCGCGACGACCGCGAGCCGCAACGATCAGAGCTACGAGTCGGTGCGCCTGGAGCTGGTGACCCTGCAAGCGACGCTCACCGCCCAGGCCCAATACCTCACGCTCGCGAAGAGCAAGACCACCCAGGCGGCGACGCCGCTCGGCACGCTGACCGATGCGGTGACCGGCGGCTACGTCTCGGCGATCCAGGGACTCTCCTCGACGCAGGAGCGGACGAACGCGACGCTCGTGAGCGCGCAGAACTCGCTCCAGTCCGCCAACGCCTCGCTCACGAAGATCGCAGCGGCGCCGAAGTCCTATGACATCGCGGCGGCCTACGCGGGCGGGCTGGCGGAGGCCGCGAACCTGAACGCCGCGCAGAACAACCTGGCGAACGCGGTGCTCAAGGCGCCGGTCCCCGGCGTCGTTGGCCCAATCGGCCAGCAGATCGGCGAATTCGTATCGGGCGGCGGTACCGCCAACCCGTTCATCGTCGTGGCGAACGTCTCGAACGTGGCGCTCCACGGCACCGTCGGCGAGGCCGACGTCGCGAAGCTGTCGATCGGACAGGTCGGGACCATCACCGTGGACGCCGTGGGCACGGCGCGGATGACCGGCAAGGTCACGTCGATCGATCCGGTCGCGACGATCCAGCAGGGTGTGCCGGTGTACGGCGTGGATGTGACGATCGACGTGCTGAACCAGGCGGTCCGGCCGGGCATGTCGGGTACGGCCAACGTCATTATCGCGAACCGGCAGAGCGCGCTCGTCGTGCCGAACCTCGCGGTCCGCAACCAAGGCGGCCGCCGCTACGTCGTGCTGCTACAGAACGCGCAGCAGGTGGATACGGATGTCACGTTCGGCCTGAGCAACGATACGGTGACCGAGATCCTCACCGGTGTGAGCGAGGGCGACACTGTCGTCCTGCCGCAGCCGCGCGCCGGCGCGTCGATCCGTCCACCCCAGATCGGCGGCGGTCCGCCCGGCGCCGGCCGATGACCGAGCCGATCATCCGCATCCGCGGCATCACGAAGACGTACCGGATGGGCGCGGACAACATCGTCCAGGCCCTGCGCGGTGCGGATCTCGACATCTATTCAGGCGAGTTCGTGGCGCTGATGGGTCCTTCGGGCTCGGGGAAGTCGACGATGATGAACATCCTGGGTTGCCTGGATGTCCCGGACACCGGCACATATGTCCTGGCCGGTCAGGCCGTGGGCGCGCTGAACGACGATCAGCTCGCGGCGATCCGCAACAAGCACCTGGGCTTCGTCTTCCAGACCTTCAACCTGCTGCCGCGCCTCAACGCCATCGAGAACGTCGAGCTGCCCCTCATCTACGGCGGCGACGGCCGCGGGCGGAAGGACCGGGCCAAGGCGGCCCTCGAATCGGTGGGCCTCGGCACGCGGACGACCCACCGGCCGAGCGAGCTCTCGGGTGGCCAGCAGCAGCGGGTCGCGATCGCGCGGGCCCTCCTGAACGACCCGTCGCTCATCCTGGCAGACGAGCCCACCGGCAACCTCGACAGCCGCTCGACAGCCGAGATCCTCGCGATCTTCCAGCGCCTCAATGACTCGGGCAAGACCGTGGTCATGGTGACCCACGAGCCCGACGTGGCCGAGCATTGCCGGCGGATCGTGCGGATGCGCGACGGCGTGGTCTCCGGCGACGAGATCGTGCCCATGCCGCGCCGCGCAGAGGACGAGCTTCAGCGGGCTGGGGCCGCGGGCTCTGTGGACCTGCACGCCGGCGACATCCGGCACGTGGCGGTCACGCCGTGAAGATCCTCGACTCGTTCCGCTCCGCGCTGCAGTCCATCATCACGAACAAGCTGCGTTCGGCGCTCACGATGCTCGGCGTGATCATCGGCGTCGCGGCGGTGATCGCGATGGTCGCCGTCGGGAACGGCGCGTCGCAACAGGTGCAGACGCAGGTCCTGGCACTCGGTTCCAACCTCATCACCGTGACGCCCGGCTCGACGACCGACGCCGGCCTGCGTGGGGCGGGCCCGGTGAAGCAGACGCTGACGCTCGACGACATGAAAGCCATCCAGGCACAGCTGGGGTCGACGATCAAGGCTGCGGACGCGGAGCAGCGGACTGGCCGCTGGCAGGTCGTCGTCGGCACCACGAACTGGAGCACCAACGTCACGGGCGTGAGCCCCGACTACACGATCGTGCGCGACTGGCCGCTCACGAGCGGTGAGTTCTTCACCGAATCTGATATGAACCTCGCGTCACAGGTCGCGGTGATCGGCAGCGTCACCGCCGACAACCTCTTCGGCGAATCCGATCCGGTCGGGCAGGCGCTCCAGCTCCGTCAGGTCTTCGGTACGGGGCCGCAAGCCCGGGCGCGGATCATCCGCTTCCGAGTCGTTGGGGTCCTCGACACGAAAGGCTCGACCTTCGGATTCTCGCGCGACGATCAGATCCTCGTCCCGACCACCACCGCGCAACGAGTGCTGCAGGGCCGGACGACGACGGTCGATCAGATCGTCGTGAAAGCGTCGTCGAGCGAGACGATGGACGCGACGACCGGGGACGTCCAGGACGTCCTCATTGCCCGGCACAAGATCACCGACCCCGCGGCCGCCGACTTCACGGTGACGAACCAGAACGACACGCTCGCCGCACTCGGTCAGATCACCGGTACGTTCACGATCCTGCTCGCGGCGATCGGTGGCATCTCGCTGCTGGTTGGCGGCATCGGGATCATGAACATCATGCTGGTCTCGGTGAGCGAGCGGACGCGCGAGATCGGGATCCGCAAGGCGGTCGGCGCGCGCCGACGCGACATCCTCACCCAGTTCCTCATCGAAGCGGTCGGCCTCACCGGGATCGGCGGTGTCCTCGGCATCCTGCTGGGCTGGGGCATCACCGAAGTCGTCCACCGCATCCCGGCCGCCGCTGGGCTCCTTGTGATCATCACGCCGGGCACGGTGCTGGTCGCGGTCGGGGTATCCGTCGGCATCGGCGTGACCTTCGGGCTCTATCCCGCGATGCGGGCCGCGCGCCTGCACCCGATCCAAGCGTTGCGCTACGAATAGCTCGCGAGCGAAGAGGGGGATGTCATGAAGACCGTAGACGTCAATACGCGGTCCGGCCTTGGCAGCCGACCGGTCCAGATCGTGGCCGGCGTGCTCGTCGCGCTCGTCCTCTTCGGCGGCGGCTACGCACTGGGCGCAGGTCGCGCGCCCGCGCAATCCACGACCGTCGCGGCGGCCTCCGCGAATCCGGCCGGCGGGCAGGGCCGCGCCGGCGGCGGTGGTCTGGCCGGCCGCAATCTCGTGAACGGCCAGATCATCTCGGTGAACGCAGACTCGGTCACGATCACGGTGCGGCAGCCCGGCGCGAACGGCGCGAGCGCGAGTGTGACCTCGCAGATCGTCCTCGTCGGCACGGGCACCCGCGTGGTGCGGACGAGCGAAACGGATATCAAGCTCTCCGACCTCAAGGTCGGCGACGCGATCACCGTCGCTGGGACGCAGGACACCACCAGCGGCACGACCGCCGGGCAGGCAATCGTCGTGGGCGACACGAACATCCTGGGCGACCTCCTCGGCGGTGGAGGCGGCGCACGACCGGCAGGGACCGGGAGCCCTCGACCGAGCGCGACCCGCTGACGGTTACATCTGTTCCGGGGCGCTGACCCCAAGCACGCCGAGCGTCTGGCGCAACGTGAGGCCCACGGCTTCGACGAGGCGCAGCCGCGCCTTCGACCTCGCCTCGTCCTCGCCGATGACGCGGTTGCCCTTGTAGAAGGCGTGGAACGCGCCCGCGAGCTCGAGGGCGTAGCCGGTGAAGAGGTGGGCGTTGTGCTTCCCCCGCACCTCCTCCACCAGCTCGGGGAACCGGAGGCAGCGTCGGATGAGATCGAGCTCGGCGTCGTTGACCAGCAGGCCCACGTCCGCGCCCGCTGACGCCATCCCGCGCTCGGCGGCCGTGCGGAAGATGCTCGCGATCCGCGCGTGGGCGTATTGCACGTAGTAGACCGGGTTCTCGTTCGACTGCTGCACGGCGAGCTCGAAATCGAAGTCGACCGTCCGATCGGCACTCGCCTGGAGGAAGAACCACCGCGCGACGTCGACCCCGACGGCGTCGATGACGTCGTCAAGGAGCAGGAATTGCGCGAGCCGCTTCCCCATCTTCAGCAGGACGCCTTCGTGGAGGAACCTCACGTACTGGTAGAGGACGACGTCCCACCGGTCGACGAGGCCCAACGCCGCGAGCGCCGTCTTCATGCGGCGCAGGTGGCCATGCGTGTTCGCGCCCCAGATGTCGATCTTGCGGTCGAATCCTCGCTGCACGAGCGCGTGGCGGTGATATGCGATGTCGATGCCGAAGTAGGTCGGCAGGCCGCTGCTCCGCACGACCACGCTCTCGATGTCCTCTCCGAGGTCGCGTGACCGGAGCCACACCGCGCCATCGCGATCCTCGAGGTGGCCACCCTCGCGGAGCAACCGCAGCGTCTCGCTGAAGTAACCCGAGCTCATGAGAGCGGATTCAAAGAACCATTCGTCGAACCGGATCCCGAGATGTTGCGTCGTGACCTTGAAGCCGTCCACGAACCACCGCTGCGCCTTGACCGTGAAGGCCTTCGCCTGCTCCGCGAAGGGCAGGGTCTCGTACCGGTCGCCCCCTTCGGCACGGATGCGCTTCGCGACGTCAACGATGTAGTCCGCCGGATAACCGTCCACGGGGAACGGCACGCTCATGTCGCCGCCGAGCTCCCGATAGCGGACGGCGACACTTTCGCCCAACACCTCGACCCGGCCGCCACCGTCGTTCACGTAAAACTCGCGGGTGACCTGCGCCCCGGAGAGCGCCATGACGTTGGCCAGCACGTCGCCGAGCGGTCCGCCGCGGGCATTCGCGACGGTCATCGGTCCGGTCGGATTGGCCGAGATGAACTCGACCTGGATCTTCTGGCCGGCGAGCGCGTCGTTCCGGCCGAAGGCCGGGCCCAGGGCGACGATGACGTCGACCTGGTCCGCGAGCCAGGCGTGCTCCAGCCGGACGTTCACGAAACCCGGGGCCGCGACCTCGACCGCGGCGATCAGGTCGCCCTTCGGGACGCGGTCCGCGACGGCCTTCGCGATCTCGAGCCCTGTCCGCTTGAGCGGCTTCGCGAGCCGCATCGCGATGTTCGAGGTGTAGTCGCCGTGCGCCGGATTCGCCGGGCGCTCCACCTCGACGGTCGCCTCCCGCGCGAGGTCGCCCCAGCCGCCGGCGTCCGCCGCGGCGTGCACCGCTGTGGTCAGCGCGTCTGCGACACGGTCGCGGGCCAGCGGTGGGGTCACCGTGACGAGTCTGCCCGATGCGCGGAGGGCGCGCCCTGCGCGTCGCCGGCCGGCTCGTGGTGGCGGAACAGGACGAGCAGGAGCGTCGCCGCTGCGCAGTACGCGACTGCGAGGGTGATGAGATTCACGGTGTAGCCGCTCGGCCCCATGGCCGCGCGGACGAGACCGGAGAACGAGGCGCCGGCCGCGTTCGCCGCGTTCCAGGTGATGGCGAACAGCGCGGCCGTACCGGCCCGTTCACGCGGAGTGAACGACGAGAGCTCGAATGAGGTGAAGGTCGGCGTCGCCGCGTACATGAGGGCCGCACGGATGGCGAGCGCGATCACGGCGAGGACCGGCGCCGCCGCGAAGCCCGCGACGATCGCGAACGGCAACGACGCGAAGGCCACGGCCACGATCGCCGGCAGCGTGCCGACCCGGGGCACGAGGAAGCGAGCGTGGAGCAGCGCACCCGCGGCCCCGGCGACGGCGAGGGTGCCCAGGAGGAGGCCGATCGCGGCGAACGACAGCCCGAACCGGTCGGCGAAGAACAGGTTGAGGAACGGCAGGACGCTGCCGGCGCCGAACCCGAAGCAGATCTCGATCGCGGCGAACCGCGCGAGCAGGCTGCGCCGGTGCGGCGCCTCGAGCGTGCCGGTCGCGACGGCGCTCGGCCGCACGAAGAGGATCGGGATGGCCGACGCGATGGCGAGACCGCCGCCGAACGCGATGACCGAGCGGATCACGAGCGCCGCCGACTCCGGCCGCCCGAAGAACGCGGCGACGGGCGCGGCGAGCGCACCCGCCGTGCTCGTGGCGATGAAGTACGCGAGCGCGCCGAGAGCAGTCTGGCGACCGAACATCGCCGCCCGATCCGTCCCAATCGTCGCGTCGGCCACAAGCGCGCTCCCAGACGACGCGACGACGATGCCGCCGCCGCCGATGCAGGCCGACGCGAGCAGCAGCACCGGGTACGCATCGAAGCCGAGGATGCCCACGATCCCGGCGCCGGTGACAGTGCCACCGGCCAGGATCGCCGTGCGGCGCGACACGCGGCGGGCGAGGAGCGTCGCGGGGAGCGCGCCGGCGACCGCGCCGAGCGCCTGCGCCCCGGTGAGCGCGCCAATCTCGAGGTTGTCGAATCCGAGCGCGCGGTACAGGAAGTTCAGATAGAAGAGCGCGATGCCGACGCCAAGGCCACCGAGGCCGCTCGCGACCACGTAGAGCGAGGCGTCGCGCCGCCGGAGGGCGGTCGCCGCGCTAGCTCTGGCGGCCGAGGGTAAGGTCGACGGTCTGCTGTTTTCCATCCCGGATGATCGTGAGCGTCACCTTATCGCCCGGGTGGGTGTGGAGGAGGATCGAGCTGATCGGATGGGTCTCGTCGATCGCCTGGGTGTTAACCTTCGTGATGACATCGTTCGCGCGCAGGCCCGCTTGCTGCGCCGGCGACGCGGTGACGGCCTGGGTGACGATGATCCCCTGCGTCTGGGCGGGGAGGCTCAACGACGCGGCGAGGCGCGGGCTGAGCAGCGTGTAGCGGATGCCGATGACACCGCGGTCGACCTTGCCGTTCGCCACGAGCTGATCGGCGATCTCGCGGATGGTGTTGCTCGAGATGCTGAACCCGAGACCCTCCGAGCCGGCCTGACGGTTCACGAGCGTGTTCATGCCGACGACCTGTTTGGTGGCCGCCCAGATCAATGGACCGCCGGAGTTGCCCTCGTTGATCGCCGCGTCGGTCTGGATCAGATCCTCGAGGAAGACGTCCTGCGCCTCGGCAACGCGCCGGCCCTTCGCGGACACGACACCGGTGGTCACCGTGTTCTGGAACTCGCCGAGCGCGCTGCCGATGGCGACGACGGTCGAGCCGACGGGGACCTGGTCGCTGTTCGCGAGCGTCGCGGCCTTGAGACCTTGCGTGAGGATCTGCAGCACCGCGACGTCGGTCTGCGGATCGCGGCCGATCAGCTTCGCGCCCTTCACGACGCGGTTGTCGCTGAAGATCACGTCGAACGATGCGCCGGCGTTGGCGTCGCGCACGTTCTCGACGACATGGTTGTTCGTCACGATGTAGCCGCGCTGGGCGTCGATGACGAAGCCTGACCCGCTCGATTGGAGCGTCCCGTTGGGCAGGCGGTTGAGCACCGTGACGACGCTCGGCAGGAGCTGGTTCACGACATCGACCACGACGTCGCTCGCCGGACCCGGGATGACGTCGACCGGCCGCGCGCTCGGCAAGGGGCCACCCGTGCCGGTATCGGTGGTCGCAGCGGTACCGCTGTGGGTGGCGACGTAGCCGCCGGCCGCGCCGCCGCCGATCGCGCCGAGCAGGACACCGAGCACCAAGAGGATCGCGCCAGCGGGTCCAGCGCGTCCCTTCTGTCCGGGGCTCGAAGCGGAGGGGGCCGGGGCCGACCCCATCGGGACTTCGGTCATGCTCGGGTTACCGCTTCGGACGCCCCGCGGTTTCAGCCGCCCCAATCGCGGGCGGGGCGCGCTTGCGGCGGGCCGCCGGTTTGGTGAGCTCGGGCTCGACGAGCTGCCCGACCGCCGTCGCGCGGACCTCGAGGTCAACGTGCGTATCGGGCTCGATCGTCACGGTCCAGGTGCACGCGAGCTCGGTCTGCTCGTAGAGGCGCTCGAAGCCCCCTTCCGAGTTCGCGATGGCGTAGATCGGCCGCACCGTCGTCTCGGCGGGCGGATCGATGGCGAACGTGATGTCAAAGTGGCGGCTCTCGGCGTGCACCGTGATCTCCGTCACGTTCCGCGCGTCGAGCGGCTTGCCCGGCGTCGTCTTACGGGTCCCAAGGGAGATGACGTCGCCAGGGTTCGCTTCGCCGACCAGCGCGACGTTCGATGCGCTCGTGAAGGAGAGCGTGATCATGTCCTCACCATCGTTCCGCAGGCGATAGCGCACACCGGCCGCGAGGCCCTCGTCCGCGATGCGCACGTCCTTCCGGATGCCGAGCCCAGGAACGCTGGCGAGCGAACGGGCCGGCGGCTCGAGGATGAGGCTCACGGTCCGCGCCTCACGCTGCGGAGTGAGCTGGTAGTTGACAGCGCGCAGGCTCACCGCCTCGTTCCGCCCGACCTTGAAGCTGTCCTGGAAGAACGCGCGGCGCGCGTCGTCGTACTCGAGGAGCTTGACCAGGCCGCGCTCCTTCGCGCGCACGACCTCGTGGATCGACTTCGGGTCCTTTTCGCCGGCCTTGCCCACGCGCAGCTTGCCCGCCTTCTCGGCGCGGCGCAGCTGATCGTGCTCGGCTTCGGGCCGTCGCGCGAGCGTGTCGATGAGGTTCGTCGCGGACGCGTAGATATCCCATTCGATGACCGAGCCGCCCTGCACGTGTACGAACACGGCGCCGGCATTGCCGCGGAAGATGTACTCGTCTTGACCGTCGACGTCGTAGTCGCGCTGCTCGCCCGACGCGATGCGTCGCTCGGCGAGCATGCGCTCCGCCCGGAGCAGCGCGCCGTAGGCGTCGGCCCGTAGATGCGGCAGGTAGATCCCGCCAAACACACCGTGCCAGTAGACGTCGTTCGATTGCGCCCGCCACAGGCTCTGCTGGGCCTGACGGACCTCGGGCGACGAATCGAGGATGCTGCGCCGCGCGAGCTCCTCGGACACGATGAGCATCCGCTTGTGCAGCGCGTTCGCCTCCGGGTACTTCGCCAGGAAGTTGCGCCAGAGCGGCAGCGCGACGAGTGCGGACTGGTCGTCCTTCAAAGCGTTGCGCGCGGCGGTGAACCGGCGAGCCGCGCCGGCCTCGAGCGCCCAGTCGCCCATTTCGTGATACGTGCCGCTCGGCAGGTACACCCGCCGCTGCGGCTTCTGGAAGATCCAGGCGTCCTCGAGCGTCGTGGTCTCGATGAAGTCGGACTGGGCGATCTGGGTGAAGAACTCTTCGAGCCAGCCGTCCTTGTGGACGCGCTGGTACGTGCCCGGCCAGGCGCCGAACTTCTCACCATCGTCGGCGTAGACGACGAGCTTCGCGCCCGCGGCGAAACGCTCGCGCAGCTCTTTCAGCGTCTGGCTGACGTCGCGGAACGGGATGAGATAACGGAGCCGCGTGTTGCCGGGATACACGACGAGCGGGAAGCCCTGGTCCTCGGTGATGAACGATTCACCAAGCTCGTCACGCCGCAGGCCGGCCTGGAGGAAGTGCTCCTCGTCGAGGACCGTATAAGCGACCCCGGCCTCGGCGAGGACCGAGGGCAGGTGCGGCTCCCAGACCCGCTCGGTGAGCCAAGCGCCGAGCGGCCGGCGGCCGAACACCGCGGCCACGCGATCGGTGAGCGCCCGGATCTGCCCCACGGCGTCCCGGCGCGGGATGCCGACGAGGATCGGCTCGTAGTAGCCGCCGGAGAGGAGCTCGATCTGGCCGCGCTTCACGAGGTCGGCGAGGTCCCCGATCACATCCGGCCGGTTGCCTTCGAGCCAATCGAGGAGCGGGCCGGAGAAGTGAAGCGACGCCTTCACTTCGGGGTGCCGATAGAGCGCAGCGACGAACGGCGCATAGGCGCGCTCGGCTACATCAGCAAAGACATGTGGGAAGTTCCCCGCTGGCTGGTGCTGGTGAAAGACCAGCGCCAGGCGCAGCTTGTCGGCCACCTGAAACGCATCTTAACAAATCCTCGGTTTTCCCGCCGATTTCGTACGCTCGCCGTACACCTCATCAGCCTGCGTGTCTGGAATATCGACAAGAAGCGACAGACGGACCACACTCTGTACCGATGTTCGCCCGACTGCTGCTCCTGGGTGCCCTTGGCGTGTCCGTCGCGATCGTCGTCGCCGGTGCGTGTGCGCCAGAAAGCGCGACGCGGGCCACGGCGAGTCCGACCCCGCTTCGATCGACCGCCTCGCCCGCGGCCTCCGTCCCGCCGGCGACACCCCCTGCGATCGCGAGCCGGACGGCCAGCCCGACGGCCCCGGTGACGGCGACCAGCCCGGGCAGCTGCCCGGCCGTGTACGGCGGCAAGGCGTTCGGCCAGCGGACCCTTGGCGCCATTCGTATCGCCCATCAGCCGGGCTTCGATCGGATCGTGTTCGACTTCAGCTCATTCGGCTTCGGGGAGGAGCACGGAGTGCCGTCATTCACGCTGGACCAGGCCGTCTCGTTCACCGCACCGAGCGGCCAGGGCGTCCCGGTCCAGGGGAACGCGCGCTTTTCTGTCCGCTTCCGCAACGTCGGCCCGATGGGCAGCTACAAGGGGCCAGCCGATCTGCTCCCCAACACGCCGCTCGTCCGCGAGGTGAAGCTGGTGGAGGATTTCGAAGGGACGATGGTCTGGGGGATCGGCCTCGAGAGGCTGCAGTGCCCGCGGGTCCAGGAGCTGAGCGCCCCCGACCGCCTCGTCGTCGACCTTCCGACCCCGCCCTGAGATAATGGTTTCTCCGCGCGGGTCTTTGAGGGGAGCGAGTCCGTTTTGGCCGAAACACCGAAGCTCGACGTCCGCCCACGCACCATCCTTGGCAAGAAGGTCGGCGCGATGCGCCGCGAGGGCCGTCTGCCGGCCGTCATCTTCGGCAAGCACGAAGACTCCCTGCCCATCGAGACGGACGCGCGCGCATTCCAGCTCGGCTACCGCCGCTGGGGCCAGACCACCCTCCTCTCCCTGACCGGCCTGGACGGCGGCGAGGTCCCGGTCCTGATCCATGACGTGTCACGCGAGCCGCGCACCGGTTCGCTCCTCCACGTGGACTTCGCCCGCGTCTCCCTGACCGAGAAGACCCATGCCGAGGTGCCGCTGCACTTCGGCAGCGACGCTCCCGCGGTGAAGACCCACGGCCACGTCCTCGTCCACGCGCTCGACCACCTGCGCATCGAGGCGCTCCCGCAGGACATCCCGCACCGGATCGAGGTCGACCTCTCGAAGGTCGAGGAGATCGACGACGCGGTGTACGTGCGCGATCTCGTTGTCGACGCGACGACGGTCCGCGTCCTGAACGATCCGGACGAGCTCGTCGCGAAGGCCGTCGCCGCACGGGTCGAAGAAGAGGTCAAGCCAGTGGTGCCCGCGGAGGGCGAGGCCGCCGAGGGCGAAGCCGTCGCGGAGGGCGAAGCGCCGGCCGCTGTCGCCGGTGCCGCGCCGGCCACCGGTGCCAAGGCTGCGCCGGTCGCTGGTGCCGCGAAGGGAGCGCTGGCCGCTGGTGCCGCGAAGGGTGCGCCCGCCGCGAAGGCGCCCGAGGGCAAGGGCCGCTAACCGACCCGAGCCGGCTCCGCGAAACATTCGATGCGCGCGTCCGGGAACGCATTGTCCGCGCGCTCAAGATTGCGCAGCTCCACGTCGTCGTGATCCGTGCCGTGCTGGGCAAGTCCAATCGCCCGCCCGAGCCGCTGGGCATGCGAGCGGAAGCGCTCGCTCGCGTAATCACCGGCCTGCCCGGTCGTGACCAGGAACGGCCAGTCGCTCGACTCGAGCAGCAAGAACTCACGGAGGGCCTGATCAGCCGCACGCTTCCGGAACGCGTCACGGGGCGCGTCTTCCGCGAGGGCCCGAAGGCGTGCCGCGCCGGAGCGGATCTCGGTCCACATCCATTCGGTCTCGGGAGCGAGCCACGTCGAGTGATCGTTCCGCTTGCCCCACGAGCCTTCGGCGAGCGCGATCCGTTCACGCGGCGGCCGCGCGTCGAGGTGCCCGGCGACCGTGGTGCTCGCCGGCCCGAGATCGCGCAGCACCAAGCCGAGCCAGTCGATCCCCTCGAACCACCAGTGGCCGAAGAGCTCGCTGTCAAAGCTTGTCACGAGGAGGCCATCGCGCCCGGTCGCGGCGCGATGCGCGGCGAGCGCCTCGCGTACCGATGACGCGAAGTGCCGGGCGTGCTCGTGGACGCGCTCGGCCGCGCGGTGCATGTCGTAGTCGGACTTCTCGCCAAGATCCACCGTCGTCGCGGTCACCCGCCAATAACGTAGGCCGGAGCGGTCGTCCTTGCGGTGGAATTCGCGGTAGAAGGGATCGCCCGGATAGCCCTGGGCCGCGGACCAGACCTGGCCCGAGATCTCAGGATGCCGCGAGATCACCGCGACGCCTGAATCGGCGACGAGGTACGGCCGGAAGAGGTCGATGGTCGGATCCACTTCGAGCGGCTCGGCTGGCGCGACGACGACGCCACCGCCGGAGGAGCGATCATTCGTCGGGCGGATCGTGCGCTGCGCCCGACCGACCTCGCGACGCTGCATGAGCGCCGCGTCGGTGAAGAAATGCGTGAGCCCGTGCCGCTCGAGCGAGCGCTCCAGTCCCGGCCGGTATGCGCACTCCGGCAACCAGATGCCGGTCGGCTCGAGACCGGTGAGCCGGTGTGTGGATGCCACGCCGATGCCGAGCTGCGCCTCGACGGAGCGATCGTCCAGCAGGGGCAGGTAGCCATGCGTCGCGGCGGACGTGAGGATCTCGACCTCACCGGTCCGCGCGAGGTCGGCGAACCCACCGACGATGTCGCGGCCGAAGCAATGGAGGAACGCGTCCTTGAGGTGCAGATACGAGCTCCGGTAGAACTCGGCGACCGCGCCGCGGGACGACGCGCCGGTCATCCCGAAGTCCCACGCGTCGAGCTCAGCACGATGGATCTGGTCGTCGACGTAGGTGACGAACCGCGCGCAGATGTCTGGATCGGCGAGCTGCTCGATGAGCGTCGGCGTCAGGCCGAGCGTCAATCGGTAGCCCACGCCCGCCGCGCGGAGATCGTGCAGCAGCACCAGGAGCGGAAGGTACGTGCCGAGGATCGCCTCGTGGATCCATTCTTCGCCGTGCGGCCAGCGGCCGGCCCCTCGCACGTACGGGAGATGCGAATGAAGGACGAGCGCGTAGGCGTCGGGCATAGGAAAAGGGTACGCGCCGGGTCCCCCGGAACACGTTGGAACAGGTCGGCGGAAATGGACGGGCGCGTCGTCCACGTTGGTCTGGAACGGCGCGGTCTCGACCGTCATGAAGAACGCGAGGCACTTCGCCGTGCCGTCTCCGCCTTTGATGGCCTGAAGGGCCGTCCCGGGAAGCACCGCTGCGCCTTGTCCGCGATTGAGGACGACCCGGAGGCCGTCGGCAGAGCGAAAGTCGACCGATCCCTGGAGGACGTAGATCGACTCGATGCCTCCGTGCTTGTGCGCTACGGTGCGCCCACCCTCCTCCAGAGTGACCAGCGCGACGGTCGAGAGGTAGCCGCCCGGAGCGAGATCAGGGGCAACACCGTCGGTCACGGCGAGTTTGTTCTCCGTGAGCGTCGCGCTGGTAGCGCCCTGCGCGGTGGCGGGGACCGCGAGGTGCGTCGGCGTCGGCGCGACCGTCACCGCAGCGACGGGCGGCGAGGGCGGTCGGAGTGGCAGCGGCGGTGGTGCCGCTGGCGGACGCGATGGTGACGAGGATGGCCGCGCCGGCCACCAGGTGTGCGGACTGGATCACGGGCTGTCCTCCTCTGTTGAGCCCGGCGCGCCAGCGGGACCCGCCCACCGCTCGAGGATCGACGCGAGCTCCGGAAAGGCGCCGAACGCGGACTGCTCCCCCGTTTGCACGGGGGTCACCGTTCCCGTTCGCCGCCCATCCTCGTCGGTCTCGAGACGGATGAGGAACGAACCCATGGTCTGCCGTGTCATCCGCGAGGAGCGTCGCACCTCACCGTGAACGCGGCGTGTAGTCGGGCGTTAATCAGGTGTGCACGCGCGAGATCCGCACGAGGTCCGCGACGAGGAAGGCCTTCGCGTCGACACGTTTCGCGGCGCGATACGCCGTTCGGGCGCGCTGCTCGGCGCGCTCGGCGTCCTCCGCGTGCCCCGTCCGGGCGAAAGACGAGCGCGCGAATGTGCTCCACGCCGCCAGCGTGGATCCGATACCCGGGCTGAGGCCCCGAAACCATAGACTTGGCGTTGCGGCCTTCGGTGCCGACGTAGCTCAGTTGGTAGAGCAGCGGTTTCGTAAACCGCCGGTCGGCAGTTCGAGTCTGCCCGTCGGCTCAGAGTTCCTTCAGAAACGCGTGGCATTCGGCGAGGACGCGGCCGCTTGACCGGGCCGCATGCAGCAACCGTGCAGCAACTGGGCACGGGACCGCAGAGCGAACACTCGTCCCTAAGGACTATCTCGCTGTCCTCTTCGGCGCACACGCGGCCCTACGCTCCCGCCATGAACGTCGGCGACGATGCCGTTTCTCCGATACATCACGCGCGACGGGCGGCCAGGGATGACGTGGGCGTGTCGCGTTGTTGAAGATCGTCCTGATCTGCTCGCGCTGTACCTGCCAAAGGAGACAACGCACAAGCGGTGGCGCTCAGGGCCGTCGGGACCGCAGCTTGCCGATTCAGCGTGGTGGGCGAACACGCTCCGGCTAATGTTCCCCGGTCGCGCGCACTCGGTGTGGCTGACTTGGCGACCGGACGCCGAGGTTCGTCGGCTTCTACGTGAATTTGGAGGAGCCCTTCCGGCGTACCTCCATCGGGTTCGACACGAACGACCACACCCTCGACATCGTGGTGACGCGCGACCTCCGCTGGTCGTGGAAGGACGAGCAACTTCTGCAGGAGCAGGAGCGCGACGGGAACTACTCGGCCGGACTGATTGAGGAGATCCGCCGGGAGGCCGCGGCGGTCATTGCACTGATCGAGTCGCGCGGCGCACCGTTTGCCAACGGCTGGGAGAAGTGGCAAGCCAATCCGGCGTGGCCGACACCCGTGCTACCCCCGAACTGGAACAGCGAACCGGGCGCACTGTGGGATCGCCGACTGTGGGCGTATCCGCGTGCGGGTGATCCCAGTCGGAGCGAGTCGGGCTAGCCAGACGTCCCGTGCGTCCGAGCTGTCAATTAGCCGCTGGACTCTCGCAATCTCTGCAGCAAGACGCGCGGCCTCACGCAAGATCCGCTCGACTACGCCGGTGTGGCCGCAGCCCGACCCACGGGAATCGCGAAGGTGAACGTCGTGCCCGTGCCGACTTCGCTCGCGATCCAGATCCGCCCGCCATGGAGCTCAATGAACCGCTTGGCCAGGGTGAGCCCGAGGCCGGTGCCCTCGCGCGAGCGGTCGCTGGTCTTGCCGACCTGGCGGAACTCCTCGAACACCCGCGGCTGGTCTTCGGGCGCGATCCCGATGCCGGTGTCCTGCACCGACACTTGCAGCTCGCTGCCGCTGCGCTGGGCGTGCAGGCTGACCCGCCCGCCGTCGGGGGTGAACTTCACCGCGTTGGACAAGAGGTTGAGCAACACCTGGCGGATCTTGCGCTCGTCAGCGACCAGCGTCCCGAGGTCCTCGGGCAGCTGTGAGCCAAGCTCGATGCGGTGCCCGGTGGCCCGCTCCCGGACGAACGCCAGGGCCCCGCGAATGGTGTCGGCGAGCGCGAACTCGCTCGGTTCCAGCTCCATCCGACCGGCCTCGACCTTGGACAGGTCGAGGATCTCGTTCACCAGGTCGAGGAGATGGCGGCCGGAGCTTGCGATGTCGTGCGTGTAGTCGGCCTGGCGCTCATTCAGTTCACCGAACAGGCGCTGCTCGAGGACATCGGAGAAGCCGATGATCGCGTTGAGCGGCGTGCGTAGCTCGTGGCTCATGTTCGCCAGGAACTCGCTTTTGTGGCGGCTGGCAGCGGCCAGCTCGCGGTTCGCGACTTCGAGCTGTGCCGACGTCCCCTGGACCTCGGCGAATAGCCGGACGTTCTCGATGGCGATTGCAGCTTGGTCGGCGAAGGTCTGGACGAGTTCGATCTCCCGTTCGCTGAATGGGCGCACCGCGTAGCGGGTGAGGACGACCGCGCCGATCGCCCGCCCCTCTTTCAGCATCGGAACGCCGAGCACGGTCCTCGATTGAGTGAGGCGCACGACGACCGCGTTCCGCAGTCGCTCGTCCTGCGTCACATCGGCGACGTGGACCGTGCGGGCTTCGCCGAGGGTGAGGCCCATGACGCCACCCTCGGGACCGATCGGCCGCCAATTCCCCTCCTCGTGACCGGGTACTCGCTGTCGCGCGAGCTCCGCCCGGACCGTCTCGGGGAACGCGCTGCTGTACGCGACCGTCTTGAAATGCGCGCCCTCGGCACGGGAGAGCCAGCCGATGTCGGCCGCCACGAGCCGCACCGCATTCTCGAGGACCACATCAAGCACCGCCTTGAGGTCGAAGGCCGAGCGGCTGATGGTGTTCAGCACCTCCGCGACGGCGGTCTTCTGCTCGAGCGCCTCCTTCGTTTCGTTGAACAGCCGCGCGTTCTCGATCGCAATTGCGGCTTGCTGCGCGAACGTCTCGAGGATCGCGATCTCCCGATCGTCGAAGCGCCGGACCTCCCCGCGGCGGGCGATGATGATCCCAACGATCTCTTCCCCTTGGGTGATTGGCACGCCGAGCATGCTGTGGGGCTGTTCGACCAGGACACCCGCAGATGTCAGGTCCGCGAATTGCTGCGTGTCGTATTCGGGATCTGTTAGGACATCCTCGATCTGCACGCTGCACCTCTCGAGCAGCACCCGGCCAGCGAGCGTGCCTCGGGCCGCCGGGACGGCGGGACGGTCGCGAACGTATCGCTCGTAGGCCTCGATACCCGGGCCTGCGTGTGCCACTTGACGATTGCGGCCGCCTTCAACGCGCACAAGCGAGGCGTTGTCCGCACGACAGAGCCGGACCGCGTTCTGGACGATGGTCTTGAAGACGGCCTCGAGATCGAACGCCGACTCACTGATCGCCTTGAGCACCTCGCTCGTCGCCGTCTGCCGCTCGAGCGCTTCCTTCGTCTCGTTGAACAGCCGGACGTTCTCGATCGCGACGACCGCCTGGGCCGCGAAGGTCTCGAGCGCGCCGATCTCGCGGTCGCTGAACGGGCGAGCGTCGGAACGACGGAGCACGATCGCGCCGACGGCCGCGCCATCGTGGAGCAGCGGCGCGGCGACGGAAGCGCGGTAGCCGATGGCCCGCGCGTTCTCGGCACCCAGCGGGAACTCGGTCGCCGTTTGGAGGTCTTGCACCGCGATCGTCCTCGCCTCGAGGAAGGCGCGGGAACTCACGGACGTCCCGTCGTTCGGGTAGCGCAGGTCCTTCGTCACGGGCACCGATCCGCGGTGCGCGGCCAGTTGCAGGTGATCGCCATTCGGAAGCATGACGAGCGCGTCCTCGGCAGCGCAGAACCGCAGCGCGTTCTCGACGATCGCTTCGAGGACCGGCCGGACGTCGGAGGGTGACCCGGAGATGACCCGCAGGATCTCCGAGATTGCGGTCTGCCGTTCGAGCGCTTCCTTGGTCTCGTTGAACAGCCGCACATTCTCCATGGCGATGACGGCCTGGGCGGCGAAGGCTTCGACGAGCGAGACCTCGGTAGGGGAGAAGAGCGCGACGCGCTTGCGCCGGAGGATGAACAGGCCCGTGACTGCGCCCGCGCGCATGAGGGGTACGCCGAGCATCGTGCGGTCGCCGACCTTTCGCGCGATCTCCTTCGATGCCGCCCCATACTCCGGATCGCCGAGCGTGTCTTCGATCTGGACGCTGCGGCCTTCCGAGAGCACCCGACCCGTCATCGTCGTGCGACCCTGTTCCAAGGCGCGTCCGCTGTAGGCAGCCGCCAGAGCGGTGGTATCGGGCCGGCTGCCGGCATTCGCGATCATGTTCGCGATGCCGCCCTCGAAGTCGACGATCGAGCCGTTATCCGCGCCGCACAGGTGCATGGCGCGCTCGATCACCGTCACCAGGACGGGCTCCAGATCGAAGGCCGAGCTGTTGATCGCGTCGAGCACCTCACTGATGGCTGTCTGACGCTCGAGCGCAGCCTTCGTGTCGTTGACCAGGCGCACGTTTTCGATCGTGATCGCAGCCTCGCGCTCTATCGCCTCGCGCAACTGCTGCCGCGTGGCCTCGACTTCGGTCGGGGGGTCTACCCTCGCGCTCGATGACGGCGGCCGAGGGGGTCGCGTCGCCGGCGTCTGCTCTCGCCTGCCGGGCCGCTTCGGCGCGTTCCCGCTTCCCACTGGTGCGCGCAGTATCCGCCCGCCGACAAAGCCTGCGGGGAGTCCTCCTGAGAACGGCACAGCGGCCGCCGAGCTCGGCATCAGCCGCGATGCCGATGCGCCGACTGCGGTATTCGTCGTAGGCCGCAAACGGTGCTCGGGTGCGACCACGAAACGGACGATTTGTGTACGGCGTTCCCGCCCGGAGCGGCACGCCGACGTCCCAAAGCACAAGAACACGACAGCCGCCGTGTGTGCCACCCCGCGTGGCCGCCCGACTACGCCGGAGCGGCCGCAGCCCGAGCGACGGGTATCGCGAACGTAAAACGTCGTTCCCTTGCCGACTTCGCTTTCGACCCAGATGCGTCCGCCGTGGAGTTCGATGAATCGAACCGGTCGTTCTCCGTCACGCGCGGTCAGATCCCGGCCATTCCCAACCGGACACGGCGAGCGGCTAATGCCCCGCAGTCCGGACCAGTTTCATGCCGACGACGCCGAGGTGCTCGCCTTCGCCAGGAGCGCGTCGATCTGTTCGACTCGGCGGTATGCGAGAGGATCGTGGTACCGCGCGCGGGCGGAGGTGAGCTGCTCGCGGGCCTCGGCGTCGCGGCCACGTCGCACGAGGAATGATCCGTACCCCAACTCGGTCCACGCGATCCTGGCCGTGAAGCCGCTCGACGCCAGAACGTTCAGCGTTTCCCGCCACGCGGCGTCAGCGGAGGCGAGATCGCCTACGGCGTCGGCCAGCTCGGCGCGGGCCACGCCCGTGGTGGACGCCCCATCGAAGTCGTTCGGCAGGACTTGCTGCTGCGCGGCGGCGAGGTGCTCGCGTGCCGCGACGAAATCACCGAGCCGGACGCAGGCCCTGGCGAAGTGGCCATGGATATCGGCAAGTGCGCCGCGGGATCGCCCCTCGAAGATCGCGATCGCCTCTTCGAGCGCACCCCTCGCGCGAGCCGGGTCTCCGAAGTCCGCGCACGTCGCGCCAAGCCACCACAAGCAGCTCCCGATGGTCTGCGGCACCCCAGCCTCGCGGGCGGCGGCCAGCGCAGCTTCGGCCTCGCGTAGGGCATTGGTGTGGTCGCCGACCTCGTACGCGATCATCGTTTTGTGCCTTGCCGTCACTGCCTGCTGGAGCTTCGAGGGCGGTGTTGGCAGCGCCGCACGCCGCTCGGCTTGATAGCGCACGGATTCCGAGAATTCGCCGCGGGTGGACGTGTTACCTACGAGGAGCTCGAAACAGCGGAAGAGCGCATGGGTCGCTCCTGTCGCCGCGAGATGCTGGCGCGCCTCGACCAGCGCAGCGTTGCTCCGGTCCAGGTCCCCCTGCAGCGACCAGCCTTGCGCCCGGGCGACGAGGGCCGAGCCGATGAGCGCGCGATCTCCAGACGCGCGAGCGATCCGGAGGACCTCGTCGTATGAGTCGTTCGCCGCGGCCGCTCGGTCATCCTGGAGCTCGCGGAATGCGCGAATCATGATGAGCTCCAGGAGGACCTCGCTCGGCCCAGGCACCGCGGCGATTGCGTGCGCCGCCGTGAACGCCGTATCCGCCTCGGGGCTGCGGGGGTCCTGATTCGCCCGGTACCAGCCCGCGAAGCCGTGGGCCGTGGCGCGGGAGACCGCGTCCGCCGGGAAGCGGTCTGAGACAGCTGCCGCGCGTTCAAAGAGCTTCCGCGCCGCGACCGGGTCGGACCGCCGGCGGGTCCGGCTCGCCGCGGCCAGTAGCAGGGTCAGCGCGCGCTCGCCGAGCGCGTCCGCATTCGCCAGCTCGAGCTCGTGTCCGAGGAGGAAGGCCTGCTCGGCGTGGAAGGCCACGATCTCAGCGATCTCGTCCTTCCGATCGCCGAGCGAGGTCTCGAGCCAGCGGGAGTAGTTGTCGTGCAGCCGAGCCCGCTCGCCCTTGGGCACCGTCGCGTAGGCCACGTCGCGGATCAGCACATGCCGGAAGCGGTAGACCCGGCCGCTGCCGGGGGCCCGCTCGTCGGCCTCGCTCAAGAGATCCCGCTGGACCGCCTCGCGGAGCAGCGCGGCGTTGACCGGCTGGCCGCCGATCGCCTCGAGGCCAGCGGTCGAGAACAGCCGGCCGACGAGCGAGGCTCGCTGCAGGACCGCCTTCACCTCGGGAGAGACCCGGTCCAGCCGGGCGCTGATCAGGCCGATGAGCGTCGGGGGGACTTCCAGGCGGGTGAGGTCGCCCGTGGCGACCCAGTGGCCGTCGCGCTGGGCGATCCGGCCGGTCTCGATGAGCGTGCGGAGGAACTCCTCGACGTACAGCGGATTGCCCTCGGCTCGGGTGACGATCTCCGCGCGCAGCGATTCGGGCAGGGCATCCACTGCCAGGAGGGCGGTGATCAGCTCCCGGGCGTCGTCCGGACCGAGCGGCCCCAAGGTCAGGGTCGTGGCGTTCGCTGCCGATCCACCGAACGTCGGGTGGCCGTCGCGGAAGTCGGGCCGGGCCAGGCAGAGCAGCACCAGCGGCGCGCGGGACCATTCGGCCAGGTACTCGATGAGCTGGATCAGGCGCGGCTCGGCCCAGTGGATGTCCTCGAACACCAGCACGAGCGGCTCGCTGCGGGCGCGAAGCTCGAAGAGCCGCCGCACGCCCCAGCGCAGCTCATCGGCAAGATCGCTCTCGGGGACGCTTGCCAGCACGTCCTCGGCTTGGGTGAGTCCGACGAGGGTCGAGACCCGATTGGTGATCGACCGAATCTCGTCCGGATCAGCGCAGACTTCGGTCACGGCATGGTCGAGCTTGGCGAGCGCGGTTGCGCGATCGTCGCCGAGATCGATCCCGCATTCGGCGTTGAGGATGAGCTGGAGGGGATAGAAGGTGATGCCCTCGCCGTACGGCAGGCATCGGCCCACCCGCACCCGCGCACCCTGGACTCCTTTGATGAACTCGCTGGTCAGCCGGGACTTCCCGGAACCCGCTGGGCCGTAGATCGTGACGAGCGCCGGGACCCCCGATGCGCGGACCTGCTCGACCGCTTCCATCAGCAGCCGCAGCTCCCGGTCCCGACCGATGAGCGGCGCCGCGAGCCGCTCGACGCCGCGGTGCTGCTCGGGGACCGTGCTCAATAGGTCCAGCGCTGTCCAGGCCTCGAGCGGGCCGATCCCCTTGGCCTCGACCATCCGCCGCTCGCCGTACTGGACCCCGCCAGCGGTGAGCTGCCGGGTGAGGGCTCCGACCAGGATCTCGCCCGGTGTGGCGCCGGCCTGGAGCCGCGAGCCGGCGTTCACCGGGGCCCCGGTAACCAAGACCGGCTCGCCACCGCCGGTGCCGGCGACGACCTCGCCGGTGTTCACCCCGACCCGCAGCTCGAACCGCAGTCGGGCGGTCCGGTTCAGCTCGGCCACCCGGGCCCGCATCGCGAAGGCCGAGCGGACCGCCCGGTCGGCGTCATCATCGTGGGCCCGCGGGACCCCGAAGACGGCCATCACCGCGTCGCCGATGAACTTCTCGACCGTGCCGCCGTGGGTCACCAGGACCTCGCGCATCGCCCCGAACGCCCGGCCGAGCGCGGCCCGGACCACCTCCGGGTCGTGGTCCTGCCCAAGGGCGGTCGAGCCGACGATGTCAGCGAACAGGACCGTCACGAGCTTGCGCTCTTCGGGCATCGGGCCAGAGTGTGGTCGCTCGCATACGCACGTGTCGAGGTGTCGGCCGGGACCCATAAAAGCGATGCGGAGTCGTCCGAGCTGGCCCAGCTCCGCGCGCGCTCCTTGAGGACGATCTCCGGCACCAGCATCGCACCTATCGTGTGGAACGCTCAACCACGAAACGCACGGTTTGTGTACGTGGACATAACCGGTTGCCATTGGGCGTTCGGGCGGGGAACAGCCGGAGAACGGCCGGGAGGCCAGACATCGGATGGCTTGCGAACCAGACCGAGCGCGCAAACTTCAGACGACAGTGCTGAGGCAGATTCGCGCAAACGAGCCGAAGCGGTCGCCGTTGGGGTCGTATTCGGAAATCTCATCAGCCAGCATCGCGTGTGGTGTTCGGCAGTCCGGCCACGCCGCAGGCGTTTCCTTAGGTACGCCGGCGGGTGCGATACGGAGGTGACCTTCAGCAACGCAGCTCTGTGTCCAGGCGAGCTGGTCAGCGCTGATCGATCCGGGCGCCGCGTACTCAGTCGTGCAGACCGGCACAAACAGGGCGGATTCGTGGATTCGCTTCCTGTACTGCTCGCGCCAGTCACCGAGTTCGGTCCCGTGCTTAGCACGAAATAGGTCGAAGAACGACCGATTGCCGATCGTTCGGCAATTTGTACGTTCTTGACATCGCGTCGGTTCCAGCCTCGCGCTCATGCAGCAACCGTGCAACAACTGGGCGCGGAAGCGACCGCCGAGTCTCGACCTGTCGGCTGGTTGTCCTGGGTACTGGCGGATGCCAGCAACGAACGCACCACGGAATCTTTGAGGCGCTCAAGAGTGTCGCTGGGATGCGAGGGTCGAGGCGGCCCATCCAGGTGCTAATCGCGAACAGAGTGCCCGCCTTCGAATCGGCGACGCCGGCCGAAGCCCTTGGATGCCAAGAGAGTCACGACCTCTACGAGGACGGTGTCCGAACGCACCTCGTGTCGTCTTTCGTCCCGCACCCGCCAACGGTAGCGACAGCGCGTTCATCATCGGCGTCGCGGCATTCGCACCGCACTGACCGACAGATCGCCATAGATGCCGTATTGCGCGCGGTGGTGCGCGTTGCAGTCGTTCCGCCGGCTTCGGCTGCTCATGATCGTGCGCCGCTGATCACTCTCAAGGTCGCTCGCTAGCTTAGGTACGCCCGTACCGTCTGCTCGTACAGCTCGAGCATGAGGCGCAGCGACTCCTGGTCGATCCGCTCGTTCCGTCCGTGGAACATCGTCGCGAGCTCGGCGATGGGGATCTTCGCGCTGAGCACGCTGTAGCCGTAGGCCGGCATACCCTTCCGGCGGAAGAAGCGACAGTCAGTGAGGCCCCCCGTCGAACCGGGCACGACGTCCGCGCCAGTGACCTTCTTGGTCACCTCGCACATCACGCGGAAGATCGGGGTATCGGGCGACGACGCGCTCGCGGGATCGGGGTTCTCTTCGATGATCTCGACCTCGTTCCAGAGCTCGCCCAGCGCCTCTCGCAGCATCGCATGCACCTGCGGTGTCTCGTCGCCAGGCAGCGTCCGGATGTCGATCTGGAGGGTAGCGCTGTCTGGGATGATGTTCGCCTTCATCCCACCGTGCAGGACGTTCGGGGAGAAGGTCGTGTGAACCAACGCGTCGAACCCCTTGGCGACTCCCGGTGGTAACGCATCGATCGTCTCGTAGAAGCGGTCAGCGCTCAGTAGACCGGCGCTGAGTTCCGGGACGAACTGCATCCCCTCGACGAACGCACGCCACTGCCCGTCGAGGTGCAGCGGCGGCTTGTAGGTCACGAGGCGGCGGACGACATCGGCCGCCTTGGCAAGCGCGTTGTCGGCCTTGTACGGCGCCGAACCGTGGCCGGGCGTCCCGTTCGTGCGCAGGGTCATCCAGTGGGAACCCTTCTCGGCGACATTCATGATCGCCTTCGGACCGCCGAGCGTCGGGAGCGAGTTCCGCCGACCCGACTCGGTGAGCACGGCGTCCGCGCGGACCGCGTCCCACGCGTGCTGGGTGAGCCAGCTCGCGCCATAGGTACCGCGCGACTCCTCGTCGGCCACGCCCGCGAAGATGAGCGTGCCGTTCGGCCGGAACCCGCCGGCGAGGAGCCGCTTGATTACGACCGCCATCGTCGCGGTCATGCAGAGCATGTCGAGCGCCCCTCGGCCCCACACCTCGCCGGCGACGAGTTCACCGCCGAACGGATCGCGCTGCCATCCGGTCGGATCGGCCGGGACGACATCGGTATGGCCCATGAGCAGAAGGCTCGGCGCCCTCCTGTCGCGCCCTTCGACCCGGAGCACCAGGCTGCTGCGCCCCGGGTGCGGCTCATAGCGCTCGATCTCGACACCTGGGCCGGCGAGATACGCGGCGAGCGTCTCGGCGTTACGAACCTCGCCGCCCGAGTCGGGCGTGCCGTCGTTCACGCACCGGTTGCGGATGAGCTGCTGGAGGAGCTCGGTGGTTTCATCGACGGTCGTCACCATGTCCGACCCGAGTCTAGGCAGCATCAGGCTGGACGGCCGGGAGCCCCGCCGGAAGTCCGCCCGGACTTATTGGCTTGGCGATTATCTTGCTCATCTCCGCGCTGGCGAACGCCCGCAGCGTCGTCGAGCACACGTTGCCGGCCGCGCCGAGCTTGAACGCGAGCGCCCTCCCGGTCTCGTCGTCGGGGAACTCGCCCTCCGACACGATGTCGTCATGGGCCGATCGTCCACAGCGCCAGCTCCGTTCGCAGCTTGAACTCCTCGGGGTGGCTGCGTTCGGCCCAGGCGAGAGCTGCGCGCTAATCCTTCGGCATCGCCTTAGCGATATAGCCGACCGCGAGGGCACCGGCGTCGGCCTCGGCACGAAGGACCGACTGCAAGAACTGCAAGTACGTGAGCTCGCCACCTGACGGACCGTGATGCGGATCGGCGCAGCCGGCATCGGCACACGCCTCAGCCTGCCGGCCGAGTTGGAGCCAGAGCATGATCGTGCGTTCGGCAACGCCCTTCGATTGCGCCGCGTACTTACGCGGCACGCCGATTCTCAGCAGCGAACATATTTCGTCCGTCGTCGGCGACGTCAGCGCGGTCGGGGCGACCTCCAAGATGGTGCTGGGTGTCCGCAATCACGCCGTTCGCGGCTTGAACGCCTGGATGCCCAACGGCCAAGGCCGTCCGGTGATCGTCGGACCTGGAGGGCGTCGCCATACCGTGTAGTCAGCTTCGCGGGCATTAGCGCCGTCAAGGAGCGGACCCGCCGTAGGTTCGCCCACGCGCCTGCCCGATCAGCGACCGCAGCGCGCAACAGTCGGTCGAGCAGCCACATATTTAACCGGCGGGGCAACATTCTTCAGTAAGATGGGGCCAAGATCCGAGGATTGAGATGGGTCCGGTAACGTCCGTCGTTTGTTCTTTTCGCTTGGTCGGAGAACGCACTAGCTCCGCCGACGTGACATCGCGCTTGGGTATCGAGCCGGCCGATCCTGACGGTGCGGGTCCAGCCGTACGAAATCTACGGCGAGGCGTGTGGCTTGCGCAGCGGCTTGCCGAAATCAGCACAACTCGATGAGCACCTGGAGGAGTTGCTCTCACAGTTGGAACCGGTTGGCGTCATTCTGGCGCAGATATGTGCGGAGGGCGCTCGGGCTGATTTCTTCTGCGGGCTGTTTCTGCGCGACACCAATGAAGGCGTCCACCTGTCTCCTGAACTCGTCCATCGGATTGCCGCACTGGGAGCATCTCTCGATTTCGACATATACGCTCCGGCCAGCCGGGGCGGCGACGCGCTCGACTGACACCGCCCGCGGCACCCGGCTGATGGGCAGCTAGACATGACACGTGCCGCAGAAGTCGAAGTTGTCGATTCGCTGGCGGCAATGGCCCCTGCGCTCCGTGACCTGCTCCACAATTTCTGGAGAACCTCCAGGAGGAAAAGGACGAAAACACGTTGCTCGCTCCCCTGCCGACGTACTTGGCTGAGATCTACCGCCTGTATATGTCTGGCTATGGCGGCGGCCCACCCCGCCGCCACCAAGAGAGAACGGGTGAAGGTCGCGGAGCAGCGCCTCCACAGAGGCCAGACGACCTCCGTGCAGCAATGCGTGCAGCAGTTGGGGCGGTATAGGGCGATACGGCGCGGGACCGAACGGGCTTAGACGTGCGTGAAATGCGATCTTCGTGCGAGGCGGACACGACTTCGTAAACCGCCGGTCGGCAGTTCGAGTCTGTCCCGTCGGCTCAGAATTCCTTCGGGAACTCGCGACATTCGGCCGCAGTGGGGCGACATGGCGCGGTGGCATGCAGCAACCGTGCAGCAACGGCGCTCAGCGTCGGGGCGGAAGATGCACACTCGGGACAGGTGGAGGTGCTTCTTCGGGATGATTGAAACGCGCAGGACCGTCGTGTCGGCAGACGGCGTTCGACTGCACGTGGAAACCGAAGGCGACGGCCCGCCCGTGATCCTGCAGACCGGAGCCGGAGGCGACATGCAGATGTGGCGTCTCGCGGGTTACGTCTCCGCTCTGCGCAACTTTCGCGCGGTCCTTCTCGACCACAGAGGTCATGGACGCAGCGATCGACCGCGCGAGCGCCAGGCGCACCGGCTTTCCGCGTACGTCGACGACGTCATCGCGGTCGCGGACGCTCTCGACCTCCAGACGTTCTCCTACCTCGGGTACTCGGATGGTGCGGTCGTGGGATACGAGCTCGCAGCGCAGTACGGCCGACGCATTCGCGCCGTCGCCGGCATCGGCGCGGTTGAAACCGCCGACGGCTGGCACGAGCGCCGCGTCAAGCTGGCCGCGGAGGTCAGGATTGGCGGCACGGCCCGACTCGTAGAGGCGCTTGGCCTCGAGGAAGGCGGGCCCGTCAACTGGTTCGCCGATCAGATGCGCTCGACAGACCCCGAGATGTTCGCACTCGAGCTCGAATGCTGGATATCCGGGCCCTGGAGCGCCTTCCCGCAGATCGATCCACCGGCCCTGATCGTGGTCGGTGAGCTGGAGGAAGGCGTGGGTCACGCGGCAGAAGGGCACGCCCGGGAAGCGGTCCGGCTCATGCTGCGGGGAAGGTACGCAGTCCTTCCGGCGCTGAACCACATCACCGCGTTCGCCCGCAGTGAGTCCGCTCTATCGCACCTGCTGCCATTCCTCCGGGAGAATGGCTGAGGCGGACAACGCAGCGCGCCGTTGGGGCTTGAGCGGCCCGTTCCCGCCGAGGAAGCGAACCTATCGCGCGACGCGCTGCGCTTAACAGGTCAGCGGGAGCGACGATCCCGCCAGCCCGGAGGGGACCTGCCACAACGCCGACGGACATCGGTGGACGTGCGTGGGACGGAGATCGGGGCGAAGGTGCCGAAAATCGCACTCCGCGCACGTCCGTGACGTCGGTGGACACTACGTAGCGCATTCGCAAACCGCCGGTCGGCAGTTCCGAGTCTGCCCGCCAGCTCAGACGTTCCTTTGGCGATTCATGCGAGGACCTGCCAAGCGCGCGCTCTGGCGAGCCGGGTCAGCCGAGCAGCGCCGATCCCCGGAGGCGCGCATAGTCGAGTTTCAGTGCGGCGAGAGCGGCGCGCGAGAGGCTGGCCACGTCCTCGCTGTCGAAGGGGTTCTTGGTACGGCGCTCGCCCAGCACCCAGTAGCCCACGCTTTGGCATGAAGGACGGCGCGGTCCACAAGCGCAGCGAGTGAGCGGCCGCGCCTATGCGGACTGGCGCCCGCCGGAGGGCCGGCGGCGCATCACGACGAGCGAGGTCGCGCGTTAGGCCGGTGCGGCTATCCGCCGCTTTGGGAGGTCGCATGCTGAAATCATCGTTCGTCGTCCTGGCCGCGGCTGCGCTGCTGGTCGGAACCGCGGGGGGAGCCGCCCTGGCCCACACCGGGACGATCGGCCCCAACCCGACCCAGCGCGCAGTTGTCGCGGACGAGTGTGGCGCTCAGGGCGAGCAGAAGGGTGAGAACGAGGACCCTGCCTGCACCAACGATCAGCCGGGCGAAGACGCGTCGGGCTCGAACGACCAGGGCGACATGGAGCAGGCCACTGGCGCGAGCGGCGCGACTGGAGCAACGGGTGCGACCGGCGCGGAGGGCCAACAGTCGGGCGGTGCCGGCGACGAGCAGGGCCAGCACGGGACCGACGGCGAGCAGAACGGCGACAACAGCGACTGACTGAGATCGGCAGACCCGCATCGTTCCTTAGGCGAACCGACGGCCGACGCCCTCGGAAAGCGCGGTTCGCGCCATCGTCGCGGATCGTTCGATCGCTTCCGGCAGACGCAAGTCGGGTCGGTGGCTTGGCCATTCGGATGCTCCGTGCGTGATTTGACCGCAGACTTCCGTGCCTGGAATCCGCGCGTGTTCCGCAAGGCATTCGTTGGAAGGTCGACGTTCAGGACATGCGCTGATGGTTGGGACGCATCTGGCGACGCCACGGACGTGACCGATTGGGCGGCACGTAGACGGTCGACCAGTTCAAGATGACCGCCAACATCGTCAGCAAAGTCGACGCGGTCTTCGAAGGCGGCGGTGTCCGAGGCATCGGGCTGGTCGGCGCGATCGCCGTCGTCGAAGCCGCGGGCTATGTCTTCGAGAACGTGGCCGGCACCTCCGCAGGTGCGATCGTTGCCACACTCCTGGCTGCTGGGTACAGCGCTGCCGAGCTCAAAGCGACCATCGCGGGCATCGATTTCCGACGGATCACCGATCGCAATACGATCGGACGGATCCCGCTCATCGGGCCCATCGCGAACTTGCTCGGGCAGCTAGGGATCTTCGAGGGTGACTACTTCCTCCAGCTGATGCGCGACCTGCTCGGCCGCAAAGGGAAGACGACGTTTGCCGACTTCGTGATTCCCGAGTCGGCGAACGACCCGCAGTATCGCTACAAGGTTCAGGTCGTCGCCTCGGACGTGACCCGCGGCCACATGCTCGTGCTTCCGGGCGACATCCGGGCCTACGGCATCGACCCTGAGGCGCTCGAAGTGGCCCTCGCGGTGCGGATGAGCATGAGCATCCCGTTCTTTTTCCGGCCGGTGCGCTTGAAGAGCCACCTTCCGGGCGAAGGGACCAGCCTCATCGTCGACGGCGGCCTACTCAGCGACTTCCCGGTGGAGTTGTTCGACCCACCACCGGGACCGCTGCCACATCCGATCTGGGGCTTCCGCCTCGTCGAGTCGACACAGCCGCAGATCGAGCGTTACCCGATACGCGGCGCGATCTCGTACCTCGAGGGGATCATCGGCACCGCGACCTCGGCACATGACGCGCGCTACGTGGACACCCACAACTTCGTGCGATCGATCCTCATTCCGACGCTCGGGGTTTCCGCCGTCAACTTCGACCTCACCTCGCACGACAAAGACAACCTCTACCAATCGGGCGTCCAGGCGGCGACGGCGTTCCTCGGCACCTGGGACCTGCAGAAGTACCTCGCGGCATATCGCAGCGGCGCGCCGGTCCCGACCCGCCGCGATCTGAGTACGCCGTGAAGGCAGGCCGTGGTGAATCTTGTAAGGATTCCCAAGCTAGTCCGATGGCTGCCCGCCATCTGGGTTCGACCGGTTTGGGGCTGATGGTGAGCTATCGGAAGACCTTGCCGACCGATAATGCGGACGATGCGGACGACTTCCTCGAGCGGCCCTGGGGCACTTCGCCGCGCTCGGGATCCGGGTCCGCCAGCTGATGAGCGACAACGCCTTCAGCTACATCCACGGCCGGCGCTTCGCCGAGATCCAGCAGGCCAGCGGCATCGCCACATCACCATCCCGCCATACACCCCGCGCTGGAACGGCAAGGCCGAGGCGTTCATCAAGATCCTGCTCCGCGAGGCGGCGTGTGCCCGGCCGTACCGCAGCGAAGCCGCGCGCGAGCGGGCCTTCCGCGCGTTCGACCAGGACTACAATTTCACTCGCCGCCACCGCGAGATCGGAGGGCTCACCCCCGATGCAGCGTCTCGCCGACGATCTTTCTCAACAATCTCCGTAGGCAGCGGGAGCTAGAGCCGGAACGGTCCACGTCTGATGGTCGATCGGCTCGAGAAGGAGAACAAACCGGCACTTTCCTAAGCAAACCCGCCAACGCGTGAAGTTTTGTCGTCGATTTCCGCGAAGAGTCAGTCGCCCATTTTGTTCAGCAGGGAGCAGGAGGCTGACCTCCATCCGGCAAGCTGGTGGACCGAGACGCTGCCTCAGTCGACGCGCACGATCTCGCTGCCAGTGAACGGCGGCGACACGATGAGCGTCACGATCACCTCTGGCTCGTCGACATGAAGAACCTGACCACCGGTAAGACGTTCGCGTCGACCATTCGCTACAGCTCGTCGATGTCATCGGCCGAGTGGATCGAAGAGGCGCCGAGCGTGGGTCGCGGGATCGCGCCGCTCGACAACTTCGGCACGGTGAGTTCACCGCCGGACGCGAATCAGCCGCTGGCGCTGCCGTCAGCGGTAAGTCGAGCGAAGGAACGAGGACGGAAGGGCCCGAAAGGGTCCCTCCGCCCTCGTTCTTGGCGAGCGCGGCCCTACTTGCGGACCGGGTTCCCGGGCCGCAACGGCGCGCCGCCGCAGCCGGTAACGCTGGTGCGCGTGATCGTCACCGCGGCCTTCGCCAGGTCTCGCCCGTTGAAGGTTCCGTCGGTCAGGGTGGTGCTCGTCCCGGCGAGAATCGTGCCGGAGAAGTCCGAGCCGGTCATGGTCGCGCCCTCGGCGACCCACCAATACACGTTGCAGGCCTGCGCGTCGCCGAGCATGACCGAGAAGCCGGTGGCCGCGAGAGCGCCGGTCCCGAGGGTCCCGATCTTGAAGATCCAGATCCCGTCCGCCGGCCCGTTGAGCGTCAACACGCCGTCCGTCGACGTCGCCCCCGCGTCGAAACAATAGACACCGGGTGCAAGCGTCTGGTCATCGAGGGTCGTCAAGGCGACGTCGCACGGCAGCGCCTTGAACGCGTTGTACGCAGTGAGGTAGTCAGTGCGAGCCTGCGCCGCAGGCGCGTTGATCGTCCCTGTAACTGGACAAAAGGTCAGCGTGATGGCAGTGCCGGGGGACACGCCCACGTCTCCGGTGATATCCCCGTCGCTACAGGTCACCGCCGTGCCAGCCAGAACCGCGAAATTGCCAGCCGCTCCAAGGGCTGGCGCTGCAACGACTACCGCGTTTGCGGTAGCTCCTGCCATCGTGACCATACCTACTATGAGGATGAGCGCGATCGCAGCCGTCAGCAGCAATTTGGGACCGCGAACCCTAGGAAGCGCGTGACTAAGGTCGGCTGTCATCGAGAGGTACCTTCTTTCACTCGTTCGTCTCCAACCGAATCGTGACACCCCCCTGCTAAGAACCTGTTGTCACCGACGATAAAACTGTCGGTCTGCTGCTTAAGAAGGGTCACGTCCAGAGATGTGGTGTATCGGTTATGCAACCTGCAGCCCGTGTCAGCGGTAGGCTCAGGCTCATCGGGACAGGGGTGAAACGGGGACATTGAGGACGGGCAGGCCGTCGTTCGCATGGGCCATGAGTCCGTTGGTGTATCTGGCGCCCTTGCGACTGACCCGATTGCGCCTCGAGCGCGGATCCGTAGGTGTCGTGTTGCCCGGCCTCGTCCCCAAGAAAGATGAAAGGGGCACGCCGCTGCGCAGCATCGGTCTCGACGTCCACAAGCGCTTCGCGGAGGTCGCGATCATCGAGGGCAACGGGCCGCCGATCCAGCGACGCATCGGCACCACGACCGCGGAGCTACCGCCTTCGTGCGCACGCTCCGTCCGGACGACCAGGTCGTCCTCGACGCGACGATGAACACCTGGGCCATCGCCGACGTGCGGCGCGAGAGCGGGGCTCGGGTCGTCAGCTCTAACCCGCTGTGCACGCGGGCGAGCGCCGAGGCCAAGGTCAAGACCGACAAGGTCGATGCCCTTAACGCTCGCGCAGCTGCTCGCCGCCGACTTCGTGCCCGAGGTCTGGGCGCCCGACGAAGAGACCCGGCGCTTGCGGCGTGAGGTCGCCGCTTGCGCCGCGCTCGTGCGCGCACCCAGGTGCGCAACCGCATTCAGGCTGCGCGCCACCGCTGCCTCGAGGACGCGCCCGTGACCGACCTCTTCGGTGTCGCCGGCCAGGCCTGGCTTCAAGGAGCTCGCATTTGCCAGAAGACGAGCGTGCCCAGGTCGAAGCCACTTTGCGGGTGCACGAGGCCATTGGGGCCGAGATCGCGCTCGTCGGGCGGCGTCTGGCGGAGGTCGCCCTCGCCGACGAGCGGGTCGAGCGGCTCATGACCATCCCGGGCGTCGGTCGGACGACCGCGCTGTCGCTCATCGCCGTGATCGGCGACGTCCAGCGCTTCCGCCGACCCGGCAAGCTCGTCAGTTATCTCGGCCCGGACCCGAAGGCAGTCGTGCGACTCAGCGCGAAACGGATGTTGATGGACGCCCGAGGACGGCTGACGACAGTTCGTAAACCGCCGGTCGGCAGTTCGAGTCTGCCCGTCGGCTCAGAGTTTCGTGAGCGAATTCGCGAGCTACTTCCGCCGAGCCTCGCCTTGTGCAACAGTTGTGCAGCAACTGGCCGAGCGCGTTATTCGAGCGCGTGGATCCCGACACCATTCCGCCTTTGAGAAAACGCGTGCTGGCGGCCGCTCACCGCTCGCCTGGCACAGGGGCGTCCGCAGCGGTACTGTCGCTACCCGCTCGTCAGTTTGCGACGTAAGGAAGTCGAGTGTGGACCTCGAGCGAATTGTTCCCGGCATCCTAGGTGCAGTCGTCGGCGTCATCGGATGGCTGCTCGTCGGCGTGTACATGCAGCGTCGCCAATTCGGGCGCCAGGCGAAGAGCGCCGGCCGTGCCGTGTATTTCGAATTGCTCCTGAATCGGATGCACGTCGTCGTCGCGCGTGACTACGGTTTGTTCCTCCCGCTCGGCCGCTCTTCGTTTGAACGTCTGCTGCCCGACCTTGCGACGTGGCTGCCCGCGGAGTCGCTGCAGACGATCGTCGGCGCGTACATGGGCCACGCCGGGTATGAGCAGGCGGGCACGCAGCGTGAGGCGCCGGCCGACCTTCGGCGGCGGTCGCTCGATGGCATCGAGGCTGTGCATCGCAGCGCGCTCGACGCCTTGCGCCCCAAGTTGTTCACGGACCGCGAGGTCGCGGCACTCTCCCGCCTCGGCGGACCCTACGCGATTGGGGCGCCGATACCGATCGCGCCCGATGTCCGCGCGGTCGGCTCATGAGCCTAGGCGCTGATCCGCACGACGTCCTGGATCGCTGGATCGAGGCGCTCAACACCAACGACTTCGCCGCGCTCGACGATCTATTGACCGAGGATTGCGTCATGGACTACCCGCAATCCGGCGAGATCGTCCGCGGGCGTAAGAACTTCCGCGCCATCTTGGAGAACTATCCCAATCGACTGGAACGCGATAGCGTCGACCCAACGAGCGCCCAGCTGATCGGAGCCGATCAGTGGGCAATCACGCCGTCGTTCGCACTCGTCCGAATCGCGGGCACCGGCGACTCACGCACCATGATCCTCAAGAGCCGGTATCCCGACGGTTCGGTCTGGTGGCTCATCCATTTCACCGAGTTCAGCGCGGGGAAGATTTCGAAGTCAACCGTGTACTTCGCCCCGGTGTTCGAGCCGCCGCCGTGGCGCGCCGCGTGGGTCGAGCGCCGCGTATGATCCCCCGCGGCGCGCCGGCGACCGAGGCGAGCGCCGACCTCCTCGTGGCGCTGATCTTCCCGATGCTGCTCGCCCTGCAACCCGTCGCGGCCCACGCGGCGCCACGGGGGCCGACGGGCGCCGCGCCGACGAGGCGGGCTTTCTCGCCCATGCGGCCGAGTGTCGCCAAGCCGGGGCTCACAACGCGGGACCTCGCGACGGTCACGTTGCCAGCGACGCCAGCGCTCTTCACACCGTCGCGCTGCTTGCGGTCAGAACTGCGGTCAGACGGCGATCGGAGTCCTTGGTTGCGCGCGGAAAGTGCCCTTTTCGTGCGCAGGGGTGATGTGCGAGTTCAGCACATAGTAGTGGGGTCGAACCCACGGTAACCCGAAAGCCCACAGCGATTTTCAAGTGCGCTGGCAGCAGTCCCGATCCGTCCTGATCCGTTCATTCGCGCGGCGACTTGTCCCAATCAGGCCCGGTTCATGCCGATCCGTTCCGAGCATCTGCGGTCACAACTGCGGTCAAAGCCCCGCCTTTTGGGATCGTGTCGACGATTACGGCCGCCGGCTAGGTCCCATATCTCGTTGTCAAGCTTTGGCGACCTCCGGGACGAAATCGTGTTCGCCGTGCCAGACGCCCCAGACGATCGCGAGGGCCTTCTTCATGCAGTGGCCGATGGCGTTCATCTTCGACTTGCCCTGGG